>JAFQZI010000173.1 GCA_017406005.1 Oscillospiraceae bacterium | reverse complement strand
GACTTTTTTGTAGTCGCGTACATCGTATCCGGCATCTTTAAACGGAGAGTCAAAGCAGGGGTTGATCCAGAGCGCATTGCATCCCAGGCTTTTGATATAATCCAGTTTCTGAATAATCCCTTCCAGATCGCCGATGCCGTCGCCGTTGGTATCCAGGAATGACTGGGGATAAATCTCATAAAATACAGCATTTTTCAACCATTTTGCAGCCACGTTAAGTACCTTCTTTCAAAGAAGCCGCTGGGGGCGGACCCTCAGCGGCTTTTTCAGTAAGTTGTTATAGCTCCCTTCAGGGTCGGGATGTTTTTATTTTATAACTTTCAGCGCTTTTCTGTCAATGGTGAGTGCTACAAACAGGAGGAAGATAATGCCCTTGATCAGCTGCTGGGTCTGGGATTCAAACCCCAGCATGACAAGGCCGTTGTTCAGCACGGTGTACATTAATGTGCCGACGATGATGTTGGAAAAGCGCACCTTGGCGCCGCCGGTAATCGGGAGGCCGCCGAGCACCAGAGAAATCAGGATCTGCGTTTCCAGCTGGTTGCCGGCTGTGGAAGTGATCGAGCCGACCTTGATCACGTTGACGAAGGCCGCAAGCCCGGTCAGGGAACCCGCCGCGACAAACGCCAGGAATTTTACACGGTCCGTTTTCACGCCGGAAAACCTTGCCGCCGTTTCGCCGGAGCCGACGGCTTTGACGTCGTTGCCGATGCGCGTAAAGCGGAACAGGAAGTAGGCGACGGCCAGGACGGCCACCGTGATGGTGATTTTCAGCCAGTTCTGGTCCAGCGCCTTGATCCCGGCACTTGCCGGAACGGCGGTTTCCGTTGTCAGATAGGCGCAGACACCGCGGAACAGATACATGGTGCAGATGGTGATGATAAAGCTCTGCAGCTTGAATTTTACATGGAAAAACCCGTTGATCGCACCGATAGCAGCCCCCGTCAGGATGCCTCCGAGAATTGCCAGCGGAATGCTGTAGAAAGAGAGCTTGCTGATGACGATGGATGCAAGCCCCAGCGTGGAGCCTTCCGTAAAATCAATGGAGCCGAGCGTCATCACGAAGAAGACGCCTGTTGCCACAATCATCGGATAATAGACCTGCGACAGCAGCAGCCTGAGGCGTTTCGGCGTCAGGATCTTGCCCTGCGTCAGGATGTTCATGACCACGATGATGACGACAAGGCCGATGAAGGGCAGCAGACCTTTGAAGGTGTCACTGCCGAGAAACGTGCGGAGCCTGGAGGGTTCCTGCTCTTTGTTGATCGTTTTCTGCATCTTCATCGCCTCCTTAAACCATTTTCGCGATCAGATCTTCTTCACTCAGGGCGCGGTCACGGGTAAATTCCCCGTTGATTTTGCCGTCCTTCATGACGATAATCCGATCTGCCATGCCGAGGAGCTCCGGAATCTCTTCCGAGATCATGATGATGGATTTTCCTTCTTTTTTCAGTTCCGACATCAGCGCATAAATTGCCTGCTTGACCTTGACGTCGATGCCGCGCGTCGGGGAGTCAAGCACGAGGATGTCGCTTCCTTTGCCGATCCAGCGCGCCAGAACAACCTTCTGCTTGTTTCCGCCGGACAGGTCGGAGACAAACTGGTGCACATTCTGCATCTTCGTCTGCATTTCCGCTGCGTGCTTCTCGGCAAAACGTGTCAGTTTCTTCCCGCTGAGCAGGCCATGGCTGGCAAGGTCATCGATCGACGGAAGCACGATATTGTTCCGGATGGATTCATTGACAATGATGGATTCGTTGTCACGGTCCTTCGAGGCATAGGCGATGGAATGGCTGATTGCCGTCGGGATGCTGTTGATTGCAGTTCCGTCTGCCAGGGTGACGCTGCCGGTTCTGTCCCAGGACGCGCCGAAGATCGCCTTGCCGACTTCGTGCATGCCGCATTCGGAAAGCCCGCCGAAGCCAAGGATTTCACCGCGGTGCAGATCAAAGCTGATCTGGCTGATCTCTCCGGGTACGCTCACATTCTCCACCTTCAGCACGACCTCATCGGAAACCGGCTCGCCGTAATCCGTCCTGTAATAGGCCGAGCCGATCTCTCTGCCGACCATCAGGCGTTTGAGGTCATCTTCGGTGGTTTCCGCGGACTGCACGGTACCGATGTATTCACCGTCACGCAGTACGGAAACCGTGTCCGTGTGCGCCAGAACCTCTCCGAGGTCATGGCTGATGAAGATAACCGTTCTCCCGTCGGCACGGATGGCATCCATGATTTTATAGAGTTCCAGACGCCCGTTCTGGGAGAGGGCAGTGGTCGTCTCGTCGATGACAAGGATTTTCGGCTTCATATAAGTAGCCTTGACGATCTCCACCAGCTTGCGGTCTTCAAAGTTGTACAGTTCGATCATATCCCCGGCCTTGATGCGGCCGAAGCCGTATTCATCCAGAAGCTTCTGCGCAGCCCGGTTCATGGCGCGGGTGTCCTTGATGCCGTAGTGCATAAAGGGCTCCTCATGCCCGAGGAAGATATTCTCCGCAACCGTCAGGCCGGAGAGCGTACCCATCTCCTGCACAATGATGGCGACGCCCGCATTATTCGCTTCCACCTGGTTGCGGATGTGCAGCTCTTTCCCGTCAAGGGTAAAAGTTCCTCCGCCGATCGTGTAGATCCCGCACAGCATCTGGGAAAATGTGCTCTTCCCCGATCCGTTTTCTCCGATAAGGCCGCGGATTTCCCCGGCGTCGATGGTGAGGGATACATCGTTGACAGCGTGTGTGATGCCGAATCGCTTGTCGATATGTTCGGCAACAAGAAGTGTCTTTTTATTCATTCCGGCACCTCATTTCACAACGCTGCCCTTGCCGCCGCGGGCGGTCAGGGAGACGATGGCGAGCAGTGCTCCGCCGGTGACGACGTTCTGGATCGTCGTCGGGGCACCGAGTGCAACAAAGCCGTTGAAGATGATGGCAATGATGAACTCACCGACGATGATCGCCGTAATCGGCATTTTATATTTACGGAAAGCGACCCCGAAGAAGGTTCCCATCAAAGGCTGGAAGTTCCGGCTCATGGTGCTCATGCCAGTGAGAGCCGTCATCGTCGTCCCGTAGGAGACCGTCAGGATTGCCATGATACCCACGAAAAAGTGCAGAAGCATGAAGCCGATCAGCTTGTATTTCTTTACGTTGATGCCCATGTTCTTCGCCGTGAACTCATTGCTGCCGATAGCGTTGCAGTAAGTGCCGATTTTTGTGTAGTTCAGGATAAAATACATCAGCACGAAAGCCAGCAGGGCGAGAATGATATTGCCCGGAGCGCCGGAGAAGAAGCGGAGATTCTCATCGAGCGTCTGCTTGACGCCGCCTGCCACAAACACAGCCAGGCTTTCAAAAATCAGCATCAGGCCGACCGTGACGATCATCGACGGCACATTGAGATGGTTGTACAGCATGCCGATCAGGAATCCGATCAGTGTGCCGCAGCCCAGGCAGCCGATGATAAAGCCCGCATAGCCGTAATGCTTGGAGAGAATAACACCCACAATAGAGGAAAGCACAATGTTGGAGCCGACCGCAAAGTCAAACAGCCCCATCACCACAATAAAATACAGACCACAGCCGCCGACGGAATAGATGATGGAGGACTGCAGATAGGTATAAAGGTTGCTGAGGGAACCGAAATTTCCCGGGGTCAGGATCTTAAAGACCCCATAAAAAAACAGCAGCATTGCTCCGAGAAGGACAAGGCCGTAGTATCTGCTGCTTTTGAGCTTCGAAAGTTGATTCGTCATGTGTTTGCTCCCTGTCATTGAAAAAAAGGAGGCGGGTTAAGGATAACCCGCACTCCCAGTGTCTGAAAGGAAATCAGCCGGCGTGACGTGCCACAACGTCAGCAACGGACAGCTCAGCGCATGCCGCAGCCAGATCGTCATAGCTCAGAGCAGCCAGAGCCGCGATCTCATCGGAGTAGTACGGCAGCTCGGTGCCGGTGAAGTACTGGCCGTAGGCGGCATAGTCTTCGGGAGAAGCGACAAACATGTACGGGAAGACCATGTTGTAGAAGCCGTCGGTCGGAACTTCATAGTTGCCCTTGATTGCGTTGTAAACAAGCAGGAAAGCGAAGAACGGGTCGGCATAGTGTCCGCCGGACTCGGCTGCCATTGCGCCGGTCTCGAGTTTGACGTCGAGGTCAGGCAGGAAGTCGGTGGAGACAACAGCGATCTTGCCGGTCAGGCCGAGAGCTTCAATGCCTGCGATTGCACCGAGGAGGGTGTCACCGCCGCCGCCTGCAACGATGAGGGCGTCGATGTCAGGATTTGCCTGGATGATGGCTTCTGCGGTTGCACGGCCGGTGTCGGTCGTGGTGCGGCCGTACTGCGGCTCGAGAAGCGTGATGGTGTCATCGGGATGTGCGGCGTTCCACTCTTCAACGCCGGCCTGATAACCGGACCAGCGGCCGAGGAAGGTAGCGTCGCCCGGCTCCCAGCCTTCAAGACCGATCTTGCGGCAGCCCTTTTCGCCGAGGATTGTGACGAGGGTCTTGCCGTTGTCAAATTCGGATTCATGAACTGCGCCTACATAGTAGGGGGATTCACATGCCTGCTTGTATTCATCCGGGTTTGCATCCGGATCAATGACACGGAAGAACTGTGCGACATAAACTTCGTTCTCATCGCAGGTCTTGATGACGGAGCCCATCTCTGCAGAAGCGGAGTTGCAGATGATGATACCGTCGCAGTCAGCCAGAGCGAGGGTTTCTGCGGAAGCGGTGACCTGCTCGGAGATGTGAGCCTGGTCGACCCACTGGGTCTCTACGCCGAGGGTTTCGGCGGCTGCATCGATGATGCGCTTGCATTCACTGCCGAGGGTGTCAGTGGAGCTCCAGATGGAAATGCCGATTTTGATCTTGTCGTCTGCATGGGCTGTGATGCCGAGGCTCAGGATCATAGCCAGTGCGAGAGCGAGTGCCAGAATTTTTCTCATGGTTTTGTTCCTTTCAACAGTATAATTTGGACATCAGTCCTTGTCTAATATAAAACCACTTCACAAAAAAAACGTCAATCAGAAAATTTACGATTTTTTGTTTGAATTTTTATTTTTCTTCTCCGAGACCCCAAGATCTATGGGCGGAACCTCCTCCCGCTTACTTAAGTGTTGATTTTTTTCGGAACAACGGATAAAATATTCGTAGAAAATTTACAGGGAAGGGAGAGTGCCACATGCTGAAAGTTTTTCTCGCCGAGGACGAAGTGATTATCCGCGAGGCCCTGCGTGACAGCATTCCCTGGGAACAGCACGGCTTTGTTTTTTCCGGTGAGGCGTCAGACGGAGAAATGGCACTGGAAATGGTGCGGAAGCTGAAGCCGGATGTTGTGATTACCGACATCAAGATGCCGTTTATGGATGGGCTTACCTTCAGCAAATACGTCAGCGAAGAGCTGCCCGACACGAAAATCATTATTATCAGCGGGTATGATGATTTTGAATATGCCCGGCAGGCGGTGGAGCTGCATGCGGACAGGTTCCTCCTGAAGCCCGTCACCAAGGCGGATATGATCAGTGCGCTGGAGAATACACGCCGGAGAATTGAAGAGGAGCAGACGAAGAGAGCTCCCCGCCAGCAAAGAGAATGGGGGACGGAAGACAGCCTCTCCTCCCTGGAGCTGTCGGGCTTTGACCCGAAGGTGCTCAGCGGTTTTATCGAATCGGGCCGGGCAGAGGATGTCGATGCATTCGTGGAGCGGTTTATCCGCAGCCTACACGGTGCGGAACAGTCGATGCTTTTTAAAAACTATCTGCTTGTCAGTATCCGCATCAGTGCTGCCAACGCCCTGCAGGATTCCGGTATTTCCGGAGAGCAGCTTGCGGAGCTGGTGCCTGACCTGCCTGTGGACTATTCCGGCGAAGAGCTGAAAAGTTACCTTTGCACCGTGCTGAAAAGCGTGATTTCCGTGCGTGACAGTGCCTCCCGGAAATCCGGCGGGGATCTGGTGGAGGACGCCCTCCGCTATATCAACGACAACTACTGCAGCGATGCCATTTCCCTCAATACGGCCGCGAAGGCCATCAATGTCAGCTCGAACTATCTCAGCGCCATCTTCAGCCAGAAGGTCGGCGATTCCTTCATCGAGTATCTGACGAAAAAACGCATGCAGCGCGCGAGACAGCTTCTGCGCGAGACGGACATGCGCTCCGGAGAGATAGCCCTTGCGGTGGGATATAAAGACCCGCGGTATTTCAGCTATGTCTTCAAGAGGACGCAGGGATGCACGCCCAGCGAATACCGCAGCCGGGAGGCGGATTAGAATGGCACCGTATACCGAAAGCGGTTCCTCTCCCGAAAAAGACCGCAAATCGATTGACGGAAAGCTGAAAAGCCTGATCCGCCAGATGATTATTCCGTTTTCCGTGATCCTTGTCCTGGTCATAGTGCTTTTTGTGGCTTTTATGCTGCAGTATGCGAGAGTGAGCAGCAACATTACGACGGCTTCGCGCTTTAACCACAACTTCAAGGATGAAGTGGACCTGAAAATGTATACCTTCGTCAGCGGCAGCAGTGACGAGCTCCCATATGCCGAGGTGGGAACCGCGCGGAACCTTGCGGAGACGCTTCAGAAAGCCACCGGAAACCGCGAGGCGCACCGGACCATCCAGAGTGTTCTGAACCTGTGCGACAACCTGTACGACAGCATTGTGCAGATCCGGGATGCGGTAGGTTACGACGAGCGGATCCAGCAGCTCGAATCCAATATCTATGTCATTACGGAGCTGATCGAGGAATACATTTATACTTACCTTTATATTGAAGCAGGCGAACTCGCTGAGGTCCAGCAGAAGATCAATATCGTCATCATCGTGGAGCTTCTTGCGGCAGGCATCCTGATGCTCCTTCTCATCCGGCGGACGGCCAGAAAAACCAGAAGCATCACCGCGAGCATCACCGCGCCGATCGATGCGCTCTATGACCGTGTTGACGAGATCGGGCACGGAGCCCTGCAGGCCAAGATGCCGGTCAAGGCTGAGGATGAAAAGCTGCAGTCCCTGAGCGACGGGATTGAGCAGATGGTGGAAAAGCTCGATACCCAGATGAAGCTGAACAATGAGGAGCAGCTTCGCGTCAGAAAGATGGAGCTCGCACTGATCCAGGCCCAGATAAACCCGCATTTTCTCTACAACACACTCGATGCCATCGTCTGGCTGATCGAAACCGGCAAGACCGAGCAGGCGGAAAAAATGATTGTCAGCCTCTCCACGTATTTCCGGTCCTTCCTCAGCAACGGCAAAGAGATTATTACCCTTGCCGAAGAAGAGCGGCATATCCGGAGCTACCTGGAAATCCAGCAGGTGCGGTATAAGGACATTCTCACCTATGAGATCGACTTTGACCCGGAATACAGCCAGTGCCTGATCCCGAAGATGACGCTCCAGCCCCTGGTGGAAAACGCCATCTACCACGGCATCAAGCTCAAGCGCGGCGGCGGTTCCATCCTGATTTCGGATGAATGCGACGGAACCTGGATTACGCTTCGCGTCAAAGACACCGGGATGGGCATGCCGGATGAGACGCTTGCCGAGCTTCGCGCCGGCCTGGAAAATGACGAAACACCGGGCTTCGGGATCACAGCTGCCTATAAACGCCTGAAGCTACTCTTCGGGGAAAAGGTTACCTTTGACATCAGCAGCATCTCGGGTGTCGGCACCGAAATATCCATCCGGATCCCCTGGGTCACGGAGATTGGAGAAGAAAAATGAGGAAGACTGTTCTTTTGCTGCTTCTGTTCAGCATTGCGCTTGTTCTTGCAGGCTGTGCCGGCTTTTCCGCTTCCCGGGAAAACGATTATGATGACTCTCTGGTAGTGGTCGGTTTCAGCCAGGTCGGTTCCGAGTCCGACTGGCGGCTTGCCAACACGGCTTCCATGGTCAGCGCACTGAGCGAGGCAAACGGTTACAGGCTGCTCTTTGACAATGCCAGGCAGAAACAGGAAAACCAGTATCTGGCCATCCGCAACTTCATCCAGCAGGATGTGAACTATATCGTCCTTGCGCCCATCTCTGAGACCGGCTGGGAAAGCGTCTTCCGGGAAGCAAAAGAAGCCGGGATCCCGGTGATCGTTGTCGACAGGCAGGTGAACGTGGAGGACGAGTCGCTCTACCAGAGCTGGGTCGGGTCGGACTTCTATCAGGAAGGCCGGATGGCCGTCACCTGGATGGAAGAACAGTTTTCCGAAGAAGATACCCCGCTGAGGATCCTCCACCTGCAGGGCACCGAAGGGGCTACTGCCCAGCTCATGCGAAGCCGCGCTCTGGAGGAGGCGGTCTCCCGTCATGAGGCCTGGACGATCGAAGCTGCCCTGAAGGGCGAGTTTACCGAGGCGAAAGGCTATGAGGTTGTCAGGGACTTCCTGAAAACCGGAACGGCTTTTGATGTCCTCTACAGTGAGAATGACAATATGACCTTCGGCGCCATGCGCGCGCTGGATGAGGCGGGGATTTCCTACGGCAGGGAAGGGAAAGTAAAGATCATCTCCTTTGACGCGGTGAGAAAAGCGCTCCAGTTCTGTCTGGAGGGGAAGATCAATCTCTGTGTGGAGTGCAATCCGCTCCACGGCCCGCGGGTCGACAGGCTGATCAAAAGCTGTGAAGCCGGAGAGACCGTTCCGAAATCTTCCTATGTGGAAGAGACGTTCTTTACCTGCGAAACCATCTCGCAGCAGGTCATCGATTCCCGGGAATACTGAATTTTTTAAGATGTTAAAATTTCAAACAAAATACCTTAAATTTTTTGATTGACGTTTTTTTCTTTTAGTGGTTGAATTATATGCAAGGACATATGTCCAAAAATATAAGAAAGAGGTAAGCAAACATGAAAAAGATTCTCGCAATCGTTCTCACACTGGCTATGGTAGTAGCTCTTGGCGCATCTGCATTTGCAGACATCAAGGTTGCTTTCTCCCAGATCGGCCAGGAATCCGACTGGCGTACCGCCAATACCGACAGCATTAAGGGCACCATCGAAGGCCACGAAGGCTGGACGCTCATTTATGATGATGCTCAGCAGAAGCAGGAGAACCAGATCAAGGCTCTTCGTAACTTCATCACCCAGGGTGTTGACTACATCCTCTTCACCGGCGTTGTTGAGACCGGCTGGGATGAAGTCCTTGCAGAAGTAAACGAGGCTGAGATCCCCCTGATCCTCATCGACCGTATGCCTGACTGCGCTGACAAGATTGACTATGTTGCCGCATTCGGTGGTGACTTCGTAGAAGAAGGCCGCCGTCAGGTCGCATGGGCCGGTGAGTACCTCAAGAGCATTGGCCGTGGCGATGAAGAAGTTTGCGTAGCCATCATGGAAGGCACCACCGGTTCCGGCGCACAGGTCGGCCGTACCGAAGGCAACCTGGCTGCCCTTGCCGAGTACCCCAACATGAAGCTCGTTGCTCAGCAGTCCGGTAACTTCACACGTACCGAAGGCCAGGCAGTTATGGAATCCTGGCTGAAGTCCGTTGACAAGATCGATGTCCTCATCGTACAGAACGACGATATGGGTCTTGGCGCTGTTGATGCCATCAAGGCTGCCGGCCTTGTTCCGGGCAAAGACATTATCATTGTCGGCTGCGACTCCGTTAAGGCAGCATTCGAAGCAATCGTTGCTGGCGATATGAACTGCACCGTCGAGTGCACCCCGCTCTATGGTCCGTTCGTAGAGAAGACCATCGAAGCTCTCGAAGCTGGCGAGACCTTTGAGAAGTCCATCCTGCACCCCGAAGAAGGTGTCTATGACTGCGTCGGCGGCATCGACCTCGGCACTGTCACTTCTGTTCTTGCAGCAGATGTGATCGACAGCCGCGTATATTAATCCCACAGTCTGAAATCAGAACAGTCTGAGTTTTAGGGGCTGGCGTTCAGCCGGCCCCATTTTTTAGCAAGGGCGGAGGCCTCAGACCTTCCGCCCTCGCTTCTTAAGGAGGAATTCAATTGCCGGATCATAACTTGCTGGAAATGAAAGGCATTGAAATACAGTTTCCCGGTGTAAAAGCGTTGGATAAGGTGGATTTTTCCCTGAAAGCAGGGGAAATCCACGCACTTTTGGGAGAAAACGGAGCGGGAAAAAGTACACTGATCAAATGCCTGACGGGTGTCCATCATATGGATGCGGGCACCATTTTGTTTGACGGAAAGGAAATCAGACCCACAAACCCGCAGGATGCCTTTTCCATGGGCATCTCAACGGTTTATCAGGAGATCAACCTATGCCCTAACCTGACAGTTGCCGAGAACATCTTCGTCGGCCGCCAGCCGATGAAAAGTGGAATGATCAACTGGAAGGAAATCAACAGGAGGGCCAAGGAGCTGATGTCAAGGTTCCATATGGATATTGACGTCACCCGCCCCCTGAACAACTATTCTACTGCCATTCAGCAGATGGTTTCCATCGCCCGCGCGGTAGACATTGATGCGAAAATTCTGATTTTGGATGAACCTACTTCATCCCTTGACGATAACGAAGTTAAACTCCTCTTTGATGTTATGAACGAGCTGAAGGCGGAGGGGATGGGCATCATCTTCATCACGCACTTCCTCGACCAGGTTTTTGCCGTCAGCGACAGGCTGACGATTCTCCGCAACGGCTCCCTGGTCGGCACGTTTAACATCACCGATATTACAAAGCTTGAACTGGTCACGAAGATGATCGGCAAAGACATGGACGTGATCTTCAACCTGAAGCGTGCAACCGTCGACCCGAGTGCTCCCGAAATGATGAGGACGGAGAATCTCGGCGCCCCCGGCCAGATCCAGAATGTGAACCTCTCTATGAAGAAGGGTGAGCTGCTGGGCTTTGCCGGGCTGCTCGGCAGCGGCCGTACAGAGACCGCTGAGCTGCTCTTCGGCGCGGTTCCCGCCACCGAAGGAACGGAAGCGATCAACGGCAAGCAGGTCTCCATCAAAAATCCGCTTGATGCCATTATGGCCAAGATGGCCTTCTGCCCGGAAGACAGAAAGCGCGACGGTATCATCGGCGATCTCTCCATCCGTGAGAATATCGCCCTTGCCCTCCAGGCCAGACGGGGCTTCCTGCATCCGATCTCGATGCAGGAGCAGAATGAGATGGCAGACAAATACATCAAGCTGCTCTCCATTGCCACCCCGGATGCCGAGAAGAAGATCGGCGAGCTCTCCGGCGGCAACCAGCAGAAGGTCATTCTCGCCCGCTGGATGGCGACGCAGCCGGATCTGCTGATCCTCGACGAGCCGACGCGAGGCATCGACGTTGGTGCCAAGGCGGAGATCCAGCGCCTGATGCTCGAGATGTGCAATGACGGCGTTTCCGTTATCTTCATCAGCTCCGAGCTCGACGAGATCATCCGCTGCTCCAACCGCATCATCGTCATGCGTGACGGAAAGAAGGTTGGCGAAGTCAACGGCGAGGGATGCACGCAGCAGACGATCCTCAGCATCATCGCCGAAGGGGTACAGGAAGGAGCGAGCGCATGAAAAAGAAACAATTCAGCCTTTCCAACATCATGCAGTCCAAAATAACCTGGGCCGTTATTGCGGAGTTGCTGATCCTCCTTGTCTGCTTCATCATCCGGCCTGACTTTTTCTCCATCAAATATCAGCCGGCAACGGGCATGCTGTACGGCAGCCTGATCGATATTCTCAACCGCTCTTCGGAGATCACCATCATTGCCATGGGCATGACGCTCGTTATCGCCCTCGCGGGGACGGACCTTTCCGTCGGCTCTCTGGTGGCCCTCAGCGGCGCCCTGGCGCTGAAGTTCCTGCGCTGGGATGTTCTGGTCTACAACACGCCCGGTGATTATACGGTCAAGCCGTTCATTCTGGTCATCCTTGTTCCGCTGGCCGTCTGCACTCTGATGGGGCTGTTCAACGGCTTCATGATTTCCCGCATCGGCATGCAGCCGATCATCGCCACGCTGATCCTCATGGTCTGCGGGCGCGGCATTGCCCAGATTGTGACCAACGGCAAGCAGTTCACCACGCTCTATTCCCCCTTCCGCGTGATTGGGCAGGGCAGCCTGTTCTTCCTCCCGATGCCGATCATCATCACCGCCGTGGTGGTCCTTTGCGTCTCACTCTTCGTCCGGAAGACGGCCTTCGGCACCATGGTCGAATCCGTCGGCATCAACCCGAGCGCCAGCCGGCTGAGCGGCATCAATTCCAGAAAGATCGTCATGATCTGCTTTATGCTCACGGCTTTCCTCTCCGCAATCTCCGGCCTGATCACGGCCAGCCGCGTCATGTCGAATGACTCGAACAACTTCGGCATCAACTTTGAAATGGACGCGATTCTTGCCGTCGTTATCGGCGGCACCAGCATGAGCGGCGGCAAGTTCAGCCTTGCCGGAACCGTGGTAGGTTCCATTATCATCCGCACAATCGTCACCTTCGTCTATTACTTCGGCATCGTCTCCGAAGCGACGATGGCTTTCAAGGCAATGATCATCATTCTGATCATCGTGCTCCAGTCCGAGCCGGTCCGCAAGAGGATGTCAAAACTCGGCAGGAAAAAAGCGACGGGAGGTGTGCAGCATGCCTGAACGAGTCCCTGAACAGCGGCAGAGCCTGATGAGCAGGCTGCTGAAGCCCCAGTATGTGATGGTGTACGCCACCGTCGGCATCTTTATCCTGATCTATATCTACGGTGCCATCCGTTTCGGCAGCATCGGGTTCACCACCCTCAGAACCTTTGTCAACATGTTTAAGGACAATGCCTACTACGGCATTTCCGCCATCGGTATGACGATGGTTCTGATCACCGGCGGTATCGATCTGTCGGTTGCCTCCGTCGCGTGCCTGACGGGCATGATCGTCGCCTACGGCACCAGCGTCCTCGGCTACCATCCCGCCCTCTGCATGGCGTTTGCCATGGTGGTCGGCGTAGGCCTCGGCCTCCTCCAGGGCGCCGCGATCCACTACCTGAATGTTCCTCCCTTCATCACCACGCTGGCGGGCAACTTCCTCGCACGCGGTGTCTGCTCCCTGATCAGCCGTGAGTCGATCTCCGTCTCCCATCCGATGATCGACGCGCTTGCCGGCTGGAAGTGGTATTTCAAGAAATATGTTGACGGCGAATGGGTGAAGATCAAGCCGATCGCCTTTATCAACATCAATCTGCTGGTGTTCATTGTGATGATCATCATCGGCACCATTATCCTGCAGAGGACGAAATTCGGCAGAAATATCTACGCCATCGGCGGCAATGAGCAGAGCGCCAAGCTGATGGGCCTCCCTGTGGGCAAAACCAAGGTCCTGGTGTACGGCTTCAACGGCTTCTGCTCGGTCATGGCGGGCTTTGCCTATCTGCTCGAAGTCAAGAGCGGCTGGAACCTCGCCCTCAACGGCGGCGAGCTGGAGGCGATCACCTGCGCGGTTATCGGCGGCACGCTGCTCACCGGCGGCGTCGGCTATATGATCGGCACGCTCTTCGGGGTGCTGCTCAAGTCCGTCATCCCGGCCCTGATCACCTTCAACGGCAACCTCCTCTCCTGGTGGGGCAAGATCGCCACCGGCGGCCTGCTGGCCCTCTTCATTGTGATCCAGCGTATTGTCGTCACCACCTCCGAGAGAAAGAAAGAAACCAAAGCCAAAACATAGCGGCGTAATAGGAGATATATTATGGACTTTACAAAAACCGTTCTTGGCATAGAGCTTGGCTCAACCAGAATCAAAGCGGTTCTGCTCGATGAGAAGCATATCCCGATCGCTTCCGGCGGCTTTGAATGGGAAAACCAGCTGGTTGACGGCATCTGGACGTATGATATGGGCACCGTGCACACCGGGCTTCAGGCCTGCTATGCCGACTTGAAGAAGGACATTGTTGCAAAATTCGGCGCCGCTCCGGAGACCTTCGGGGCGGTTGGCGTGTCCGGCATGATGCATGGCTACCTGCCCTTTGACAAAGACGGCAAGCAGCTTGCCGAGTTCCGCACCTGGCGCAACACCATCACCGGCCAGGCAGCCGAGGAGCTGACCAACCTGTTCAGCTTTGCGATCCCGCAGCGCTGGAGCATTGCCCACCTCTACCAGGCAATTCTGAACGGCGAGGAGCATGTGAAGGACATCGCTTATCTTACCACCCTCGCGGGATATATCCACACGCTTCTGACCGGCGAGAAGGTTATGGGCATCGGCGAGGCGTCCGGCATGTTCCCGATCGACAGCGAGAAGAATGACTATAACCAGGGAATGGTGGAGAAGTTTGATGTTCTGGCAGCTGCCAAGGGCATACCCTGGAAGCTGAGGGAGATCCTGCCGAAGGTTCTCGTCGCCGGGGAACTGGCCGGAAAACTGACGGTCGAAGGCGCGGCCTTCCTCGATCCCGCGGGCGACCTCAAAGCAGGCGTTCCGTTTGCCCCGTGCGAGGGCGACGCCGGCACGGGCATGGTTGCAACGAATTCCGTCCGCGAGAGGACGGGCAATGTGTCCGCCGGCACGTCCGACTTTGCAATGATCGTGGCAGACCACGAGCTCGGCATGCACCGCGAGATCAACATGGTGACGACCCCTGCCGGGAAGCCGGTGGCCATGGTGCACTGCGCCAACTGCACCTCCGACATCAACGCCTGGGTGAATCTCCTCATTGAATTTGCCGAGATGCTCGGCGTGGAGATCAACAAGGGCGAGCTGTTCACCAAACTCTTCTACAAAGCGCTGGAAGGCGAACCCGACTGCGGCGGCCTGCTCAGCTACAACTACTTCTCCGGTGAGGGCGTGACCGCGCTGGATGAAGGCAGGCCGATCTTTGCAAGGCTGCCCGGCTGCAACTTCACGCTGGCCAACTTTATGCGTGCGCACCTGCTCTCCGCCCTTTCCACGCTGAAGATCGGGCTGGATATCCTGAGGTCCGAAGAAAACATCCCGGTGGACAAGATTCTCGGCCACGGCGGCTTCTTCAAGACGCCCGGCGTCGGCCAAAGAATGCTCTCCGCGGCGGTTTCGGCACCGGTTTCGGTGATGGAGACAGCCGGCGAAGGCGGGCCGTACGGCATGGCGCTGCTGGCTGCCTATATGCTGTGGAAGGACGATGGCGAAACGCTGGAAGATTACCTTGACAACAAGGTGTTTGCCGACGCCGCTTCCTCCACCCTGATGGCGGATGAGATTGAAATCGCCGGCTTCGACGCTTTCCTCACCCGGTACAAGAATGCATTTGACGTAGAACGCACGGCAGTCAAGACACTGAAGTAAACCAAACCAGAACAAGACGGGCTCGGTCACCTCGACCGGGCCTTTTTTCTTTTACTCCTCCGCCCCGTATTTCCGGCGGAATTCCGCCAGCTCATCGTGAAAGAGCTCTTCGAGCGCCTCTCTCTCCTTGCTGTCCGGCAGGTCCTCCTCGCTCAGCACCCCCGTCACGACCCCTTCGATCCGCACCTCCGTAAACTCCCCCGGGTCGGGGAAGGGGAGCGCCGGGTTGACGGAATGGAGCTTTCCGTCCGTCCCGACCCGCTTCACGATCCTGCCCTCCGGATAGAGGCAGATCACGTCCTGCCCCGGCCGGGCTGTTTGCGTAAAGCGGTAATAGAGCAGGTCGCCGTCGTGGTAGACGGGTTCCATGCTGTCGCCCCGCACTTCGAGGATGGCGTCGGCTCCGGCATTCCTGCTGCTGCGGCGAAGCAGCAGAGGGGTCGGCCTCGTGTCGGGCACTTCACAGCCGATCCCGGCGGCAGCGCATCCGTCGTACCGGAGAAAGAGATCAACGGACTCTCTGAGCTCTCTGTCTTTCGCGCGGATTTCCTCTTCCACCATGTCGGAGAGGATACGCGCGGCGATCCGCTGCCCCGTCGGGCTTAGCAGGCGGAAGTTGTGCAGCAGCACATCCTCCGTGCCGCTGATCTTCCCCGGCCTGTCGGAAAAAAGATCCCCCGCCGGGATCTCCAGCGCTTCACAGATTGCGGGGATCTTCTCCAGATCGGGCCGGCTTTTCCCGGCTTCCCAGTTAATAACCGTGTTCCTCGTCACTCCCAGCAGACTTGCAAGCTCCTGTTGGGAGATTTTTCTGCGTCTGCGACCCTCGCGCAGGGCCTTGTCAAACGGAATCGCTCCCTGCTCTTCTCGGTATCCACCCGCCGGAAAAGGGAGAATCTCTCCGTTTTTCGCCTTTTTCTTCATTCTCCAGCCTCCTTCTCTCCCGGATAACTTGCCCCCATAGCCTGAAAGAAAACCCGTCTCTGCTTTCTTTGCTCGCGACCGGGCACTATAATCGAGGAAAAATGTTGCCTTCGCGAGCAGCTGTATAGCACTTTCCTCGAAGTTTCAGTCCCTCTTCTGCGCCTTCATTATAGCAAAAAGTATTTAACATAGCAAGCACAAAAAGAAAAAATAATTTTGCAAAAATAGTTGCAATTTGGTTTCAGCAGCGGTATAATGTCATCAAGCAACAGCTTTTCTCAACGATGTAAGGAGAACCCATGAAAAGGAAAAACCAGCCGAAGTCCATAAAAATCCTGGGCCGTTCATTCCCCCTCATGCCCTTAAAGGTGCCGGAGCCGGAGAAACGGCGAAAGGGCGGCAGCTTCACGTTCTTCGAGCTGCTCAATGCCGTTTACGGGCGCAGCTTCCTCCTGGACCTGGAGCCGGCTTTCCTTGCCGGGAAGGATCGCCTGACGGAAGCCCTCAGCCTATCCCCAGGGGAGTCGGTCCGCTCCTATATTCCGGAGGTCGTCCGGCTGGAGGGCAGCTTTTTTGCGGATTATAGCGAGCAGTTTGTGCGTGTGATTGTCCGTGTGGATTTTCAGATAGCCGCTCAGCACGGCAGCCGGCGGTGTGAAAGCGTCTTTTTCAACATGTCGTACCTTCTGATCATGCCGCCTGAGTCCCCTGCGATAGCGGGCCCCCTTGTCTCGCAGCTCTCTTCCGGCGACCCGCTGGGCGACCCAAAATACTGTACCTATGAGCTGACGCCTTATCTTCTTCCCATTCTCAGAAAGGCGGACTATCCCCGCGTGGCGGAGAGCCTCCTGAAGCAGCATTTCCCGCAGGCGCTGCGCAGCCCTACGCCCCTTGACGGCCGCGCCCTCGCCGAAAGCATGGGGTTGAAGGTCCGGCTCTGCCGCTTTCCGTCAGATAGTTCCGATATGGGCATTGTCCTCTTTGCTCCCGCCTCCGTCCCTGTTCTCGGCAGGAACGGCAAACCCGGGGAAAAGGCCTTCCGCGCAGGCACCGTCCTCATCAACACGTCGCTCTGCCGCACCCCGGAGGCGCAAAACAGCACCGTGGTGCATGAATGCATCCACTGGCGGCTCGACAGGCTCTTCTTTTTCCTGCGGCAGGCGGCCGGCACCGGTGAAAAGCTGCAGGCGTGCCGCAAAGCATCTCCGGTCCGGGCTGCCTCTTCCTCTCCCGAGGAGGCATGGATGGAGCGCCAGGCCGGCGCCATTCCCGGTTACATGATGATGCCGGGCAATCTGATCTGGCAGGAAGTCCAGTGCCGCACGCACAGCATAAACAGGGATTTTCCCCCCGCCGTGACGCGCCGTCTGATCACGGAGCTGGCGGAGCTCTACGGTGTTTCCCGTTCCATGGCGCGCGTCCGCCTGATTGAAAACGGATACCGCTGTGCCGAAGGCGTGTTCTGCTTCCTGCGGGACGGTACTTACGTCCCCGACCATGCCTGCTCTTCCGCCTGGCCCGCCGGCAGGACTTATGCCATCTCCTTTGCCGAGGCGGCTGCGCTCTTTTCCCGTTCCGCCGCCTTTTCCTCCGCCCTCGCCGGCGGCCGCTATGCCTATGTGGAAGGGCATTTATGCCGCGTCCACAGCAGGTACCTCACCCGTGACAGTCAGGGCCGCTGCCGCCTGACGCCGTATGCCCGCTCCCATATTGACGAGTGCTGCATCGCCTTCACCCCTGTCGGCAGGGCGGCTGTCCTGCCGGGTTCTCCGTTGTGGGCTGCCCGGAAGAAGGAGGTTGCCGGCTGTTATCTTCCGCATGATTTTGTCGCCGAACCTGGCACTCCCGCCTGGGAGAAGGAGAGTTCCTCCTTCCTGCGGGATGCCGCCCTCTGGAGCGAGCTTTCCGACGCCCTGCCCAACGATCTGCAGAAGGCCGTCCAGCTGATTCTGGATAAGAAAGGCCTCACCTGGGAGAAGCTCTCCTTCAGCCTCGGGGTGGACAGGCGGGCGGTCTCCAAATGGATGGCGCAGCCGAGGATTTCCGAAGCGCACCTCGTCGCCGTGGTCGTTGCCCTGAACCTCCGCGCCGATCTCGGCCTGAAGCTCCTGCAGATCGGCGGCTGCCATCTGCGCTTCTCCGGCGTCCATCAGCTCTATGCTATGATGGTCTGCTGTGCCGAACGGATGACGGTCGAGCAGTGCAATGAGATCCTCCGCCGCGCCTCTTACCCGCCCCTGACCCGCGGCGAGATGCTGTAGCGTAAAAAAAGGCAGAAAACGATTGCTTTTTCCACTGCAGGACGGGGGGCGGTTCTCCGTCTTCGCCCGTATCTCCCCGACAGAACGAAACAGCTGATTCCCGGGCCCTTCTTCGGAAGGGCCCGAATTTTTGCTTTTTTCCTTTTTCGAAAATTTCTTTTCTTCCATTTTACTTTGCGTTTATAGGCATTTTTTAGATGTTTTTATATTGCGTTTTGACGGAAAACAGAAGATATTACTAAAATACCTTGCGTTTAATATGGAATATCAATAAAAAATACTTTGCGTTTTGACGGAAATATGTTATACTGTCCCGCAAAGGAGATGGTTATCTTGCTGTTTGAAAGGAAAATTTATAAAGAGCTTCTTGCCTGGAAGGAAGAGGCACACGGAGAAAAGGCGCTTTTGATCGAAGGGGCTCGCCGGATTGGAAAGTCTACGATTGTGGAAGAGTTTGGAAAGAGGGAATATCGAAGCTATCTTCTGATCGATTTTACAATCGCCAGCAGCTTCGTAAAAAACGCATTTCATAATTATCTGAATGATCTTGATACCTTTTGGATGCTGATTCAGTCGGAGTACCATACGGAGCTTTTTCCCAGGGAGTCGCTTGTGATCTTCGATGAAATACAGAAGTTCCCCAAAGCGCGCGAGGCGATCAAATATCTCGTAAAAGACGGCCGGTATGATTTTCTGGAAACCGGATCACTGATTTCCATTCATGAGAATGTGAAGGACATCAACATCCCGTCGGAAGAACGGGATATCAGAATGTACCCGATGGACTTTGAGGAGTTTGCTGCAGCTCTCGGAGAAAGCCAGTTGCTCCGGTATATCCGGTCCTGTTTTGAAAAGCGCATTGCTCCCGATGAGCATATGCATCAGAAAGCCGGTCTTCTCTTCCGTGAGTATATATTGGTTGGAGGTATGCCGAAAGCTGTCAGCAAATACCTGGAAAACGGAAAGAGTTTCCGTGCTGCTGATGCTGAAAAGCGGGATATTCTGATGACCTACCGAAATGATATCGGGAAAATAGAGGTTCCGTACAGGACAAAGGTATTGTCCATCTTTGATCAGATTCCGGCTTTTTTGTCACAGCATGAAAAACGTGTCCGGCTAAAAAGCGTCGGAGGCGGCGAGGGCATTGACTATGAGGAAACATTCTTCTGGCTTTCTGATTCTATGATTGTCAACGAATGCTTCAATTCTACAGACCCCAATATCGGGCTTTCCCTGAATGAGGACAGAACCTATATCAAATGTTACCTCTGCGATACCGGGCTGCTCATCAGCCATACCTTTGATGAATCTCAGCTGGCAGAAGAAAATCTGTATCTCAAAATCCTGAAAAACCGTCTATCCGTCAATAAGGGGATGTTTTTTGAAAATGTGGTGGCACAGTGTCTCTCGGCTAACGGGCACAAGCTATATTATTATAATCATTACAGTGAAGAGCTGCACCGCAACGATATGGAAATGGATTTTTTGATTGCAGAAGGATCAAAAATCAGCGGTAAGCTCAGTGCAATTGAAGTGAAATCGTCCAAAAACTATACAACCACTTCACTCACTGCTTTCCTGAAGCAATACGGGCGGAAAAGAATTGAGAATGCGTATGTAATTCACCCGAAAACCTATAAGGAAGAAGATGGCATCACCTATCTTCCTGCCTATATGGCTTTCTGCCTGTAATAAGAAAATAAAAAAGGCTCTGAAAAAAATACAGATTCCTGAAAGTGTACTATGAAGTACTGCGAAGTACTATGCACCGTTATGGTAGTATTATACTGGAAATAAAATAAAAAACGGAAATCCGGGAGCAATGCAGTTCCCGGGTTTTCGCCTTGAAAGGAGACCGTATGAGAGACTGCCGGCTCGACCCGCCGCAAGCGGATGAATTCATCCCGCGCTGCCCCGTCTGCGGCAGGGAGTGCGACACCCTCTATCTGGATAAAGACCATGAGGTTTTCGCCTGTGAGCAGTGCATCACCCTCTGTGACGCCTATGAATACCTCGCACTGGAAGAGTACTGTTAATGTGGACGGAAAACGTAAAACCGAAAAAAGAATATGTTCTGGATTACAGTAATCTCTGCGGAGGGCTGAATCTCTGGGATCCGGATTATCGGCTGAAGCCGAACGAGAGCCCTGAGATGAAGAATCTGCTGTGGAGAAACGGTATGCTCTGCTCAAGGAAAGGGCAGGTCTATCTGAGTGATACCGAACTCGGTCAGGGCATCACTGCCTATCCGCGCTTCTGGCACGGCGCCGTCTTCGCGCATATCGGGGAGAAGCTTTACAGCTTCTCAGAGGACAGGACACAGGGGACAGGGGACAGTGAAAACGAATGGTCCGTTACGGAATTGTGCACCGGCCTGCCGCTGATCCGCGGCACCTTCTTCACCTACAGCGACAAGCTGTATTACAAAACCACCGGCGCCTATAAAGAGATCTCCGCCGTCTGGGAAAACGATGAATGGAGCTTCACCGCCTCTTCCGTTTATCCCTACGAGCCGGTTATCCTGATCAATGCCTCTCCCTCCACCGGAGCGGGAGATCTTTATCAGCCGGAAAACCGGCTCAGCTCCCGCAAGACGGTCTGGTACAACGCGGTCAACGGCTCCAGGACATATTTTCTGCCGGTGATCGCCAACCGCGTTACGTATGTGGAAGTGGATGGTGTGCACATGACGCAGGGATGGAGCTATGACCGGCAGAACGGGAAAGTCATCTTCCAGTCTCCTCCGCCGGTTACCGATCCGCCGACCAATAACACCGTAAGGATCACCTATGAATTATCCAATCCCGAGGCACAGAAGTCTATTATGGACTGCCGGTATGCTGCCGTCTACGGCGGAACCGGTGAACTCTGTGTTGTGATGGCAGGGTCCGAAGACCAGCCGAATGCCTACTTCTGGAGCGGGAACTCCAATATCAAGATGGATGCCAGCTACTTCCCGATGGAACAGGTTCAACTCGCCAGCTCAACGGAAGAGCGCATCACCGGCTTCGGCAAACAGCAGGACAACCTGATCATCTTCAAAGAGGGGAGTGTGGGGAAGACCACTTTGGGAACCCAGACGATCAATGATCGTATTTTCATTGATCTTCCCTACATTCCCATCAACGCCTCCATCGGCTGTGATCTGCCGTGGAGCATCCAGCTCGTTGAAAATAACCTGGTGTTTGCCAATCGGAGTGGAGTTTACAGTATCCTTGATACGACGGCTGCCTATGAGAATAATATCATAGAGATTTCACGAAAAGTAAATGGATCCTCCGAACGACCGGGATATCTGGCAGATATTACCGGGATTGACGAAGATCTTGTCTGTAGTTGTGATGACGGCACACATTACTATCTCACGGTTAACGGTCACACCTGGGCTTGGAATTACGAGCTCTCCGGTTATAAGGATCCCTCGTGGTTTTATCTTACGGGCACGAATGCTGTTGCTTTGATACAGGAAGCGGGGGAGATCTTTCATATCAGTCAGCAGGGCAGACTGAGTGGTTTACAGTATCAATACAATGACTATGGCTATTCGTATGAGAGATTGTTTCGCTTCCCTACGATGAACTTCGGCAGCTATGATAAGCGGAAAAACGTCAATTCTGTGATTGTTACGCTCGGTGCCTGTGAGCCGGAAAACTCGGAGCTCTGGTATCTGACGGATTACGAAACCCGGCAGGATCTAACCAACCTGCAAGTGGTGAATGAGCAAGACCGGGGACGGGTCACTGTCTCCCCCGCAAGAGACAGGCGTTCCGTCCCCTGTCTTGCGGGAGCAGCTATCCCCGGCACAAGGCCGGAAAGCAGCAGGGTGCCTGCTGTCTTTCGGAGAAGACCCATGTGCAGGAGGGTCCTGCATTTCACCATGAAGCTGGTGAACAACAATCTGAATGAAGACTTTGAGCTCATCGGAGCTCAGATTTTTTATAACAACCAAGGGAGGTTACGCTGATGTCCAAACGCAAACTGCCACGCAATGCCACATTGACTGATCTGACAAACCATATGCTTACGTCCATCATGCCCACATCCGACGAGGTACGCGATTGCCTGATGGAGCTGGGCGTACGGCCGACCTGTGCTGCGGCGATCGTCTTTGGCATGATACAGAAAGCCGCCAGGGGCGATACCTCAGCGGCGAAGTTTCTGAAAGAGATGAACGGGGAAGGGGCTTCTCCGGAGGAGAGCAGCATTACGGATCTGCGTTCCCTCAGTGACGCGGTACTCTGCCGCCTCGCCGGCACAGCCCTGGAGGACATGCTGGGAGGTGAAGCATGACAGAGAACAATTGCTCATTACTCATTGCTAATTGCTCATTGCCGCGCGAACTCGCGCGGCGAGAACTGGCCCGGCGATATTATTCCGAATACCTGGCCTATGCCTACGGCGACAGCTGGATTCGCACCCGGCTGTCTTCTTTTTTAGCCCGGAAGATCCAGACGTTTATCGAGACAGATACCGGCCACGCGTATGACATTCTCATCATCGAATGCCCGCCGCAGCACGGCAAGAGCATGACGGTGAGCGAATCTCTCCCAAGCTGGTATCTGGGCAAGCATCCGGACCGGAATATTATTCTGGCATCTTACGATTCCGACTTTGCCGAGCGCTTCTGCCGGAAGAACAAGGAGAAGATCCGATCCTGCGGGAAGAATCTCTTCGGCATCGATATCGGTTCTATAGACCGGGCGGGGGAGTTTGAACTCTCCAATGGCAAAGGCCGTATGATCAGCCGGGGCATTATGTCCGGCATCACCGGCAACCCGGCCAACCTGATCATCATCGATGACCCGGTCAAAAACCAGCAGGAAGCGGATTCGCCTGCTTACTGAAACCGCGTCTGGCAGGAATGGCAGGCTTCCCTGAAGTCGCGTCTTGCAGCCAAAGGTAAAGTCGTTGTGATCATGACGCCGTGGACGGATGATGACCTCGCAGCCCGCATCCTGAATGCAGAAAAAAATGTAGAGCTGATCAGGCTGCCGGTGGAAGCGGAAGAAAACGATCCGCTTGGCAGGGAAGCAGGAGATGCCCTCTGCCCGGAACTGGGCAAGGACAACTGCTGGCTTGCCGATTTCAAGGCCAGCTATATCAGTGATCCGCAGGGCGGGCAGCGTGCGTGGACGGCTCTGTACCAGTGTTCACCGCGTACGGAAGAGGGCAATCTCGTCCTGCGTAACTGGTGGAAGTATTACGATCCCGAGGAGCCTGTTCTTTTTGCCACCGAACTGATCTCTGTTGATGCTTCTTTCCGCGGGGAAGATGACAGCGATTTTGTCTCCATTCAGGTCTGGGGCAAAAAAGGGCAGGACTATTATTTGCGCTATTGCCTGAACAAACGCCTGAACTTCCCGGATACGGTCACAGCGCTTCGCACCGTCTACCGCCTGTTCCCGCGGGCACGTGCTGTTCTCATCGAGCGGGCTGCCAACGGGCAGGCTGTAATCGATACGCTTCAAAAGGAGATGTTTATTCTTCCTGTTAACCCGAAAGGCGGCAAGATCAGCCGCGTCAATGCTGTCTCTCCCGCCATCGAGAGCGGGCATGTATTCCTTCCGGAACCGGCCAAAGCTCCCTGGGTGGCGGACTATGTGGATCAGTGGACGGCTTTTCCGAATTCCCGGCATGACGATATGGTGGATGCCTCCAGCCAGGCTCTCCATGCCATGATCTATTACAACGGTGATGTCTGGGAGCAGCAGGAGAGGGAGCCGGAAATTGACCTTGTGAGATTCTATGACCCGTACAGTATTGAGAGGAGTACCGCATGGATGTTCTGATTGCGTCAGCAGGAATGCTGATTACCCTCCTTGCATTTTCTGTTGGTTTTTTTCTGGGCTGTGGTGCCCGTGATGATGTTCATTTTCCCACGGAGCCCGCGCAGCCGGATGAACTGAAAAGGCTGAAATACGAAGCCGATCAGCAGGCACTTGCCGACTGTTTGAATTATTCCATTGATGTGGCGTACGGAGGAAAATAATACGGCTCACTGCCCCGCCCGGCGAGCCGCCTCTCCCCAAAAGCCTCGCGAGGCCGCTGCGCGCCATGCAAAATAGAGGTTGACAAATCAAAGTAAGAAATGTAAGATAAGTAAGACATACAAAAAGGGAGCGGACAGGAAATGGAAAAGTCGGAGAGTATGGAAGGAAAATACGCATGGACGGTCACAGTCAGCACAAAGGGGCAGATCGTCATCCCCAAGGAGGCGCGGGAGGTGTTCGGCATTCAGCCCGGCGACCGTTTGCTGATTCTCGCCGATGCAAAGCAGGGCATGGCGATCCCGCCGAAGGGCTCTTTTGAGGCGCTGTGCAAACAGATCTTCGAGTGAAAAACAAAAGGAGGTAAGGCATATGCCAACTGTTTTCGGTATCCCGCTGATCGCGTTCATCCAAATGATCATCGGCGCATCGGTCGTGGTATTCTTACTCACTAAATACCTGCTCCGTCCGAAAAAGAAAAAGACGGACGGATATCTCATCAAAAACGTCCACGTCATTGTCGGCGACGGCAGCGAGCAGTTCGCTCAGAACGTCCTCGTGAAAAACGGGCGCATCGAGAAGATCAGCGGCGACATGATCGAAAGCAAGACCGCTGCCGTTATCGACGGGAGCGGCTGCACGCTCATGCCGGGGCTCATCGACTGCCATGTGCACATACAGGGCATCAACTTCCGCTCCAAAGCGGAAAGTGACGCGTTTCTGCAAGGCACGCTGCCGACGATCTTCAAGGAGCAGATCCTGCCCTACGGCGTGACGACCATCAAGGATATGTGCGCGCCGCGGCACTTCATCTACAAGCTGCGCGACGAGCTGCGCAAGGGTAAGATCGTGGGCCCCGAGCTTTTCTGCGTCGGTCCCAACTTCACCGCGCCGGGCGGCCATCCCGCCGCCACGCTTGGCGGCGACAACCCGTGGTACCGGAAGGAAGCGTCGATCGAGGTCACAACAAGCGAGCAGGTGAGCGCGGGGATCCGTGAGCTCAAGGCAGAGGGCGTCGATTTCCTCAAGTTTACGTATCAAGGCGGCGACTACTGGTACTTTGACAAGAAGCTGCAAATCAACAGGATCGACAAGGCGCTCATGGAACAGATCATACGCGAGGGCAGGGAAAACGGGCTCGAAACGACCGCCCACGTCTTTTACAAGGAGGACGTGCGCGAGCTGCTGGAAGCGGGCATCTACGGCATCGAGCACGGCATTCTGGACGAAGCGCTTTCTCCCGATGACGACATTATCCGCCTGTGGAAGGAAAGCGGCGCGCGCTATGTGCCGACCGTAAACGCCATGACCTATGAGAAGGATCCCAACCGCCTCAAGAACAATATGCACAACCTCAAGCTACTCTACGACGCGGGCATTCCCATTGCCATGGGCACGGACAACATGCTTGAAATGATGGGCGGCGAGGTTGAGCACCGCGAGCTGCAATACTATGTGGAGGCAGGGCTCACGCCCATGCAGGCGATCGTTCTCGCAACGAAAAACGCCGCGGAGCACCTCGGCGCGGCAAATCGCAAGGGCCAGGTCCGCGAGGGCATGGACGCGGACCTCATCCTGCTCGAAAGAAATCCCGCGGAGAACATCTCTAACATTGCTTCCATCTCCAAGGTTTTCCTGCGCGGCACACTCGTGTATACGCAAAAGGCGATCAGCTCTTACGATATCCCGGATTATGCCTTCCCCGAAGGCATTTCGGTGCTGCGCTATCGAAGCGCGGACGGTTCGGCGACGCGCACGTTCGACATATCCGGCTGTGCGGAGCGGGGCGAGATCACACAGACCGTCGCGAGAGGCGGGAACAAGTGGTCGGAGGAGACCTTCGTCGTTGAGCCCAACCTCTCCTGTACGGCGTGGCGCTACGTCAGGCCGTCCGACGGCACCGACCTCTCCGCCGAAAAGGATGGCGACTACATTAAGCTCAAGGGCACCTTCAAGGGCAAGGCGCAGGAAAAGACCTACAAGATCGGCGACGGTCTGTGGTATCAGGAAATGGAGCTTGCCATGCCCGCGTTTATCGCCTCCGAGGAAAAGCAGATCGTCTTCTACTCCATCGGCACGGGGGATAACCGCGGAGCGATGAACCTCGGCGAATTTGCTGCCGAAAAGGCGGGTGAGGAAACGGTCGAAATAAACGGCAGAACGTATGACTGCGTCAAGCTCTCGTATGTCCTCACGGTGTTCGCATGGGCGTGGACGGGCTTTTGCTGGTACGACAAGAAAACCGGACAGCTCGTGCAAACGGGTGAGAAGGGCAAGGGGCCCTTCAAGCTCGATTATCAGCTCGCCGAAAGCGAATAATACTGATCACTGATAAGACGCTTTAAAAGATTTTCGAAGCAGAATTGCGCCAGGCAAAAAATGAGAGTAGGTTCCTTTGCCACAGCCTGATAAGGAAGTAATGAAGGAATAGAGAAAACCGAATAAAACAAGTTCAGCCTCAGAGAGCAGAAATGCTTTCTGGGGCTGTTTGTTTTCACATATTTGCCTTTTATAAGGGGTATCTTTTCCCTGACGTTTTAGACCGCCTGGATCCCCAGTAGTGCGGGCAGCTGGCTCGCCTCAAGGAACTGAGCCCCGCCGGTGACGGCGGAGAGATCCGTCCCCGCCGGGATGGTCAGGGTATAGTCTCTACCCCAGTGATTGTAGTAAATAATGATGGTTACATCCCCGCGCGCTGCGGCGGCCTCAAATACACCGCGTTTCAGTGTCGTCCAGCCGGTCTGCCGCAGGTCGATCTCTACCACGCCGTTCTCGGCGGCAGAGGAGAGCTCTGCAATTTTATCACTGTAAAAGCTGTCGTAGGCATTCGGCCCCGCGTTGTACCCTGTGGCTGTAGCCGCAGGTTCCATCGTGATATCCAGCAGGGAGAGAATATCGGCAAAATACTGCTCCTGGCCCCCGTGATAATACGGGTCGCGGTTGTCTCCGCCGTTGTAAGGCGGGTAGCGGTCCGAAGAATCTGTCTTGCTGACGGAAGTGTCGAGCGAAAACTTGCCTTCGTTGACAAGGCCGGCATTCACGGTAACCGTCCAACTCCCGTCGGCATTCTTCACGGGAGAGATGCCTTCCGCCTCTGCGATGTTTGTAATGGTGTAGCCGTCAGCCGGGGAGATAGTGACGGTTGCGGTATCGGAGGAAGTATTCCCCTGTTCCTTCCACGCCTCGCCGTTGTGGGCAACCAGCCCGTTGGCGGCATCCGTCACGGAGGTGTTGTCGCCGCGGTTGATCGTCACCTGGAAGAGCTCGGTGCCCTGGTTGTCCGTAACCGTCCCGCCGTAGTTGAAAACGATGCCCCTGTTGAGCTCGACGATCCCGATCCGGAAACCATCATCATCCGCGTAATTGTCCACGGTGCCGAGGTTTTCTTTCACGATGCCAAAATTCATCTGAATGATGCCTTCCGCAGAATTCAGATCGACGGTACCTGTTCTTTCGACATACTCAATGACCCCGTTGTTCGTTCCGGCGGTCCCAGCTACCACACTTTCTATCGTCCCGTCATTGATGGTGACGACGCCGTAAGAGTATTCAATGGTGCCGCCGGCTTTGTTGGTTTTTACGGTACCGTAGTTTAATTCGACAGTCCCCGTGCTGGAATTTACCGTCCCACCTTCTATATTTCGTTCTATCATTCCGCTGTTTTCCTGAACTCTGCCGTAATTCTCCCGAACAGTGCCGAAATTTTGACCAATTTTGCCTGTTTCGTTGTTGTAAATCACTATGCCCGTGCTCGTGTTTTTAGCTATGCGGCCATAATTATCATCGATTTGTGAATAGTTTGCTGCCCATACCTCATCCTTGCCCACTTCAAAGCCCACGATGGGCGTTTCGGAAGAGCCCTGGACGATGATCGTGTTGATGTCGCCCGTGCCGCCGTTGAGGCCGCCGCCCTCGCTGACAACGGGGGTCTGGGCGGCCTGCATTTCCGCCAGTTTTACAGTCAGCTCCACCTGCTGCGTGGCTGCCTGGGCATACGCGGGGGCGTCAAAGGCCAGTGCGGCAAACCCGAAATCCATCGCAGAGGCGGGGAGAGAGAGGGAGAGAACGATGGTAAATGAGAGGAGAGCTGTAAGAGCTCTTGAAATTGTTTTCCGCATAGCAGGCATCCTTTCCGTTTGTTATCAGATATCACAATATATTATATCACATGTTTAGCGTTTTGTGTGGGAAATGTTTACAACAAAAACACCAAAACGGCAAAGTTGGCAAAGCAGGGTATTCATAGGAGTATATGACAAAATGAATGATTATTCCCGGGATGCCTGGAAGTATTATGAATATGGCAGGCAATACAATAATAACCTGGTTCCAAATCAGTATGTGATGGTTAATACAAACCAGGAGTTTTTCATCGGCAACCAGTGGATCCATATGCCGGACAATCCGGCCATGAGGCGTTTGGCAAAACCGACCTTCAACATCATCAAGCGAGTCACGAGCCTGTTTGTGGCGTCGCTCACATCCAGCAACACAACGATTTCCTTTGAGCCGCTTTCTTACCAGACAGATGGTGAGGCAGCGGCTTTTGCTACGGCAGAGGTGCGTAATCTGCTGGAAAAGTTCAAGATGAATTACCGAATCCGGGATGCTCTTTTTGACGGGGCCATTACCGGCGATTATACAGCTCATTTCTTCTGGAATCCGGAGGCGAGGCCGTACGGCGGAGCCTTCGGCGAGTACAAAGGCGAGATCGAGATGGAGCTGCTGGACGGGATCAATGTCATGTTCGGCAATCCCAACTGCCGGGACGTGGAAAAGCAGCCGTACATCCTGATCGTCGGTAGAGATACCGTTGAGAATTTGAAGAGAGAAGCCCTTTACTGGCGCCAGCATTCTTGCCCCCCTTGCCTAAAGGGGGATGTCAGCGAAGCTGACAGGGGGATTCCTTCCTACCGCGGCGAAGTTGATGGTTTTGCTCGGAAGGGAACTACAGCCTACGCACCGGGTGCTCCGTCCGAGCTAATAAATAATGGGGTTCCATTAGACAGAGACATTCAAATCACTGCCGACTCCGATCTTTACAACTTCACCGGCATAGGCGGAAAGACGGAGATACACGGGGATGACGATAAGACCGGCAAGGCTTTATACGTGTATCTCTATACCAAAGTCTGGAAGACGGAGCAGTACATCAATCCTAAAACCGGCCTGTTGGAAACACGCAAAGTGCAAACTGTCCATGTTACCAAAGCTACCCGCCACTGCAACATCTTCGAAGATGTGGATACCGGGCTTTCCCGATACCCGATTGCCTGGGGTAACTGGCAGAAGCAGAGAAACCAATATCACGGGCGTGCTCTCGTGACGGAGATCATCCCAAATCAGATTTTCATCAACCAGATGATGGCAATGGTCTTCCGGCATCTGCAGACGCAGGCTTTCCCGACGAAGATCTACAATGCTGACTTGATTCCCAATATCTCCAACGAGGTCGGAACTGCGATAGGAGTCAGAAATCTCCAACCCGGGCAGCAGATCGGGGAAGTGATTTCAACGATCCCGGCTGCCAATATGTCAAACCAGATCATCCAGGCAATTGATCTCTGTATGGCATATACGAAGGAGTGTTTAGGTGCTACCGATGCCCAGATGGGCAGCGTCAAGCCGGACAACACGTCCGCTCTTATGGTATTGCAGAACGCTTCGGAAGTTCCTTTGGAAAACACGAGAGCCGGCCTTCATGAATGGGTGGAGGACATCGGAGCGATCCTGCTGGACATGATGGGCACGTACTATCATAAACGGCCTGTTGTGATTGACAAGTCTTTGCAGGAATTTGATTTTTCCGTCTTCAAACATCTCTGGCTGAATGTTTCCGTGGATGTCGGTGCAACCACGTATTACAGTGAGATCGCCGCCGTCCAGACACTGGACAATCTAAGGAGAGACGGCACTTTGTCCATCATCGAATACCTGGAGCGCATGCCCGACAAGCTGATTACAAGAAAACAGGAATTGATCGACAGCCTGAAAGCTCGAATGGGAGAAACGGAGAATATCTCATCTGTCCCCAATAATGCAGGAGGTGAGAAAGGTGGATATGTGATGGGCAGTGAGCTGGATGCGGCAAAAAAGATCGCCCGGCTCCCGACCAGTATGCAGGCTCGCTACAACGACCTGCCGAGAACTGCGCAGAATGCGCTGTTAAGACGATAACGGAGGAATGGAAATGGATGAACAACTGGAAGTCGCGTTTGAAGGAACAGGAATGGAAAACCAGCCTGTCACACCCGTACCACCGGGCAGTGAAGCGGGAACTGCCGAAGAAAAAGCCGAAGAAGCCGTCCGACCGGAAGAAATAAACGAGCTATCAACCCGCGGTGAAGCTGGAGAAATTGCTCGGAAGGAAACTTCTGCCTACGCTCGTACTGGTCCGTCCGAGCAAGAAGAAGGGGAAATTGCGAATTTTCCCGAGGTTCCTTTAAAAAAAGAGTTTCCTCCCCTCTCAGGGCAACAAAGTGTCGCCACGGGAGTGAATGACCTGCCGGTGGCAGGTCAGAGCCGTGGCGTGACCGAGCCGCAGCGAGACGGGGACCACGCTAGTGGTGGAGGGGTTTCAGAATCTCCTCGCAACTACTATGCCGAATGGCAGGAGCTGGCAGAGGCGCATCCGGAAGTTGTCGGCAAAGAGCTTCCCGAGGATATTTACCAGGAATGCATGCGCAGTGAGCTGCCGCCTCTGCGCGTCTATGAATCCATGATGCTCCGGAAGCAGGCGGAGCAGATTTCCGCCCTGCAGCAGGAGATCGCCACTCTGCGGCAGAACGCGGAGAATACCGCGAGGGCTCCGGTATCGGCAGCCGCCGGCAGCCCCGAAAACGAACCCGAGGATCAATTTATGCAAGGGTTCAATTCGTATTGACGGGAGGAAATACACCTCGCAGTCAGTGCCATGCACTTGCTCGGAAGACAACATTGTTCCTCGCGGGAATATATCCTTCCGAGCTTTTTATGAGTTATGGCTATCCCGGGGCAAGGTAACAACAGGCAATTCACAATCCAACAGTGCTCGGAGCAGCCTGTCATTACGCGGTACAACATTCACTTCCGAGCCACTGCAAAGCACTTCAAAATGCATGCATATCCAGATCCCTGTCCCCTGACCCCTGTATCCTGCCCCCTGACCCCTTGTTCGTCATGGCACACATTTTCAGATTACAGAATTCTAAATAAGAAAAACCAGAGAGGAAGATAACTACATGGCAGGTGGAATGAATCTTGCGACCAAATATGTCAAAGAAATAGATGAGAGATGGGCGTCGGAGTCTCAGGCGGCGCTGGTTACGGGCAAAGGCTTCGTTTACAAGGGTGACCAGACCTTTGTGATCTACAGCATCCCGTATGCCCCTCTCAATGATTATGTTCGCCGGGGCTCCAACCGTTACGGCAATCCGAACGACCTGTCCCGCAATATCCAGACCGTTCACGTCACGCAGGATAAGGGCTTTACGTTCCTGATTGACAAGGGTGACGAGGTTCAGAGTGAATTTGTCAGCAACCCTGGCAAGTCCCTGGCAAGGGAGATCCGTGAAGTGATTATTCCCGCATATGACCGTTACTGCTTCCGCGTGATGGCAGAATCTGCAGCAGACAACGGCCACAACGCCACGACCGAGATCACGAAGCTCAATGCCTATTCCATGCTCCTCAATGGCGTCGAGCACATGAGCGACAGGAATGTGCCGATCGACAACTGCTTTGCTTTCTGCACCTATCACTATGCCAACATGCTCATGCAGGATTCGGCATTTGTTCGTAACGGCAACAGCTCTCAGCAGATGCTGAAGACCGGCCGTATCGGCATGGTGGACGGGATCGAGATCGTTCTGGTCCCGCAGAACAAGCTCCCGGCCGGAACGGCATTCCTGCTGGTGCACAAGGATGCATGTGTGGCACCCCGCCAGCTTGAAGAGTATAAGACGCACGTGGATCCGCCCGGCTATTCCGGCACGCTCTGTGAAGGCCGAGTCCTGTATGACTGCTTTGTTCTCGACGAGAAAGCGGACGGAATCTACTATCACGGAGGCCAGCCTGTGCTCAAGGATCTGCCGTTTATCACTTCTGCCACGGATATCGGTAAAACCAGCATCATCATGAATGTGGAAAAGGAAAAGTCCACGAACAAGTGGTACTACATCACGGCTGAGGATCACGCATCCCTTCCGGATGTCGTTTACGGCACTTCTATCGATATAAACACGCAGGCTTCTCCCTGGTATGGAGCGGTGGAGCTCACCGCGATGGAGACGGAGATTACGCCGACTTCCGGGCATACCCGCATCAAGGTGGTCGAAGTGCTCCGCAGCATGAAGCCGATCGGCGTCAGTGAGCGCAAGCTGAATATCGGATGACCTACGGCGAATTAAAAATGCGCGTCCTTGAGCTCATCTTCAGTTACAGCGTGGCAGGGAGCCCGATCCCTGCCACATACAACAACCAGGCAGACTATATTGCCATGATACCCGGTTTGGTTAACAACGGCCAGACGGATATTGCCACATCTGTGAAGCGGATTCCTGCAATGGCTTTTCTGATTGATCTGGAGCAGGAAGAAGTCGGTAATCGGGTGCTGTACAAGCTCCCTTCTGATTGCTGGCTGCCGTTTACCGGCGGGCTCCTGTTCCCGGAAAGCCGCAGCTATGAGCGTTATTTCGGTTACCGCTTTATCGGCGGGAGGATTGAGCTGCCCTTCCATGCACCTTCCGGCCTTGCTCTGGAATACTGGCGGTATCCGGAGACGGTTTCTTCAGGAACACCCGATAGCGAAGAGCTGGATAACGCGCCGGATGTCCATGAATGCCTGGTTTTCTATGTGGCTGCGCATCTGCTGGCTTATGATGACGCCTACCGGTATACGGTTTTTCTCAACATGTACGAAGAGCGCAGAAAACGCCTGCGGGAGCCGGTCTGGATCGAACCCTGCCCGATTGAAGATGTTTACAGGAGGGGAAGATGAGCAAACAGACAATCTGGCAGTTTCTGAAGCACAAGGGCTTCAGTGATGTAGCTGCGGCAGCCCTCATGGGCAATATGGAGGCTGAGAGCAACTGTTTCTCCTGCCGCCTGCAGGGAGATTTTACCAATGGTTATAAACGGTCAATTGACTATACCGCCCAGGTGGATGCCGGCAACATCAGCAGGCATGAGTTCATTTATGACGGTCCCGGCGGCGGTGGTTACGGCCTTTGCCAATGGACGTATCATCCGAGAAAAGCCGGACTCTATGACCTGGCACAGGAGCAGAATGTTTCTATCGGAGATGAATTCATCCAGGTGGAGTGGCTGACGCGGGAGCTCTGGCAGGAGGAGTATAAGACAGTACGGGAGACTCTGGAGAAATCGCCTTCCATCCGGGAGTGCTCTGACTTGATTGTGAAGCAGTTCCTCCGCCCGGCGGATCAGAGCGAGGCGGTCTGCAGCTATCGTGCTGATCTTGCCAGAGCGTTCTATCAACAGTTTTCTCAGGCGGAAGCGGAAGACCCTGACGGCATGCCGGAGGAGGGCACGGTCACGATTACGGAAGGGGAATTTCGCCTTTATTCCCGAGCCTGGCTTGCGGTCACAGCCCTGCGGGACCTACTTCAGATAATGAAAGATTTTGAGTAGAATACTGGGGAAAGCTGATAAAGTGCATCTGTCCCCTGACCCCTGTATCCTGTCCCCTGAATTGACGACGAAGGAGGCAATTCTTATGAGTGATGCGATTCTGGTAGCGTTGATAACCAGCGCGGTGACGTTGCTAGGAGTTATTCTTTCAAACAGCAAAACGGCTGCGGTGACCAACAATGAGATCAAGCATCTCACCGAAGAAGTAAAAAAACATAACAACTTTGCCCAGCGGATTCCGGTGGTCGAGGTGCAGATCGAAGATCTGGAAAAGCGGGTTTTAGCCCTGGAAAGGATGGATAGATGAGTAGAGAAGATATGATTCGCAAGCTTACCAGCCGGAAGTTCTGGCTGGCAGTGGCGGCGTTTGTCACCGAGCTGATTATCGCCTTCAAAGGCGATGCCGATCTGGCGGAGACACTTTCCGGCATGATTATGGCGGGAGCGACCGTCATAGCCTACATTGTAGGTGAAGGGCTGGTGGATTCGGAGAGCGCCGGGGCAGCGGAAAATCAGCGCAGATAACAAACCGGAGCGGCTGTAAACCGCTCCGGTCATAAAAGTGATATTCCGTTATACCGCGCTAAGCCCCAGCAGCCCGGGCAGCTGGCTCACCTCGAGGAACTGCGCCCCGGCCATTTCGGCGGTGAGAGCCGTTCCTGCAGGGATGGTGAGCGTATAGTCCCTGCCCCAGTGGCTGTAGTAAATGATGATGGTCACATCCCCGCGCGCTGCGGCGGCTTCAAAGATGTCGCGCTTCAGTGCCGTCCAGCCGGTCTCACGAAGGTCGATTTCCACCACGCCGTCCTTCGGGGCTGTTTTCACAGCAGCGATCTTTTCCGCGGTGAAGCTGTCATAGGTGGTCGTCACGGCGTTGCCGGCCGGTGCGGGAGCCGCCGATGCGAAGCTGTAGGCCATGGTCTGCACATCCCCGGTGGTGTGGTTCGTAAGCGTAATGAGGAAGTAGTCCTCAAGGCTGACCGGCCGGGCGGACGTATGTTCCGGCTGCGGCTGGGTCTGGTTGTTGGAGTTAGAAGGATTCAGGCTGTTGTTCATGCCGTAGCCGTTCTGGTTTGGCGTCAGAATCTCCGTTGCCGTCGGAACTTCATAGACGGTGTTTTCGCCGCTTCGGAAGGTCAGCGTCCAGGTGCCGTCGTTATTCTTCACCGCGCTCTCCAGTGTGCCGCCTTCGGGGACGGCGATATCTATGATCTCATACCCCTCGTTCGGCGTAAGGAGGACTGTGCCCTGCGTGTTGCTGCCGTTCACATTCCCGAGCCACAAGCGATTGCTGTAAGAGTGGAATTCGTTTCCGTATGCATGGTCGGTATGCGTGACAGACGTGTCGTTGATGATTTCCACGGAAAAGTACTCTGTCCCAGAGTCGTTGTAATCTACAGTACCGCCGTAGTTGTATACGGTGCCACCATTTAGTTGAACTTTCCCGTGGTTGATAATTATTCCTATATTGACATCTACATTGACATCTACACTACCATAGCTTCCAGAATTGGGGTCAATAACCGGGTTTCCGTTGCTGTCCAGGACTGGATTGCCGTCTTTATCGAGGAGATACGCACCGACCAGACTGGAATTAACATTGATTTTACCATTGTTGATGAATAATGATCCTTTGTTCCTATCGATCGTACCGTAGTTTCCGGAATTCGGGTCTAAAACCCGGTTTCCGTTGCTGTCCAGGACCGGATTGCCGTCTTCATCGAGGAGATAGGCGCCGACCACACCGCCCTCCTGGTTGACGAAAATCGTACCGGTGTTTTTCTCTACCGTGCCGAAGTTACCTGTCTTTAAGGCAGCCAATCTTTCTTCATAAGTCATATCAGGATTATAATAATCAACTCCGACGTCACCGTTGTTTTCCTGGATCGTGCCAAAGTTATTCTCAACTATCCCTGTATATACGCTTTGCTTTATATTCTCTCGGATTGTGCCATAGTTATTTACAATTAAATCAAGGTTTCCGGGAATCGTACCGTCCAGATTGTTGTTGGTGACTGTGCCGTAGTTAAAGTAGACCTCGTTGAAGTTATCCGTGACCGTGCCGTGGTTACCAAAGACGCTGCCATAGTTCTCCGTGACTGTACCATAGTTGTTGTACATGGATTGTAGGCTTTCAACTGTTATTTCCGAGCCGGCTGGATTGTCATCTATAGTCAGCGCCAGGGCGGGGATAGGCAGCAGGGTTAGACAAAGGGTGAGGGTGATCAGAAGCGCAAGGAGGGTACGCACAGAAGTAGTGTGTTTCATATAGCATATTCCTTTCCACAGCGGAGGGCAGGGAAGCCCTCTTTTGAATTCTGAAGTGTATACTTCATTATAAGTTATTATAAAAAAACTACCACAAAAAGGGCGGAAAACCGCTCCGGTCATAAAAGAGAGTTTCCGTTATACGGCGCTAAGGCCCAGCAGCCCTGGGAGCTGGGTAACTTCGAGGAACTGTGCCCCGGAGAGGGCGGAGAAGTCCGTCCCGGCCGGGATGGTGAGCGTATAGTCCCTGCCCCACTGGCGGTAGAGGATCACAATGGTCACATCCCCGCGGCGTGCCGCGGCTTCAAAGACCTCGCGCTTCAGCGTTGTCCAGCCGGTAGAGCGCAGGTCAATGGTCACAGTACCGTTTTCGGCCGCGGAAGAGAGCTCCGCAATGCGTTCATCGTTGAAGGCGTCATAGGCGTTCGGCCCGGCATACCCGGCTGCGGGCGCCGGCTCCATGGTGATATTCAGCAGGGAGAGAATATCGGCAAAATAGGCCGATTCGTCATAAACGGGGTCTGTGTGATATCCGCCGTAATCGTATGGGTCAGAGCCGTCTCCGCTTCCGATGGGAGGATAGCTGCTCGGCGGGGCATCCTGCTGCACGCTGGTGTCAAGCGTGAAGGAGCCTGCGTTCACCAGATCGGCGTCCACGGTCACGGTCCAGCTCCCGTCGGCATTCTGCACGGGGGTAATGCCGTCCGTTGCCGCAATATTCGTGATGGAATAGCCTGCCGCCGGGGATATGGTGACAGTTGCGGTTTCTCCGGAGATGTTGCCCGCTTCCTTCCACGCCTCTCCGTTGTGGGCGGTGAGGCCGTCGGCAGCATCTGTCACCGAGGTGTTGGCGCTGCGTTCAATGGTGACCTGAAAGAGCTCGATACCGCCATCTCCGCTTTCGGTTACTTCACCGCCGTAGAGAAAGACAGTACCGTAGTTCATCTGAACTATGCCGTCTGCATAATTGTCGACCGTGCCGTAGTTCTTGTTTATATTGCCAATATTTTTCTCAACAACAGCGTTCTCGACATTGGCGTCTATGGAACCTTTATTCTCTTTCACAAGGTTGAGATTGTCTGTGACGGACCCGTTGTTGACGGTGATTATACCGGCATTGCCCCAGACATCAAGATTGTTCTTTTCGATTTCGCCTTCGTTGTACCAGACAGTGCCTTTGTTTGTTATGATCGTTCCGTCTTCCCCGTTGGTTTGGACGACGCCTTTTTGCTCAATCAGATTGATCGTGCCGTTGTTGGTTTCAACAGTGCCAGCCAAAAGCGCTTTCACCGTTCCGTTGTTGAGGGTGACGGTGCCGGAATTATATGTGACTGTCCCGCCCTGTTCGTTGGTTTGGAGCGTGCCCCAGTTATATGTGACGGTGCCCCGGTTGGTTTCCACTGTCCCACCCTCACAATTGTATGTAACCGTTCCGCCGGAATTGTTGTTCAAAACTGTGCCGTAATTCTCTTCCACTGTGCCGTTGTTATTCTCAACGGTGGCGGACGGATAGTTGGTTCCCACAGTCCCGTTGTTGATAGTGATGTATACCTTTAAATTCTCACTGCTCCAGCCATTGAATTTGACAGTTCCATCATTCTGAGTAATCAAGCCAAGATTAGACGAAATAGTTATCCCTACTTTGTTCTTATCTAGCCTTTCATTCTGGCCGACATCTGATGCCCCAACGATGGGGGTGCCATCGGAACCCTGGACGATGATGGTGTTGACATCTCCCGTGCCGCCGTTGAGATTTCCGCCTTCGCTGACGACAGGTGTATTCTGCGCGGCGCTCACCTGCAGCTCTGCAGAAGTTTGCGCGGCGGCAGCGTGAAGTGTCGCAGTGTTTTGCGCGCTCTCAGCCTGCAGAGCCGCCATGTTGAGGGTCAGCTCTACCTGCTGGGTATAGCTTTGTGCAGCGAAGGAGGGGTCAATGCCCGCAGCGGCAAATGCCCCGAAGTCCATTGCGAAAGCGGATGCACCGAGGGAGAGGAAAAGGCAAAGGGTAAGGAGAAGCGCAAGGGATTTGGAAAGGGTTTTCAGTTTCATGGGTTGCTCCTTTCTTTGGCACAATGGCCGGGTTATTGATGGAAAAGAGGCAGTCTTCTCTGGTTAGCTGTATCTTGTATACAAAATATTATTATACCACACGATATGGCTGCCTTCAACTGATTTTGCGGGAGCGGAAAAATGTTTCCCACTTTTATCACATGTTATCACACGAACTGTCACACAAGTGTCACACAAAACGCATGCTGCTCTTCCGGGCAGCATAACAGTTACGGGAGGATTTAGATAATGGCGAAAGCATCAAGGCCGGGGAATCAGGCAGTGGCGGCGTTTGTCACCGAGCTGATTATCGCCTTCAAAGGCGATGCCGAGCTGGCAGAGACGCTCTCCGGCATGATTATTGCAGGGGCTACGGTGATCGCCTACATTGTCGGCGAAGGGCTGGTGGACTCAGAGAATGCACAGAAAAACCGGGAGCCGTAACGGCTCCCGGTCAGGGGTCAGATCGTATGCACTTGTATTCCCGGCCACAGGACGCAGAGCTGTCCACTGTCTTATCAGGCAAGTTCCCGAAGCATTTTGCTGATTCTCCGGTTTCTTTCACCTGTAGCTTTTACCAGAGCCTGATAGAGTTCAGGTGTTTTTACCGGGTCTATTTCAGGGCAGTCTTCATCATATTCGTCTTCAAAATTCCTTGACGCTTCTATTCTCTCAATTTGTTCAGGGGTTAATTCAGTTCCCATAGTACGTATGTATCTTACTTCTTTTCCCATAATTAGCACCTCATTTTTTAATACCGTCCCTGGACATTGTTATTGTACAGTTCAATTTCCCAACCTTTTGCTTTCCTTGCACTGATTAAGCGTGTATCAATTTCACCGGTTTCCGGATTATCCCGATCACAGTATACCACATAAAGAATATCATGGACTAAACCGATTGTAATATAACGTTCCTCCAAATCACTGTGCTGTAAATCTGGTATTTCGATCCTTTGGGGGTCGTCAAAAACTGCGGCTGCATCATAAAAGGAAATCCTGTGCTTACGAAGATTAATTTCGTATTTATCCTGATCCCAGACAAATGTCATTGATTTTCTGACAAAATATTTATCAGACATACTGATGAACCTCAATTGTATTGTTACTAAGTACGTTTTTATTCTATATCAAACTTTCATCTGAAGCAAGTAGTTTTTGTTAACAATCATCATGTTAACACAGTTCAATATGAATATAAAAGAGAAACCCGGGAACCGTAACGGCTCCCGGGCAGTGGTTTTATCGTTTGCAATTGTATTTCCGGTTTCAGGACACAGAACCGTCCCCTGTCTTACGGAGGGGGCACAGAGGGGTTTATTTTAAACCGCCCCCCCTGACAACTGTGGTTATATTCTGCAGGGCGCAGGTGCATAGGCACGAATTGCGGAAAATTCCGCTTTGTTGTGTTTCATGGCCATGCCAAGATCATAGTTTGACTGGAGATTTGTCCAGAATTCAGCGCCTGTCCCGAAAAAGATTCCAAGGCGAACAGCGGTATCCGCGGAGATTCCGCGACGTTCATTCACAATTTCCCCGATCCGGGAAGCAGGAATGCGCAGCTCTATAGCCAGCTTATTCTGAGAGATTCCCATAGGAATCATAAACTCCTCTCGGAGAATTTCACCGGGATGAATAAGGTTTTCAGTTCTCATTGTTCTTTCTCCTTTCTAGTGATAATCAACGATTTCAACATTATATGCATCACGACCTTCCCACTTGAAGCATATTCGCCACTGATCATTAACCCGTATGCTGTACTGTCCTTGCCGAGACCCTTTCAGTGCTTCCAACCTGTTTCCGGGCGGAACCTTCAGTGTTTCGACGTTAATTGCAGCATTGATCATATCCAGTTTACGCAAGGCGATACGTTCAATGTTACTGAATTTCCTGGAATGGCCACTATGAAACAGCGATGCAGTTTCTTTATCTGAAAACGATTTGATCAATGTGGCACCGCACCCTTCCTGTTTATTTGACATGATTATATAACGTTAACCGTTAGACGTCAAGCGTTAAAGGCATTTAAGCCAAGGGAGGGTCTCCGTCTTGACAATCTTATCGTCAGGAAAGACAGAGAACCGTCCCCTGTCTTATACCCTAAATACGTTTCAATACGCACAAAGCATTTGCTGTGCAGTTTTAATCCCCAATATTTCCAGAACGCTCTCCAGTTACTTTATTACCGAAACCGATTGCAATAGAATTATCTACAGTTGCTGCATTACCGGAACCGGTTGCAATAGAATTATCTCCGGTTTCTCGTTTACCGGAACCAATTGCAATAGGTATGGCACCTGCAGCATTCTGCGCGGCACCCTGCATAGCCTCCTGTGAAGACGCAGAACCGTCCCCTGTCTTATCTGTCATCTCTACAGGCTCAAAAATCTGTCCATTCCAAGTAAGTTTTACGGTCATCCCATTATCGAGCGTCACATAAGAATCTTTGCTTCCTTCTTGGAAACTGAGTGAATAGTATTTTATGGTTTCTGCACCATGCTGTTCGGTAAGGTTCTTCAGTCCCGCTAAAATGATGTTCGCTTCCTCTTCGGATTTGCCAGCTTTATTTAGGCCAAATTTTAAACTATCAATATTTTTGGAAATACCACTAATTGAAATACCTGAGGCATCGCCAGCTTCAGCAGCAGCGGCGGCACTCAACTGGCCATCTGCGGCGGCACTCAACTGGCCATCTGCGGCGGCACTCAACTGGCCATCTGCGGCGGCATTAGACCCGGCAGCTGCAGCTCCAGACGGGTTCGCAGCTTCCGCGGCAGCGGCTTCAGCAGCAGCTTTAGCAGCAGCGGCTGCATCAGCTTCTTTCGCGCTGGCAGCTATCTGCTTAGTATAAACATCGGCATAAACATCGGCATAAATGATGATATATTTTTCTTCCATACCGGCGGCTATCTGCGCGGTATAAGCATCGGCATAGGCTTCGGCATAATCATCGTCTCTCTTCTCGGCAAAAACTTTGGCATAAACAATGGCATATTCTTCATCCTTATCTTCTGATATCTTACCGGCATAAGCACCGGCAAAAAGACCGTTCGCACCTTCTGCTGTCTTCCTGGCATAAGCATCGGCATATTTATAACCCACACTTTTATATATATACTCCATAAAAGTAGAGGCATAAGAGTCTGCATAATCAACGTCCTTGCCGGCGGCTATCTGCCTGGTATAGGCATCGGCATAAGTTTCGGCATATTTTTCGCCAATGCGTGGTAGTATCTCTTTTTTAGCTGCTTGCCAGATTGCGTCCATCACTGCCGAGTTGCTCTCGAGGTCGCCGGGGAGCACCACGTAGCCCAGGCCGGCGGCATTCTTCGGGAAGGGGATCCACAGCTCGCCGTCTTTTTTGCACTGTACCTGCAGCACGGTTCCGTCGCTGAAGACGACGGTGTATATGCTGTCCTCTTCGTAATCCTCGTTCTTCGACGGGACGAAGATCTTATCTTCTTCCGCGTTATCAAAGTCACCATCGAAGTTTACCACGCCGCTGTCCAGCATTGTGACGTCCTCGCCGTCAAGCGCGGAAGCGAAGATGGAGTTGCCTTTCAGCTCTTCGAGTCCTTCGCCTGTCGGCGGCAGGTCGTCGACCACTTTGCCCACTTCCTTGGTGCGTTTCTCGCCGCCGACGGTGCCCTCAACCACCAGGCCGGATTCTTCGTTCTTTGGAGGCTGATCGTTGCCGTTGACATTTCCGTTGCCATTGCCGTTTCCGTTGCTGCCTCCGACAATATTACGATCGCCTCCGCTGTCACCGGCCGCCGGGTCAGGACCGGGACCAGGATCAGGACCGGGACCGGGGTCAGGACCGGGACCAGGGTCAGGACCGGGACCAGGGTCAGGACCGGGACCAGGATCAGGACCGGGATCGGGTTCAGGTTGCGGCTGCGGTTCGGGCTGCGGTTGTGGCTCGGGCTGTGGTTGTGGCTCGGGTTCCGGTTTGGGCTCTGGCTCGGGTTCAGGCTCGGGTTCAGGCTCCGGTTCCGGTTCGGGCTCCGGCTCAGGTTCTGGTTCGGGCTCCGGATCGGGATCAGGATCCGGGTCGGGTTCCTCATTCTTCTCCCATACCGCCGTGAAGGTCTGCTTGCCCTCTACTTTGAAGCCCGTGCCTGCCTTGTTGCCTTCCTCAGACCAGTACAGGAAGGTATAGCCCTCGCGTGTGGCGTTTGGCAGCTTGATTTCGGTGCCGTATTCGTATGTGCCGCCCTCATCCCCGCCTTCGGACGTGTCCAGCGCGCCATCGCCGGCATCAAAGGAGATCTCGTAGCTGTTTGTGGTGCTTGTGAATGTGGCTTTGTACGATGCGGCTTCCTTGACGGGCACGATGGCCGGCTCCCAGCCGCCGTCCCAGGTGAAGGTGTACTGCGCGGTTTTGTCTCTCTTTGGCTCGCCGTATTTGTCCTTGTCGTATACCGGCGTTGCATCGTATTCCCAGAGCCCGCTCTGGAGCTCCTTCTCGTCGCTGTAGAACGTGATGGTGAACTGCTTCTTTTCCACATCGGCAGAGAGGAGGATCCCGCCGCCCTTCGGCACCGTTATATACCAGTTGCCGTCTCCGTCCATGGAGATTTCTTCTCCCTGGTTGTAGGCTTTCGTGATCTCAAACCCCTCGCTGACCACAAGATAGACCGTTTCATCCTCTTTGGCAACCTCAGCGGTATTGTTTCCGTTTGTCACCGTTTCAAGCGATTTACCCTCTTCATTTGTTACGGAGAGTGTTGCGTCTTTCTCGGATGGCTGCTGGACTTTGATGATATATCGGATCGTAGGGTCAAAGTCCTTGTCAACAATATATTCACCCGCTCCGTACGGCTTCGGGTTCCCGTCTTCACCAATGCGTTCCACCTTCCACACAGTGAGGGATAGGTTGTCTTCGGTGGTGTAATCATCGAGCCAGACAGGCGCCATGCCAGACAGCGTGCCGCCGACAAATATGTCGGCATGGGAGTTGTTGGCGCTCTGTCCAGGCGTCCCGCTCGGGTCTTCGAATACCATCGACAGGCCGGTTTCGCCTGCTTTCACGTCGCCGGTGACGGAGAGCCTTGCCGTCGAATCCGGGCCGAGCGCAAGCAGGATTCCGGCATCCAGGCTGTCCTCATAAAGCCCGATGATGCTGCCAGTCACATTGACGGTTGTTTCATAGTCGCTGTAGTTATAAATTTCAATGCCCTGATCCCTGCTGCCTTTCACGGAGACGCCATCATCGTTATCGGGATCTCCCGCGGTGATATCCACGCTGCCGCCGGTGGAGATATTGGCTTCTACAGCCGTTTTGCCTTCCCCGGTCAGCGTGATCAGGCCTGTCTTAACCTCCACGTGGCTGTTGTCCTTAGCTTCGGCAAAAATGCCCGTGCCGCCGGAAGTGACCGTGCCGCCGGTGAAGGAATCGCCTTCTCCGGTGCCGACTTTGACCGTTGCGCTGCCGCCATCTTGTGCAATGGCTTCCACGCCCGAGTCGGCAGCTGTGACGGTTTTTGCCGTCACCGTCGTGGTCCCGGGGCCATAATCAGTGAGCCCGCCATAGACCCGTATGCCTGCTGACCCTGTAGAGGTCACATTGCCTGCCTCGACGGCTGCGGAGCCGTTCCTGTAGGAGCCTGCGCCGACACCAATTCCGACGGCCTCAATATCGGCGCTTGATGCGTTGACAGTCACCGACCCGCCGCCCCCGAACGTATCGATGCCACTATAAGCGGCTTTGATTTTTGTGTTATTGGCGACGTCGACGGAAACAGTACCTGAATCTGCGTATGCACCGATGCCGTAGCCTATGGAATCGATATCCGCGTTCACGGTAACCTCCAGCGGATTTTCAGAGTCATAGGTTACCATGTCCTGATTGGTGACCGTGTCCTTATAACTATTTCCCGGATCCAGATAGACATATTTCCCACCGGGATCTTCTCCTGTCGGGTTTTCCTGTATATAGACGTCATGTCTTCCTCCGCTCTCTATACTCGCGAATACCTCACCATACACCGACGGTCTCTGATCCTCCGCATGGGCGGGGAGGGCGGTGAGGGAGGCCGTGAGGCATACGGCGAGGAAGAGGGCCAGGAATCTGGCAGCATGTTTTTTCATATCAGGATCCTCCTTGATAGATTCAGGATGATTTTGAAAGCTGTTTTTCATATACCTATACATAATAAATTTACCACAAACAGCAGTTGTCTGCAAGATTATTTTAACGAAACAAAAGCCGGCCTTTCGGGCCGGCAAAACATTTAAAGGAGGATTTAGATCATGGCAAAAGCGTCAAGGCCGGGGAATCAGGCGGTGGCGGGGATCACCGCTGCCGTGACCGATGAGGAAAGATTCCCGAATACAGGCAATGTGAAGAGCTCGTCCCAAAGCGGGGCGGGCTCTTCTGCTAATAAGAGTTCAACCAGTACGACGGTGAAGAATACGACTTCGACCGGTACGAAGACGGGCAGCAGTACAGGGAGCAATGCCGGTAGTTATGCGGCTCCCGAAGTGCAGGAGACGCCGTATGACCGGAAGTTCTATGCCGCCCTGGCTGCCGGTGTCCCGAACGGGATCAATGCCGGTGAGTTTATCGCAAAGGATAAGGCTGCCGATGCTGTGAAGGGTGTTGTGAATGGGGCAAGGGCGTATGTAGGTAACGGCTCTGTTGCTCCGATTGATTACGTGGATATCGCGCAGCAAAAGGCTGAGCTGAGGGCGAGAGAAAACCGGGAGAAAGCCCGGGCTGTTCTGGCCGCCGACTATGCAGTCAACAAGGGCGTTAACGAGCTGACGAGGAATCTGCAGGATAGCCGGGGGCTTTATCAGACACAGAGGAACCAAGTGGATCGGGATGAAGCGAAGGCTCTGGATAATCAGGTTCTTTATGCTGAAGCAAGAGGCGACAGGGGCGGGATCGGGATGAGTCAGTATGGCGGCATCCAGAATACGGCTGCGACCAACCGTCAGGTCATCAACTCGGCCGAGGTCAAACTGCAGACGGACACCGCCAGGCAGATTGCTGACCTGCGGGCACAGGGTGAGTTTGAAAAAGCGGATAAGGTGCTGGAGATCAGCAATAAATATCTGACGGAACTGCAGAATCTGGAGAAATGGGCGAAAGAAAAGAATGTCGGAGTTCAGGAGTTCAACGCTAGGCTTCGGGAATGGGAAAATGAGTATGTGCTCAACGTGGGGAAGTACCTCACGGAGGCGGAGCTCAATGCCGTGAAAGCGTCAGGGTTTTTCTCTAACGGGGCTGAGACGGCGGCTTACAGGGATGCCGTGCAGGACCGGTATGCGGCAGGTGCCAAAGCAATGATCAACGCCGGTATTGTCCCGAGTGCGGATCAGCTCGAAGCCCTCGGCTGGACACCGGAACAGTATTGGGTTTACCGCATGGCAAATATGAGCGGCACTTCGTGGTAAATGCGGATGAGTGGCGCGGAAGGGAACATTATACTTCGTAAGTACGTTTCCGTCCGCGCTAATTTCTTGAGAATACTATCTGTATTTTTGATTTGGAGGTTCACAGCGTGGAAAACAGGGAGTCTGCCAACAATTGCACTTTGCCGCAGCAGGTATCGCCTGATGCGCATTACTCCGTCTATAAGCTGACGAGTCCGGAAAACAAAATCTATATCGGCTATACCGGGGAAGATCCGGAAGTTCGCTGGAAGAAAGGATACCGGGGCGGGGCGAAAAGAGCGAACAGGCCGATTGCTGCCGCAATCCGGAATTTCGGCTTTGAAAACTTCCGAAAAGAAATTCTCTGCGACCGGCTGACGCTGGAAGGTGCCTGGAAGCTGGAGGCTTTCTTTATCGACTTCTATGACAGTATGAATCCGGAAAAAGGCTATAACCGTGTCACCGGCGGTTCGCCTCTCGGGTGTCGTTTCGGTAGCGCTGCCAGGGAGGAACGCAGCCACTCCATGTTCCTCCGCTATGCAAACCATCCGGAGGCCGCACTTGTTCAGAAGGCCGCAATGGAAGCCTATTTCACCGAGCATCCCGAAGTGAAGGACGGCATTCGTGACCGGATGAAAAAGCGCTCCCTGGAAGGCAAAAACACCCGGTTTCTCTATGCCAGCCACAGGCCGCGGCCTGTGGTCTGCGTAGAAACCGGGGAAGTATATGCATCCCAGCTGGAAGCGGAGAGGATCACCGGGTTCAAGGCGATCCACATGGTCTGCAAAGGGCAGCGCGCCACAGCGGGAGGCAAACACTGGAAGTACGCCTGACACACACCCGGGCAATAAAAAAGCAGAGGGTTTTACGCCTTCTGCTTTTCTTCGTGGTATTCCTGTTCGGTATTGACATTCCAGACAGCGGATTTATCTTTGCTGCCGGTGCGGATACATTTGACGGCTTCGAAGGATGTCATCATGGAATGGTCAAGGTTGTTGTACCGGTGCTGGCCGTTTCGGCCGACGCAGTAGAGGTTTTCAATCGTGTCGAGATATGCGCGCAGCGTGTCGATCTCCTCGTAGGTGTCAAAGTATGCCGGGTAGGCTTTGCGGACGCGTTCCATATGCGTGTCCAGCACGTCGCTTTTGTCGCGGATCAGGCCGATTGTCAGCATTTCTTCGACGCCGAGTCGGGCGAATTCCTCTTCCGTCTGATTCCAGAAGGCATCCCCTTCGTTGCAGAAGTACTCCAGCCCGACCCAGACGGTGTTTTCAATATCTTTCACCAGATAGGGCGACCAGTTGTTGAAAATCTGGAAGCGGCCCATCTTCACCGTCCTGTCCTGCACGTAAACCCAGCAGTCCGGTACGATATTGCCGATGGTCTTCATGTCGGTTTTGTTTTCCAGGTTCAGCCCCTTCACCAGGACGCCGAGCGTCATATAGTCGCGGTAGGGAAGCCCCTTTGCGATCCGTGCCGGCTCGGGAGGAACGTCGTTCATCCCGCCGACCAGATCCTTGATCGGCATGGAGGAGATGAAGAGATCGGCTTCAATGGTATGCTTTTGCCCGTCTTTTTCATAGGTAGCGGACACCAGGCGGTTTCCTTCCTTCCGGAAGCCTGTGACGCAGGCGTTTGTCAGGATCTTCCCGCCGAGCTCTTCCACCTTCGCGCCGACCACTTCCCAGAGTTCTCCGGGGCCGAGCTTCGGGTATTTGAATTCTTCAATGAGGGAGGTGTTTACCTTCCGGTTGCGGACGTGGAATACTTTCCCGAAGACGTCCTTGAGGATGCCCGTGATCGAAAGGCCTTTCGTGCGCTGGGCGCCCCAGGAGGCGTCGATCTCGCTCGGGTGCCTGCCCCAGAGGTTTTCGGTGTAATACTCAAAGAACATGGAATAGAGCTTCCGCCCGAAGCTGTTGATGTAGAAGTTCTCAAGGTTGTCTTCCGGCAGCTTGTGCAGCATAGCGCCGAGATAGCTGAAGCCGCATTCCACTGTGGTTTTGAGGCCCATATTCCGGAAGGTTTCCGGCTTCAAAGAGATCGGATAGGCGTAGAACTTGCCGTCGAAGAAGATGCGGGAGACTCTGCGCCGCTTCAGCATGACGACGTCGGTTTTCTCCGGATCCGGGCCGCCGGGGGCAAGCTCCGGCTTTCTCCCGAGGACGATATCGTCATACGAGGGGGCACCCTGCATGGGCATCATTTTCTCCCACCAGTCATTCACTTCCGGCACTTTGGAGAAAAACCGGTGGCCGCCCATATCCATGCGGTTCCCGCGGTATTCAACAGTCCTGGAGATCCCGCCCAGCAGATCGGTTTCTTCCAGCACGGTGACATCCGTCTTTTCGTCCCCGGCGAGGAGTTCATAGGCTGCCGTCAGCCCCGCCGGGCCTCCTCCGATAATAACAATTTTTTTCATCCGATTGCTTCTCCTGAAACAAAGTTAAGGGGTGGAAATCCGGTAGAACCAGTAGTTCTCTTCCAGCGGATTCCGGCTGTCCATACGGTAAAGCTCCTCCAGTCCGTCCGGATTCCCCAGATCGGCGGAAGAGAGGTAATATACATCTTCTCTGCCCGGATACTGCTCCTGCGCATAATCGAGAAGCGCCTGCAGATTAAACGGCGGATACACGGCACCCCAGACGTGGAGCTTGTAGTCCTCTCCGGTGTCGATGCTCCGGAAGGTGATGTCCTTCCTGTCGCTGTCCACGTAGGCGTAGACGGACGGGATGAGATGATCTTCCTTCACAAGGATAATTCCGTTCCCCTCGACCGTCGCATCAATAAAATCAGCCGTAGGCAGGCTGCCGGAAAACGCCTCGGTCAGGTCATATTTGGCCGCATTGATCCACTTCTCACACGTCAGCAGCAGGACGAATGCGAGCATCACGCCCGCCACCGCTTTGACGGACTTTGCCTTCACATCGTTAAAGGCGATCCATACAAGAAACAATAAGATCAGGAAGTAGCACACCGTCATATGATAGCCACCGCGGTACACGAAAAGCCTGACGCCCAGAGAAAACCCGAGCCCGCTGACGCCGACGAGAGCTATGCTCCAGAAACGCCCCCATTCCTTCCTCACGGTCACGGCAATCAGAAGGGCAAGGAAGAGCAGCAGCAGGATCAGCAGGAGCACCGCTTTCCCTGTCACCGGCCCGATCTGCAGTTCGCAGACGAGATGCCCCCAGACCGTCTCCTCCAGATCGTTGATGGCTGCAATGAGCTCGTTGTAGCTGAGGCTCATTTTGCTGAAAACAGACTGGGCAGATGTGTCGACAAAAACAGGAGCATCCCTGCGCGGCATCAGCTCGTACACCGTAAAGAGGGCGCTGGCAGCCGGGATGGCCATCCCCCAGAAGAGCCTGTTGATCCGAGGCTTTTCCCGCAGCCAGTGGACAAACAGTTCCAGCACCAGCCCTCCGGCAAACCCTGCCAGGATGATGTGGGACTGAAACAGAAGTCCGACCAGCACCCCGTAAAGGATCGGTTTTTCCAGCCGCTTCGGCCAGAGCATCGCAAGGCAGACGATCAGCAGCGTGATTACGCAGTAGGTCCGCGGCATGACGGGGGAGTTGTAGCAGAAAGCGAAGCTTCCCAGCACGATCACCTTGAGCAAATCCCCGAAAGGGGCATGAAAGAGGAACAGTGCTGCGGATACCCCCATAAAAACGAGGCTGACGGCCCCGAAGCTTCGGAAGGACATTCCGAGCTTTGCAAACGGCCGGATGATCAGAAACCACAGGCAGGGGTGCCCTTCGATGCTGAGGTCGGCAAACAGTTCTGAAAGGGTAGTGTTTTTCGCAATCGTCCAAGCCTGCGCCTCATCGCGGAATGCTTCATGGTGCAGAAAGACAAACAGATGAAAACCGAGATAGAGGAGGAGCAGTACAACATAAAAAATGCGCCTGCGCCTGTTGCTTCTGTTGCAGCCGTCCACTGGTTTCCCCCCTCCAAATGCTTTCATCCGTTTTGCCCGCGGCAGAGATCTGAAATCGAAGTGCAACGGTGTCTTCGCGGACAGCCTGGCTTGCACCTGTTCCACTGGCACTCTAAATTAACATAATACCATTGCCGATGGTCTTTGTCAATTTCCAAAAACGTGCAAAAACCTCAGAAAAAGTGAAAAAAACAGTTGACATTTCAGGAAACGGTCATTATAATAACAGAGCAAAAAGAAGCAGGCTCGGTGTCCGCCGTCCTCACCTGGCAGCAATTGGCTCGCCCAGGTCAAGATGTGACAGTTTTTCTTATTGAAGATTATGCTGTGTTACGCTGCGCGGATGCTATGCTTCTGCGCATTTTGTATTTTCCGGAGGTGTTTGAAATCGCAACCGATACTCATCAAATCAATGAGGAAATTATTGACAGTGAAATCCGCCTGATCAGTGAAGACGGTGAGCAGCTCGGCATTATGTCCGCCGAGGAAGCGCTGAAGATTGCTGAAGAGCATGAGATGGATCTTGTCAAAATCGCGCCCAATTCCAACCCGCCAGTCTGCCGGATTATGGACTACGGAAAGTTCCGCTTCGAGCAGACAAAGAAAGAAAAAGAAGCAAAGAAAAACCAGCATGTGATTGACATCAAAGAGATCCGCATGGGGCCCAGCATCGGGGATAATGACTTTCTTACCAAGCTGAAAAACGGTATGAAGTTTCTCGCCGATGGAGACAGGCTGAAGGTTTCTGTCCGCTTCCGCGGAAGAGAAATGGCCCATACGGAGATCGGTGAAGAACTGCTGAAGGACTTCGCTGAAAAATGCGCGGAGATCGCCACGCTTGACAAGGCACCCAAGCTTGAGGGCAGGAATATGACGATTTTCCTTTCCCCCAAACCGGTAACACCGCCGAAAAAGCCTGCGAAACCCAAGCAGCCGAAGCAGCAGGAAGCTCCGGCCACTGAAAAAGCTGAATAATATTTTAGGAGGAGTATTCATTATGCCGAAACTTAAAACTCACAGCGGCGCTAAGAAGAGATTTAATCTCACGAAGACTGGCAAGGTAAAACGCGCCCATGCTTTCAAGAGCCATATCCTCACCAAGAAGGATACCAAGCGCTGCCGTCGTCTTCGCAGCGGAACTTACGCTGACGTGACGAATGTAGACACCATCAAGAAAATGATCCCTTATAAATAAGGGCAGACGGTATATAGGAGGATTTAAAAATGGCAAGAGTAAAAGGCGCAATGATGACGCGCAAGCGCAGAAATAAAGTTTTGGGTCTCGCGAAAGGCTACTGGGGCAATAAATCCCGTCATTTCAAGATGGCTAAAGAGCAGCTGATGAAGTCCGGCCGTTATGCTTACATCGGCCGCAAGCAGAAGAAAAGAGATTTCCGTCAGCTTTGGATCACCCGTATCAGTGCAGGCTGCAAGGCAAACGGCATGAATTATTCCACATTCATGCACGGCCTGAAGCTCGCCGGGATCGACATGAACCGCAAGATGCTCTCTGAGATGGCAATTCATGATGCAGCAGCTTTCACAGCTCTCTGCAACCTTGCAAAAGAACAGAAGGCATAAGGCACTCTGACAGGAGGAATGGTTCACAAGCCATTCCTCCTTCAAAAAACAATTTCAAAAAACACTTGACTTTTCGAAAAAACAAGATATAATAACTTCTGCGTTTAGCGGGATTGTGTAAAGGTAGCACACCGGACTCTGACTCCGTTTGTGAGGGTTCGAATCCTTCTCCCGCTGCTCCCCTAAAAAGTACTCAGATTTGAGTGGAAAGCTTGAATCTGGGTACTTTTTTCATGCAAAAGATTATACCTTGTTTTCTGCTGTACCACATTTTTACCACGTTTTTAAGCACTTGCACAAAAGCTTTTTTGCCTTTTAAGCACCCTTATGTGGTGCAAACGTGGTACGATGTGGTATTATTTTTTTTATCCGAGAGCTAATCGAAGACCATCAGACGAAAGTTTTTTCGCGGTATTCGACAGCTCTTGTTCTGCAATATAGTCTGCGTAAATACCCATCGTGATATCCGGTGACGAGTGGCCCATGAGATACTGCGCTTCTTTCGGAGTCATCCCGTTGGCAATCCATCTCGTGCAACAGGTGTGCCGGAGCTGGTGCGGATGAACCGAAAAGTCCAGGGTTGCATGAACGTGATGCCCTGTAGCTGGGCCACCGATTGTCCGGTAGCGGATCAGATCCCACATGCTACGGAAGGATTCCTGGGTGAGGAATGATCCGTTTCTCATCGAGAACACATAAACCGAATCGGTTTTCTTCTTCTCCGCCATCATCACGTTGTAGATCTCCGGGGCCATCGGGATAGTTCTATGCGCTGAATCAGATTTCAGTTTATCACAGATTTCTCCGTGCCGCTTGCTGCCTTCCGGATAGATGACCGACCGACGGACGTGGATGAGCCGGTTCTCAAAGTCAAGGTCCTTCCACATCAGACCCAGCGCTTCTCCTTTTCTTAAACCGCTGAACAGGACAAGGACAATAAACGGATACACCCTGGTTCCTTTCATTGTTTTAAGCAGCTCTTCACACTGGACATTCGTCAAGGGCTTTACCTCTTCCGGATCATCGGCCGTGGGTTTCTTATTAAAGGTAGGGGAGCGGGGGATAATCCCGTTCTCGATTGCCTTGTCAAAGACAGCCCCTGCGTAAATCAGAATCTTGCTCTGCGTGCTCTTGGAAAGGTCTGCATATTTCAAAAGCATGAGATCGATATGCGCCGGCTTTATGTCCCTGAGTTTCATATGGCCGAGTTCCGGTAAGAGATAGCGGTCGAAGATTCCCTTCGTACTCGCCTTCGTGCATTCGTGCAGTTTCTTCTTGGCCATGTACTCTCGCAGCCAGATATCTGCGAGTTCCTTAAAGGTCATGTTGTTGCCAACGTCGATCCCTCCCGCAATCTGACGCTTGGCTTCATCCCGTTTCTGTTCTGCTTCCTTTTTCGTTCTCCCATAAAAGTACTTACGGGTCCCATCCGGAAGAGTCAGAGTTACTTTCTTATCGGCTTTCTTCTGTTTCGCTGGCATTTGTATTTCCTCCTAATCGTTTGTTACGATATAGAGGACTGATTTCCTCTATATTATAACACGCGTTTGTCCGATGTGGCAACTTGAATTTTGTTACGGGTTTTAAAACCTCTGAGCTGTAAACTTATGAAGGCGCTTAGAGCTCTGACGATCATACTCGTAGTTGCCCTTGTTCTCTGTATTGCGATGGTTCTTTCTGGCTGCGGTACTGTTACCAATCAGACAAGTTCGGAAACAGCTACACCATCGCCAGCGGCGACCACATCTCCGGTTCCAACTGAAATTGTGATTTCACAGGAAGATGAATTGGAAATTCAATTTGATGAGTTAAGCGATGCCGAATTACTTGATTACGTTGAGAATGCAGTATACGCGGAGCTTGTAGAATTATTAGATCCTGATACCGTTTTCGGCTGACGGATTTGATTATGCTATTCACCATTTCTTGGACAGTTCTGACATCCCTGGTTATGGCGTGTTCCAAACAAATGCTATCCTTGGGTTAGAGGGGACAGAACAATTTGCCATAGCATTAGTTGAGGGAGACGATGTAATCTGTTTGGATAAAAAAGATGGGTCCGTGAACTTGTGGCTTATCCAAACAGGGAATGGTGAACGGATTCGGATTGCTCCATCGTTTTGTGCGTTCCTTGCGTTATCGACAAAGGCAATGGACTGATACCACGTTATTTATAAGGCTCGGTTATCGATCACATAGAAGCGGAATAACATGAGCACAATTAACTACGCAGAAAATGATCAAGGATGGACAGATTTGACACACAAGCATAAAAATATGCTGGATGCGGAATCTGATTGACAGTATGTGTTGAATAATATATAATTAAATAAGACTAGCAAATGGTGCAATCCGCATAATCTGTTGGCCTTTTTTCACTATTATTTTCACTAACTGGGATAAATTTTAATAAACTTGAATAAACTAAAAAGTGATGAAATCGTTGCGATATTGAGTGAAAAGTGCTCAGATAAACTCTGAAAAGTTCAAATATAATACCGGAGCATAGTTCGAATCCTTCTCCCGCTGCCACGGAAAACACTTGATTTCGTTATGATTTCAAGTGTTTTTGTTATATCTTCTGTAAAATCCTGTTCGGTTCTGCACAAGGAGAAGCGGAAAAAGAAGGAGAACTGACAGCGAATGCAATGGAGAGTTGAAATGCTATGATCACGATCGAAGAATACAGGAAAATCATTTCGGAGCTGCTAGATGAATTCCCGGAGGAGTTCTTTCAAGGGCTTACCGGTGGCGTGATCGTTTCGGAGGCGTTGGTGATCCCGGATTATTCACGCGGGAATGATCTGCATACCATGGGCCAGTACCAGGTGTATTCCGGCATACGGCAGATCGTTATGTTCAAAGGCTCCTTTGATCAGGTGTATCCACAGGCAAATGAAACGGAAGCCAGGGAACTACTGCGCGGCATTCTGCGCCATGAGTTCCGTCACCATCTGGAAAACATGGGTGGAATCCACAATTCCTCCTCGCTGAAGGCAGAGGATGAACGGGAGAAACAGGCATACCTGTCCCGCCAGGGGAAATGAGGACTTTTATATAATCTGCAACAAACCCGCTCAAAGAGTATTCTAAAACTCTGAGCGGGTTTGTTTCTGTTTCGTATAAGTAAACAGGCTATTTCCCGGCACACGAAAGGCTGCCTACGAATTCATTGGCTTCCCGGTAGATTTCTTCCGGATTCTGCCCGATGAAGAATTCACCGTTTTCATAGAGAATCTTTCCGTTGACCATTATAAGGCGCACATTTTCCTTGCTTCCGGAATATACGATGTTGGAGACAATATTGTTGAGAGGCTGCATGTTGGGGCGGCTGAGGTCAATCACGACGAGGTCGGCAAGCTTTCCGGCAGCGATGTCGTCGCAGTCGTTCAGGCCGATTGCACGTGCCCCGTTCACACAGGCCATTTTCAGCACTTCGGAAGCGGGGCAGGCCGAGGCATCTTCTTCATAAATCTTCTGCAGAGCGGTGACCAGATACATCTCACGGAAGAAATCCAGCGCGTTGTTGCTGGAAGCCCCGTCCGTCCCGATGGCCAGTTTTACGCCGCATTTGCGCATCTTTTCCACAGGTGCGATCCCGCTGGCGAGCTTCAGGTTGGAACCCGGGCAGGTGACAGCCCAGAGGCCGTGATCGGCAAAATATCGGATGTCCTCCTCCGTGAAATAGCAGCAGTGGAATCCGCCTCCGCCGTAGCGGTAGAACCCGATTTTGTCGAGCACAAGAGGAGCCGACATCCCATAACGCTTGATGCAGTCCTCCGATTCTTTTTTTGTTTCACAGATATGGGTGAAGCAGGGGGCTTTGTACTTCTCCGCAAGGGAGGCAAGGTACTCCATCCGGTCAAGCGAAGTGGTATACTCCGCGTGGATGCCGAGGATATAGGATACCAGCTCATGGTACCGGTTAAAACGCAGGTATTCCCGTTCAATATTTTCCGGGTCGGCATCAAAGTTGTTCAGCCCGGAACAGATCACCGTGCGAAAGCCTGTATCCACATTCGCTTTGGCATAGGCCTCGTTATGCACATACATATCAAAGCTTGCCGTGATCCCGGAGGAGAGGTATTCCATGATGCCGATTTTTGTAAAGACCGTGACGGCATCATCCGTGAGCTTTGCCTCATTCGGCCAGACGATTTTCTTCAGCCAGCTCTGCAGCTCCATATCATCCGCCAGCGACCGGAGAAATGTCATTGCCGTATGGGTATGGGCATTTTTGAATCCCGGCATTAGCAGGTCACCGCGCAGATCGATCTGGCGCTCAAACATCGGAGGATCGTTCTTTGCCGGGCCGACGTAGCTAATGCGGTTCCCATCCGTCCAGACTTCCTCGGTCGTCAGGCGCATTTCAGGCTCGAAGCGAAGCATTTTCCCGTTATAAAACCGGATCATTGTCAGTCTCCTTGTCTTTGGAAGAATAGAAAGAGAGCGGGTCACAGAGATGGCCGAGTTCCCGCATGGCTGAGCGGATCTCCCGGAAATCGGCAAACGCCTCGGGCCGTTTGGAAACATCCCGCAACAGCGCTGACGGATGATAGGTGGCAATTACTTTCCGCCCGTCGATCTCATACCACTGGCCGTGCTCTTTCGTGATCTTGAAAGAGGGGCTGATCAGCGAGGTCGCCGAAATACGGCCGAGGCAGACAATGATCTTCGGATCGATCAGCTCAAGCTGGCGCTGGAGCCATTGGGAACATGCTTCCCGCTCCTCCGGCGCAGGGTCGCGGTTAAGAGGCGGCCGGCATTTCACAATGTTGCAGATATAGACGTCTTCCCGCCGGAGGCCGATCAGTTTCAGCATTGTGTCGAGGAGCTGGCCGGCCGGGCCGACAAACGGGATTCCCTGGAGATCTTCTTTTTCTCCCGGTCCTTCTCCGACAAACACAATGTCGGAATGCTCATTCCCCGTCCCGAAAACAAGGTTTGTCCTCGTCGCACCGAGGCCGCATCTCGCACAGAGGCTGCACTCCTGCTTCAGCTGTTCAAAAAAATCCATGGGTTGCACCTCCCCTTAATCGTCCCCGGCAGAAGCGAGTGCGAGAAGCAGCTCGCGGCGGTTGTTATCGGGATATTCAATCACATAATCCAGCAAAAATTCAAGCATATTGCCGAGCTGCTTTCCTTTCAGGCCAAGTGCCGCAAGGTCGTGCCCGTTTACGGCCAGACGGCTCAGGGAGAAGCATTCACCCCTTTTCAGCACTTTCCGGAGCTGCTCCTCGAATCCGCCCCCATAGATCGCATCCCAGCAGATTGCAGCACATTCCACGCTGTCAACGCCGGTTTTCCGAAGAAGCTTTTTCCAGTCAACTGCGGTTTCGGGAGGTGTTTTCATAAGCAGGCTGCAGGCATCACTGCAGCAGCGGATGGTCCGGTTGTCAAGCCGGAGGGAGCGGAGAAAGCCTGCAGCACTTTCAATGCAGTCATCCGCCAGCAGGATGGTGCAGAACAAGGCCCAGCGGGGCAGTGCCTTCTTCCGGATGGAAGCAATGCGGATCAGCCCGTCATCCCGGCTCAAATGCTTGAGAAGATAGGTGTCCAGCAGCCCGCATTCGATAACGGTATAGAGCGTCTCCGGATTCGCTGTGAGCAGGATCTTCTCAATCTCATCCCTGACGCGTTCGGCGGAGAGCCCGGCGGCGAGGGAGGCATTGGCCAGAATGGCAAAAAAGGTATCCTCTTCAATTTCAAACCCGAGCCGGGAAGAGAAACGGAAGGCACGCAGCATGCGCAGCGCATCTTCTTCAAACCGCTGCTTCGGATTCCCGACGGCACGGATAATGCCGGCGCGAATATCGTCTATCCCGTGGTAGGGATCAACCAGAACACCGGTTGAAGTGACCGCAATGGCGTTGATCGTGAAATCCCGCCTGCCGAGATCCGTGTTCAGGTCTCCGACAAAACTGACGTGGTCCGGATGACGATGGTCCAGATACTCTCCGTCATCGCGGAAGGTCGTCACTTCAACGAACTGCCCGCCGGATTTGACCGTGACGGTTCCGTGCCGGATTCCCGTCGGAATGGAGTCGGGGAACAACTCAAGAAGTTCATCCGGAGTGGCAGAAGTGGCGATGTCCCAGTCATTCGGGGGTACACGCAGGATCATATCCCGCACACATCCGCCCACAATACAAGCGGGGTACCCGCGGGAAGCGAGCGTTTTTAAAACATTTCTGACGTATTTAGGTGGCGTTATGTCGACCATATGGCATCCTTTAAAAGTTCTTGCATTCAGCACCGCTCGGGATTATAATAAATCAGAAACGGAACCTGAAGATTCGGTCTTCTTTCTGCTTCATTTTACCATTTTACGGCGTATTCATCAAGGAACAATTTGTAAATGAACTGATTACGGAGTATAAGATGGCTGATTTTGAAAATTATATGTCTCCCGGGAGAAGAGGGCACCTGATCGGGATCGGCGGTGTTTCCATGTCCTCCCTGGCGGAAGTCCTCTTTGATATGGGGCTGAACATTTCCGGATCTGACACCATGGAAAGCCAGAATGTCCGGAATCTGCGGGAACTCGGAATTCCGGTGATCATCGGGCATCATGCGGAGAATATTACCGATGAGGTAGAATTCGTCGTGAGGACGGCTGCCGTGCACGATGACAACCCGGAGATCATCGCGGCCAGGGAAAAGGATATCCCCGTTTTCGAGCGCACCCAGGCATGGGGCACGATTTCGCGGGATTACAACAATGCCCTGTGCATTTCAGGCACCCACGGGAAGACGACTACCACTTCGATGTGTACGCATATCCTGATGGCAGCGGAAAAAGACCCCACCGTTATGATCGGAGGGACGCTCCCGCTCCTGAACGCCGGGCACAGGATCGGCCACGGCAACACCATTATCATGGAAGCGTGCGAGTACTATAACTCCTTCCTTTCATTTTATCCGACGGTTGCCGTGGTGCTGAATATCGAAGCGGACCATCTTGACTTTTTCAAGGATCTGGAAGAACTGAAGCGCAGCTTCCGGATTTTTGCCTCCAAAGTGCCGGAAGACGGCGGTGTGATCGTTGCGAATGCGGACGATGCCAACACCATGGATGCCCTGAAGGATGTCCGCCGGAAAATGATTACGTTCGGCTTCGAGAACAAAGCGGACGTTACGGCGAAGAACATCCGCTACAGCGGAACGAATACCACTTTTGATATCTATTACAAGAATAAAAAGTTCACCGATGTGACGCTGCATGTTCCCGGCGTCCACAATGTGAAAAACGCGCTGGCGGCTACAGCTGCCTGCATCAGCCTCGGGATCCGTCCCACCGCCGTGAAGTACGGTCTTGCCGGATTCAACGGAGCGGAAAGGCGATTTGAATTCAAGGGCAAATTCAACGGGGCCGATGTGTATGATGACTATGCACACCATCCCGGAGAGCTCAAAGCCCTGTTTGACACGCTGGATAAGCTGGAATACAAGCGTACCATTGTGGTTTTCCAGCCTCACACCTATTCCAGAACCGCTGCACTGTTTGATGATTTCGTAAAGCAGCTCAAGCGCCCGGATGTGCTTCTCCTGATGGAGATCTATGCGGCCAGAGAGCAGAATACCCTGGGGATCTCCTCCGCAGCCCTTGCAGAACAGATCCCGAATTCCACATTCTATCCGGATAAGGATACGCTTGAAAATACGCTTCGTGCCATTGCAAGGCCGGGGGATATCATCCTCACAGTCGGCGCGGGGGATGTTTACAAAATGGGAGAGAATCTCCTGAGAAGCTGAAGCGGAAAACTGGCATGTTCCGGTCTCGGAGCATGCCTTTTTGATGCAATAGGAGGAAAGATGGTTCATTTTGTCGGAGCGGGGCCGGGAGCCCCCGACCTGATAACGCTGCGCGGAGCAAAGCTTCTGGAAGAGGCCGATGTTGTGATCTATGCCGGCAGCCTTGTCAATCCTGAGCTCCTGAAATGTTGTAAACCAACATGTGAAGTGCATAACAGCGCGTTCCTGACCCTTGAGCAGGTGCTTGTCCTGATCGAGCGTGCGGAGAGGGAAGGGAAAACCACCGTTCGCCTGCACACGGGTGACACGGCTGTGTACAGCACGATCCGCGAACAGATGGATGCTCTGGAGCAGAGAGGCATTTCGTATGATATTGTCCCAGGCGTTTCGAGTTTCTGCGCGGCGGCAGCTTCTGCCCATGCGGAGTACACACTGCCGGGCGTCAGCCAGAGTGTGATCCTCACGCGTATGGCTGCCCGCACACCGGTTCCGGAGCGCGAGGCGATAGCGGCAATGGCTTCACACGGAGCTTCCATGGCGGTTTTCCTCTCCGCCGGGATGCTTCCCGCCCTGCAGGGAGAACTGCTGAAGGGAGCCTATACAGCGGATACCCCTGCCTGCATCGTCTATAAGGCGAGCTGGCCGGAGGAAAAGGTCCTCCCTTGTACGGTCGGGTCGCTTGCCGCTGTCGGGCGGGAGAATGCCGTGGAAAAAACAGCGCTGATCCTGGTCGGCGATTTTCTGAACAGCAGCTTTGATCGCAGCTGCCTCTATGATCCGTCGTTTACAACAGGCTTCCGGGAAAAGGAGGCTGCCCCATGAAGATTTTTCTGATCGGCTGCGGTTGCGGTGAACGATCTCTGACCATTGAGGCTTCCGAAGCCATCCGGCAATCCTCTCTCCTGGTCGGTTCCCGGCGCCTGCTGGAGCAGCTCGGCAGCGGAAAGCCCTGCGCCGAGGCGGTGCGGCCGGAGGAGATCGCCTCCATTCTGAAAGAGAGCGGCTGCGATATTGCTTCCGTCCTCTTCAGCGGAGACAGCGGCTTCAATTCCGGCGCGCGCATTCTGCTCCCGTATCTGGAAGGGGAGGATGTTTCCGTTCTTCCCGGTATTTCCAGCCTGCAGCTGTTCTCCGCAAAGCTGCAGATCCCCTGGCAGGGCTGGCATTTCTGCAGCGCCCATGGCAGGCAGTGCGACCCGGTAAAAGAAGTCTGCCGGGGCAAACCCGTTTTCTTCCTGACAGGAGGATGCGAGACACCCGCGGAGCTTTGCAGAAAGCTGTGTGAGGCGGGGCTTGAAGAACTTCCCGTCGCCATTGGGGAAGAGTTCGGCGGCGATGCGGAGACGATCCGCCGCGGGGCAGCAAAAGATTATGTAAACCAATCCTTCGCAACGCTCAGCGTTATGCTTGCAGACAGGGCACCGAATCGCACACGCTACCTGCCCGGGATGCCGGATGACTGTTTTGAACGTGCGGAAGGCATCCCGATGACGAAGCGCGAGGTCCGTGCCATGGTGCTCTCTCTTCTGGAAGTGGAAGAGGATTCCGTCTGCTGGGATATCGGCACCGGGACGGGAAGCGTGGCAATCGAGCTTGCGCTGCACGTCGGTGCGGTATACGGGATTGAGCGGGATGAAAACGCCCTTCTGCTGGCGGAAGCAAACCGCAGAAAGCTCGGCGCCTGGAATCTGCGCCTGATCGGGGGCCATGCTCCGGAAGCCCTGAACGGCCTGCCGGAGGCGGATGCGGTGTTTGTCGGAGGGACGGGCGGAAACGGCGAAGAAATCCTCCGTGCCGTTATGGAAAAGTCCCCGAAGGCTGCCGTCTGTGTGACGGCCGTCACGATTGAAACCCTTCATCTGGCAACTGTTACGCTCGAAGCGGCGGGATACAACACGGAGATCCTGCAGCTTTCCGCAAGCAGGAGCAGGGTTGTCGGCAGCAGCCATATGATGACGGCACAGAACCCGATCTGGCTGATTTCAGGGAAAAAACCATGAAGCAGATTCTGATTACTGCCATGCACAGCGGAGCGGGGAAGACGGTCGTCACTTGTTCGCTGCTTGCGGCTCTGAAAAAGCGGGGCATAGATGTGCACGCTTTCAAGTGCGGGCCGGATTATATCGATCCGATGTTTCACTCCGAGGTTCTGGGCGTACCCTCCCGGAATCTGGATCTGTTCCTCCAAGGGAAAGATGCCGTGCGTTCCTCTGTGGCGCTTCACGGTGGAGAGTTTGTCGTTCTGGAAGGGGCCATGGGATATTATGACGGCCTCAGCGGCACAGACGAGGCGAGCGCTTATGCCCTTGCCGATGTGCTGCAATTTCCTGCCGTCCTGGTTGTCAGGCCGCAGGGGAGCATGCTGACCCTCGCTGCACAGATCAAAGGTCTGACGGCGTTTCGTCCGAAAAGCCGCCTCGCCGGGATCCTTCTCAACGGATGTAAAGAATCTCTGGCGGCATCTCTGACGCCTGTTCTGGAACGGGAAACCGGCCTGCCGGTTCTGGGATTCCTGCCTCCGATGGACGAGGCTGTGCTGGAAAGCCGCTATCTCGGGCTTCTTACGGCAGGGGAAATCGAAGACCTTTCCGGGCGTTTTGCGATGCTCTCCGCTCAGATGGAGCTCACGGTGGATCTAGATGCCCTGGTGAATCTGGCTTCCCCCTGTGTCGCGGAAAAGCCGGAAAAGAAAAAAGCCGAGCAGGCCTGTACCATCGCCGTGGCGAAAGATGAAGCCTTTTGTTTCTTCTATGCCGACAGCCTGGAAGCGCTGGAAGATGCCGGTGCGAAGCTTGCCTTTTTCAGTCCTCTGCGCGATTCTACAATACCCGAAGGCGCTGACGGTCTCTATCTCTGCGGCGGATATCCGGAGCTCTATGCCGACCGCCTGTCCGCGAATTCCTCCATGCGGCAGAGCATTCGCCAGGCTGTAAACAGCGGCCTGCCGACGGTCGCGGAATGCGGCGGATTTCTGTACCTGCAGCAGACGCTGGAAAACGAACGGAAGGAAAGCTGCCCTATGTGCGCCTGTCTCCCCGGAGCGGGCTTCCGGACGGACAGGCTGCAGCGTTTCGGATATCAGTGGCTGGTTGCGGAGGAGGACTCTCTGCTGTTCCGGAGGGGAGAATCCGTCCCCGCCCACGAGTTCCATTACTGGGACTGCACGGAAAACGGTTCCGACCTTCGCGTCGAGAAACCGAACGGAAAAACCTGGCGATGCGGCTATACGGGCAAATCCCTTTATGCCGCATTTCCGCATCTTCATTTGGGAGGGGAGCTTCCGCTGGCAAAGCGCTTTGCGGAAGCCTGCATCGGCCATGCTCACCGTTGAAGAACTGATTACAACCCCTGTCTCTGTCGATTCAGAGGCAGCAGATTCAGCCGGACGGCAGTGGGACAGCATTGCCAAGCCGCTGGGGAGCCTCGGCCTGCTCGAGGAGGATGTGGTCCGCATTGCCGCCCTGACCGGGAATCCGGATGTCCGGCTGGACAGAAGAGCTCTGCTGGTTTTCTGTGCGGACAACGGAGTGATTGTGCAGGGCGTGGCGCAGACATCCTGTGAGGTAACGAGAAAGGTGGCGTCCGCCCTTGCGAGAGGCACCAGCACGGTCAACCCGATGGCAAAGCTTGCACGCTGTGAAGTGATCCCCGTCGATATGGGGATTCGCGATTTTCCTCCCGTTCAGGGTGTGCTGAACCGGCGCATCGGGAACGGCACAGCGGATATCAGCAGGGGGCCTGCCATGACGCCGGAGCAATGCAGGCTTGCGATTGCTTACGGTGCCGATCTTGTGCGGGAACTTGCCGGGCAGGGCGTACAGCTTGTCGCAGTCGGAGAAATGGGCATTGCAAACACGACGACGGCCTCTGCCGTTACGGCAGCTCTTCTGCATCTGGATCCGGAGAGCATCGTCGGCAGGGGGGCAGGGCTTTCCGGAGCCGGGCTGGAACGGAAAAAGAAAGCTGTGCGTTCAGCGCTGGAGACGAACCGTCCCGATCCTGCGGATCCGCTGGATGTCCTTGTCAAAGTTGGCGGGTTTGATCTGGCCGGGATGTGCGGCGCCTTCCTCGGGGCAGGGTATTACCGTATCCCTGTTGTGATCGACGGGATGATTTCCGCTGTGGCTGCGCTCTGTGCGCAGCGCCTCAACCCGTGTGTTCGGGCAGGGATGCTTGCAAGCCATGTCTCTTCCGAGCCGGCGGGCCGCGCTTTGCTGGAAGCCCTCGGCCTGGAAGCACCGATTCATGCAGGCATGCATCTCGGAGAGGGCAGCGGAGCAGTATGCCTTCTCTCGCTACTGGATCAAGCGCTCGCGGTGTATCACAGCGGACAGACTTTTGAGAAACTGGGGGCTGAGGCCTATACGCCTCAGGTTTAACGGATTATGCTGACATTGGTGATCGGCGGGGCATCCAGCGGCAAGAGCCGCTTTGCGGAAGAGCTTGTGCAGCGTCTGCCGGGCCGCCGCGTCTATCTGGCCACGATGGAGAACGAAGGCGTGGAGAACAGGAAGCGGATTGCCTTTCACCGGGAGATGCGGAAAGGAAAGGGCTTTGATACCGCGGAGTGCCAGGTGAATATCTCTTCGGTTTCGCTTCCGCCGGACGCCAACGTCCTGCTGGAAGATCTCCCGAACATTGTGGCCAATGAGATGTTTTCTTCCCGAGGCAGGGGGACGGAAAATCTGTTATCCGAGCTGGAAGACCTCTCTTCCCGCTGCACCAATCTCACCATTGTGACGGGGGAACTGTTTTCCGGCGGAGCGGATTATGAAGGGGGAACCCTTCTCTTTCTGCAGCAGCTCGCTGCGCTGAATAACGCCCTCGCCACCTCCGCCGATCTCGTAATAGAAGTCATCGCCTCTCTGCCAAACATCTTGAAAGGAAGCATCCCATGATCATCCTGGCGCCAATCTTAATTGCCTTCTCCATGTTCTCCGCGATCCCCGTGCCTCAGGTGCAGTGGAACGCGCGAAACATGCGTTTCACTCTCTGCGCCTTCCCTCTGGTCGGGGCAGTCATCGGGCTTGCATGTGTCCTCTGGGTCAGGCTCTGTGCCTGGATGAACCTGCCGTCTCTCCTGCAGGGTGCGGGGCTCTGCCTCTTCCCGGTGATGCTCTCCGGCGGCATCCACCTCGACGGGTATGCCGACACCTGGGATGCCCTTGCAAGTCACGGGGATGTGGAAACCAGGCAGAAGATCCTGAAAGATCCGCATATGGGCGCCTTCGCGGTGATCCGGCTTTGCATGTTCTTTGTTGCATATTTTGCCCTCTGGGCGGTTCTCCCTTCTTTTCCGGCTGTCGCGGTTGTCTGCAGCTTCTGCCTCTCCCGTGCCCTCTCTGCTCTGGCGGTTGCTGCTTTCCCTCTGCGCTCCGGAGCAGGCCTTGCCAGGAGCTTTGCGGATGCGTCCGACAGGAAAAGCGTCCGCATCTTTTCCCTTGTCCTGTCTGTTTTGCTTTGTGCTGTTATGGCACGAAACGGCGGGTTCTGGATGATTCCGGCGGCACTTGGCGTGTTTGCTGTTTATCGGTTCCGGATTGTTCTGAAGTTCAACGGGCTCTCCGGTGATCTTGCCGGCTGGTTTGTGCAGACAGCCGAGCTCTGGATGCTCGCGGCTCTCTGCCTCGGACAATATGCGGAGGCAATGCTATGATTTTTGTGACCGGCCCCCTGTATGCGGGAAAACGGGACTGCATCCGGCAGCTTATCGGCCTTTCGGAGGCGGAATTCTCGGAAAAGGCCGTCTGGGATGTTCAAGAACTGGCAGAGCCCGGGAATATAGATCAGCTTGCGGAACAGCTGTCTGAAAAAGAAATCGTGATAGCCACGGAAGTCGGCTGCGGTGTCATCCCGATCGACGCCTCTGAACGGGAAAAGCGGGAAGCCGCCGGTCGGCTTGCCTGTGCGCTGGCACAGCGTGCTGATACGGTCATCCGTGTCTGCTGCGGGATTCCCCAGCTGCTGAAGGGAGACTGGCCATGCGCATCTTTCTGATCCGCCACGGGCTGACCGAACTCGGGGAGCAGAAGCGCTATCAGGGCTCTCTCGACACGCCACTCTCCGAAAACGGGAGAAAGCTGCTGCATCCGGCCGGCTTCGTGCCGGATCTGCTGGCTGTGTCTCCTCTGCTGCGGGCAAGGGAAACGGCGGATCTGCTTTTCCCGCTCTGCAGACAGACGGTGCTTCCCGCTCTGCAGGAGATGGACTTCGGCGCTTTTGAAGGGCGTGCCTGGTGGGAGATGGAAGAAGATCCGCTCTACCGTGCCTGGGTAGACGGCGGGTGCCTTGCCCGCTGCCCTGGAGGGGAAGACAGGGCGGCATTTTCCAAGCGTGTCTGCCGTGATTTTGAGAGTCTTCTGGAAGATGCGCTTGCCGCCGGGCTTGAGAGTGTGGCTGTCGTTGCCCATGGCGGCACGCAGATGGCCGTTCTGGAAAAATGGGGCCGGCCTCCGCGGGAATACTATCAGTGGCAGACGGTCTGCGGGCATGGCTGGCAGCTGGATGCGGATTCGTGGCCGGATTCCCTTTCGGTCATCGGAGAGGTGGATTATACGATATGAGAATTCTTGCTGCCTCTCTGCTCGGCTTTCTGCTGGACCTGCTGATCGGCGATCCGGAGAGCCTTTCCTTTCTCCATCCCGTCGTCCTGATGGGAAAGGCCATTTCCTTTCTGGAAGCGTTTCTCAGGCGGCTGTTTCCGAAGACGGCAGCGGGTGAGAAATTTGCCGGTATGCTGCTCGCTCTGTTTCTCCCCGCAGCGGTGTTTTTCTGTTCCCGAGGCATCCTGTGGCTCCTACAGCGGCTCTGGCAGCCGCTTGCCTTCGTGGTCGAAGTGATCTGGTGCGCGCAGGCGCTGGCGGTAAAGAACCTGAAGGATGAGGCGATGCGTGTGCATCGTGCGCTCACATCTTCTACCCTGGAGGAGAGCCGCAAGGCGGTCTCCCGCATCGTCGGGCGCAATACTCGCTCGCTTGACCGTGCCGGGGTGATCCGCGCCACTGTTGAAACGGTTGCCGAAAACTTCTCGGACGGCGTGATTGCCCCCATGGCTTTCATGCTGCTCGGCGGGGCTCCACTTTCCCTGTGCTACAAAGCCGTCAACACCATGGACAGCATGCTCGGCTATAAAAATGAACGGTATCTTCATTTCGGCTGTTTTCCGGCCCGTCTGGATGACGTAGCCAACTTCCTGCCCTCGCGCATTGCGGCGCTGCTTCTGATTGCGGCTGCCGCCCTGACAGGGGAGAATGCATCACGCGCCTTTCAGATCTGGAAGCGTGACCACCGCAAGCATGAAAGCCCGAATTCCGCCCAGTGCGAATCTGTCATGGCGGGAGCGCTCGGGGTGAGGCTTTGCGGCCCTGCCGTCTACTTCGGGCAGGTGAAGCAGAAACCGTATCTTGGGGATGATCTCCGCCCCGTCGATCCGGGAGATATTCCCCGCGCCTGCCGGATGGAGCTCACCGGCAGCTTCCTCGGTATAGCCCTTTTCTGTCTTATTCGTTTATTGTTTGTAATTCTCCAAACCATTCTTATTCGTTTAGCGTTTGTAATTCTCTAAACCATTAGCTCGCGGAGGTTTTTTTTATGAATCGGTTCCACGGAGGCGACTGGGCAGAATTTCAGAGAGAATCCGGTTTCCTCCCGCTGGATTTCTCAGCCAACATCAGCCCGCTCGGGCTGCCGGCGGGAGTAAAAGAAGCGGTCCTTGCCTCACTTGATTCTGCTGACCGCTATCCCGACCCGCGTTGCACAGAGCTTTGCACGGCGCTTTCCGCCCATTACGGCATCCCTGCCGAGGCCATCGTGTGCGGCAACGGTGCGGCTGACCTGATATTCCGGCTGGTTTTCCTGCTGAAGCCGAAAAAAGCGCTTGTCCCGGTTCCCACCTTTACGGAATACGAACACGCCCTCTCTCTTTCCGGCTGCTGCATCGGCCATGTCTTCTGCAGGGAAGAGGATGATTTCTCTCTCCCGGAAGCGGTGCTCGGGGCCGTCACCCCGGAGACGGATCTGGTTTTTCTCTGTAATCCCAATAACCCGACCGGGCGCCTGATCCCCGCAGATCTGCTGGCGCGCATCCTTCACCGCTGTGAGGAGACGGATATTGTGCTCGTTACGGATGAGTGTTTTATGGGTTTCCCGGAAGAAGCGGAAAAACGCTCTCTGCTCGGCCGGCTTTCCGCATGCCCGCACCTTGTGATTCTGCGGGCCTTTACAAAGCTCTATGCCATGCCCGGCCTGCGCCTCGGTATGGCACTGTGCGGCAGCACAGACCTGGCGGAGCAACTGCGCTCTTTCGGTCAGCCCTGGCCGGTTTCCGTTCCTGCGCAGGCGGCGAGTCTTGCAGCCCTGCAGGACAACAATTATGTAAACCGAGTACGGGCCTTCCTGAAAGAGGAGCGTCCTTTTCTGCAAAAGGAATTGTCGGAGCTTGGCCTGCGTGTGATTCCCGGTGAGGCGAACTTCTTTCTGTTTTTCACCGAGAAGAAGCAGCTTGCCGCAAAACTGCGGGAAAAGGGTATCCTGATTCGCGACTGTTCCGATTTTCCCGGGCTTTGCCCGGGCTGGTACCGTATAGCCGTGCGGACGCGGGAGGAAAATCTCCTGCTTCTCCGGGCACTGAAGGAGGTGCTTCATGGCAGCTGAATGTATCATGGTGCAGGGCACGATGTCAGGGGCGGGCAAAAGCCTTCTGACAGCCGCCCTCTGCAGGATCTTCCTGCAGGACGGGCTGCGCGTTGCGCCGTTCAAGAGCCAGAATATGGCGCTCAACAGCTACGTCACGCCGGACGGGCTGGAGCTTGGCCGGGCACAGGCCATGCAGGCGGAAGCCGCCGGCCTGGAGTGCGATGTGCGCATGAACCCCATCCTCCTCAAACCGTCCAGCGAGATGGGCAGCCAGGTCATCGTCAATGGAGAGGTCCGCGGCCAGTACAGCGCGCAGGAATATTTCCGCATAAAGAAAACCCTGATTCCGGACATCCTGGCGGCGTATCACAGCCTTGCGGAAGAGAATGATGTCATTGTGATTGAGGGCGCCGGCTCTCCCGCGGAGATCAATCTCCGGGAAGACGATATTGTCAACATGGGGCTGGCGGAGCTTGTCGATGCGCCTGTCCTCCTCGCGGGGGATATCGACCGAGGCGGCGTTTTTGCCCAGCTCTACGGTACGGTTGCCCTGCTCCGGCCGGAAGAGCGGAAGCGCCTCGCCGGTCTGGTCATCAATAAGTTCCGCGGGGATCTCTCCCTCCTGCAGCCCGGCCTCCGGCAGATCGAGGAGCTGACAAACGTTCCGGTTCTCGGCGTTGTCCCCTGGCTGAAGGTGGACCTTGACGAGGAGGACAGCCTTGCCCCGATGCTTTCCAGCCGCGAAAAACAGGGGGAGATTGACATTGCTGTCATCCGCCTCCCGCATATTTCCAACTTCACCGATTTTGCCCCGCTCCGTGACCATCCCTCCCTCAGCCTTCGTTTTGCCGACCGGCCTGAGCAGCTGGGCAGGCCGGATCTGCTCATTCTCCCGGGCACCAAAAACACAATGGGCGATCTCCTCTTCCTGCGCGAAAGCGGGCTAGAGAAAGAGATCCTCGCCCTTGCCGCGCAGCGGGTTCCGGTCCTTGGCATCTGCGGCGGGTATCAGATGCTCGGAGAAGAGCTGCAGGATCCCATGGGCATCGAACTGGAAGGAGAACTCCGGGGTCTCGGCCTTCTCCCGTGCCGTACGGTTTTCACGGAGCAGAAAACGCGCACCAGAGTAACCGGCTCTGCCCTCTGCAAACCGTTTGCGGGAGCAGCGCTGGAAGGATACGAAATCCATATGGGCACTACGGAATCCCGCGCATCCATGCCCTTCTGCCGTTTTTCCGACGGCAGGGAAGACGGAGCAGCGGAAGGCCTTGTTTTCGGCACCTATCTTCACGGCATTTTTGACAGTGCGGAAGCCGTCAACCGGCTTGCCCTCTGGCTCGGAACGCGCAAAGGCATAACCGTCCGTGATTCCGTTACGGAGCCGCGTTCCGCCTATCGGCAGCGGCAGTACAAGCTTCTTGCAGATGCCGTGCGCGCAAGCCTGGACATGGGCAGAATCTATCAAGCAATGGAAGCTTACCGCCACTGAGACAGCAGCTTTCTGATTTTTTAAGATGACAAAATGGAGTTCCTGCTGTATAATAAAAAACCACATACAGATATTTCTCCTCTGCCTGCGGAAGGCGGGGCACGGAATCGGGTGAAAAGCCCGGCGAGTCGGTCACTGTGAAGCCCGGAAGCCATTCGGGATAAGTCAGATACGTGAGAGGGGAAAGCTGCTCCTGCCGGAACCGGGAGTGTGATGCTTCGAACCAGTTTTCCGGGGAATGTTTAATTCCAAAGGTGGCTGTGTTCGAAGATTATTGGCATGTTCCGGCAAGTCGGAACATGTTTTTTGTTTTTCTGAGAGGAAAAGATTTATTATGGCTGAAGTTCGTCTGCCCGGTGAAATCGAGCGCCGGAGCATGGAAATCATTGCACAGGAACTGGCGGAGCGGGGGATTGTCCTCTCTCCGGAAGTGCAGAGTGTTGTGCATCGGGTGATCCATGCCACGGCTGACTTTGACTATGCCTCCAGCCTCGTTTTCACGGAAGACGCGGTGCGTTTTGCCGTAGAGGCTCTGCAAAAAGGCACGCCCATCATAACGGACACCAATATGGCGAAGGCCGGGATCAGCGCCGCGGCACTGGGGAAAGTCGGAGCGGAAGCATATTGTTTTATGGCGGAGCCGTTTATTGCTGATCAGGCCAGAAAAGCGGGGACGACCCGTGCTGTTGCCGCGATGGAATATGCCGCGGAGCATTATCCCGGAGCTGTCCTTGCCATCGGCAATGCGCCGACGGCGCTTTTTCAGATTTGTGAGCAGATCGAAAACGGCCTTCGCCCCGCTCTGGTGATCGGGATTCCGGTCGGGTTCGTCAATGTGGTGGAGAGCAAAGAGCAGATCCTCGCTGTCTGCAGAGAAGCGAAGGTTCCGGCCATTGTTGCAAGGGGGAGAAAAGGCGGAAGCAGTGTTGCGGTGGCTATCTGCAATGCGCTGCTGTATACGGCTTCCGGTCTGCTGGATCCTTCCGCCAGAGGCTGGAACTGAAACGGGAGGAAGCGATGGCTTTTGAGCATTATCTGCGCAGCGGCTCCCAGCTGCTGCGGTGCGGGTTCACAACGGGAACCTGTGCTTCTCTCGCCGCATCCGGGGCGGCACAGTTTCTGCTGACGGGCACCGCGCCTTCCTCACTTGCCCTCACGACTCCGAAAGGCCTGACAGTGGAGGTTGAACCGGTTTTCTGCCGGATGGAAGGCGGCCGGGCAATCTGTGCCGTGCGGAAGGATGCGGGGGACGACCCCGATGTGACGGACGGGCTTCTCATCGTTGCCTCTGTCGGCAAAACCGATCAGGGCATCCGGATCGACGGGGGAGCGGGGATCGGCCGCGTGACAAAAAAGGGGTTGGATCAGCCTGTGGGAGCGGCGGCCATCAACTCGGTCCCGCGCAGGATGATCGCCTTTGCTCTCGAAGCCGTCTGTATTGAGGCGGAATATGAGGGAGGCCTGGATGTGGTGATCTCCGCTCCGGAAGGGGAAGAGGTTGCCCGGAAGACCTTCAACCCGATGCTCGGCATCGAGGGCGGGATCTCTATCCTCGGCACATCCGGCATCGTGGAACCGATGAGTGAGCAGGCCATCGTTGACACGATTGAGCTTGAAATCCGGCAGGCTGCCGAAAACGGGGCAAAGAACCTGATTGCCGTGCCGGGCAACTACGGGCTGGATTTTCTGGAGCGGCAGTTCCCGCTTCCGGTGGATTTCCCGGTGGTCAAATGCTCCAACTATCTGGGGGAAACCATCGATATCGCGCTCACGCAGGGGATGCAGTCCCTTCTGATCGTCGGGCATATCGGCAAGCTCGTCAAGCTGGCGGGAGGCATCATGAACACCCATTCCCGGATGGCGGACTGCCGGCGGGAGCTCTTCTGTGCGCATGCGGCCCTCTGCGGGGCGGACAGTGCGCTGTGCCGTGCCCTGATGGATCAAGCCACTTCCGACGGCTGCCTCGTGCTTTTGGAGAGCGTACACCTGAAAGATGCCGTGCTCTGCAGCCTCCTGCAGGCTATGCAGCAGCATCTGGATCGGCGCACCCGTCAGGCCATGAGGACGGGGGCTGTGGTTTTCTCCAATGAGGCCGGGCTTCTCGGCATGACGGAAACAGCGGAGCAGTTGCTGAAAGAGTGGAGTAGCGAAACGATTTAGGAACGTTTTAATGACTGCATATCAAGCTGCTCGCGAAGACAACATTGTACCTTGCCTTCGGTGCTCCGTCGCGAGCTAAATATCGTGAGCTAAATGTTTCGAGCTTAATGTCGCGATTAATGTCATGAGTTTAATCAGTATATTGAACAGTTACGGAGTTATGTATGATGAAACGTATTGCCTATATCTCCTTTACGGAACGTGGGAAGAAGCTTGCGGAGAAGCTGTGCGCCGGAACGGGTGGCACAACAGAGGATGCCCGCAGTGAGGGCTTTTCCCTCCCCGCCTGGACGGAGCAGGTCTTTACTAGTTCTGAGGCGCTTATTTTCGTGGGAGCTGCGGGGATCTGCGTCCGTGCTGTCGCTCCGTTTCTGAAGAATAAAACGGAAGATCCTGCCGTGATCTGCCTGGATGAAGCCGGGCAGTTCGTCATTCCGCTGCTGTCAGGCCATCTCGGCGGGGCGAATGCACTGGCGCAGGAAATCGCACATCTTTGCGGAGGAACGCCGGTGATCACCACCGCGACCGACGTGAACCATCTCTTTGCCGTCGACCTCTGGGCAAAGCAGCAGCAGCTTCAGGTGATCAATCCGCAGTGCATCAAGGCGGTTTCTTCCAAAATTCTCGCGGGGGAGGAGATCACCGTTTCCTGTTCCTGGCCTGTCGCGGGAGAGCCTCCGGAGCTGGTTGCCCTGGGCAGCACGGGAGATGCGGCGGTTACCTTTCACCGTGTTTCGGAGGATGTGCTTACTCTGGTGCCGCATACGGCTGTTCTGGGGGTCGGATGCCGGAAGGGCATCACGGAGGAGCAGCTGGAAGATGTCTTTCAGCTTTTCTGTGACAAACGGGGCTTCTATCCCGAAGCGATCTGCGCTGTCAGCACCATCGACCGGAAGTCCCGGGAATCCGGGCTGCGGGCCTTCTGCAAAACACACGGCTGGCCGCTCCGGTGCTTTTCAACGGAAGAGCTTGATGCTTTGCCGGGAGAGTATTCCGCCTCGGATTTTGTCCGGCAGACGGTCGGTGTAGACAATGTGTGTGAGCGTTCCTCCGTGCTGGCGAGCGGCGGGAGCCTGATCGAAAACAAATTCGCCTGCGGCGGCGTGACGTTTGCCCTTGCCGCTCCTGTGCCCGTGCTCGACTGGAGGTTCTGAGATGCCGAAGCTTTTCATCATCGGGATCGGCCCGGGGGATGTGTCCTCTCTGACCGAAAAGGCGCGCAGCGCCCTTGCCGAGGCAGACCTGATCTGCGGCTATACGCTCTATGTCGATCTTATCCGCCCCCTCTTTCCGGAAAAGCCGACCTTTACCACCGGCATGACGGGCGAGGTCGAGCGCTGCCGTGTCTGTCTAGAAGAGGCGTCAAATGGCAAGACGGTCGCGCTGGTCTGCAGCGGGGATGCGGGGGTTTACGGCATGGCGAGCCCGGCGCTGGAGATGTCCTCTGCCTGGCCTCAGGTCGAGATCTCGGTGATTCCCGGCATCACGGCGGCTCTCTCAGGCGGTGCGCTTCTGGGGGCACCTCTCGGGCACGATTTCTGCGTCATCTCCCTTTCTGACAGGCTGACCGACTGGGCGCTGATCGAAAAGCGCCTGCGCTGTGCATCCGAAGGAGATTTTGCCCTCTGCCTCTATAACCCGGCTTCCCGCCACCGTGCGGATTATCTCCGAAAAGCCTGTGATATTCTGCTGGAGTCCCGCTCACCCGATACCGTCTGCGGCATCACGCGCAGCATCGGGCGGGAAGGGGAGGAGTGGCGTATCCTCTCCCTCTCCGACCTGAGAAAATGGCCCGCCGATATGTTTACCACGGTCTTTGTCGGTTCCTCCGCAACAAAAGAGATCGCCGGCAGGATGGTGACGCCGAGAGGTTACCGGCCATGAAGTTTGTGATCTTCAGCGGAACGGCCGAAGGCCGGGCTCTTTCTTCGGCTCTTGCCGAAGCCGGGGCGGAAGTCACGGTCTGCGTGGCGAGTGCCTACGGATGCGAGCAGCAGGGGGAGATCCCCGGCGTTGAGACGCTGATCGGCCCCCTTTCTGCCGTGGAAAAGGCCGCTCTTTTAAAAAAAACCGTGCTCTGCGTGGATGCCACGCACCCCTATGCCACGCATATCTCGCAGTCCGTCCGCGAGGCCTGTGAGGCTTCCGGTGTGCGCTGCGTCCGCCTCCAGCGGGAGGAGAGTGAAGCAAAAAACGCCCTCTGGATGGACAGCGCTGCCGAGGCGGCGGCTTATCTTGCGCAGCGGGAGGGGAATATTCTCCTCACAACCGGTGCGAAAGAGTTATCCGCCTTTTCCGCACTATCCCCGCAGCGTCTTTTTCCACGTGTGCTGCCCAGCCATGAGAGCCTTTCCGCCTGTGAAGCGGCCGGCATCCCGCACCGCAACATCATTGCCATGCAGGGGCCTTTAAGCTGCGAGATGAACGAGGCGACGCTCCGGCAGTTCTCCGTCTCCTGGCTTGTTACGAAGGACGGCGGATCGACAGGCGGCTTCCCGGAAAAGGCGGAAGCTGCCCGAAAAGCGGGCGTGACGATGATTGTCCTCCGCAGGCCGCAGGACAGCGGCATGAGTTATGACGCGGTGCTTGATCTCTGCCTGGAGATCCTGCACGAATAATCCCAGTATTAACCGGACATTCCGTGTTAATAAACAGTAACTGTTCAGCCACTTCATTCTATGGCTCGCGAAGATAACATTAGTCCTCGTATATAGTGCTCCGTCGCGAGCTCAGTTTAGTGGGTAGGATGGGCCTGAGTAGTTACAAAAAATATTTCTTTTTCAAAAGGAGAAAAGACCATGAAAAAACTGTTTGCTGTGCTTCTGGTGTTCGCTTTTGCGGCATCTCTCTTTGCCGGGTTCGGCCCGATGCGCACAACCGCGCTTGCCGAAGAAGAGGAAGAGGAAGAAAACTACGAGACCGGTGATGCATCCCTGGACGATCCCCGCAATGCCGACGGCATCGGCGAATCTGAGCTCCTTGTTGTCAGCTTCGGCACCAGCTTCAACGACAGCCGCCGCCTGACGGTCGGTGCGATCGAAGCAGCTCTGGAAGCAGCCTTCCCGGCCTGGAGCGTCCGCCGTGGTTTCACCAGCCAGATTATTATTGATCACGTCTTCTCCCGTGACGGAGAAGTCATTGATAACGTCACCCAGGCGCTCGACCGCGCAGTCGATAACGGGGTGAAGACCCTTGTTGTCCAGCCTACGCACCTGATGAACGGCTTTGAGTATACCGATCTCGTGGACGAGCTTGCCACCTATGCCGATGCCTTTGAGGCAATCGCTGTCGGCGAGCCACTCCTCACCACCGATGAGGATTTTGCAGTTGTTGCGGATGCTATTGTCGAGGCCACTGCAGCGTATGACGATGGAGAAACGGCCATCTGCTTCATGGGCCACGGCACTGAGGCGGATTCCAACGGCGTCTATGCAAAAATGCAGACCGTCCTGACGGATAAAGGCTGCGCCAACTACTTTGTCGGCACCGTGGAAGCAACGCCTTCCGTGGAGGATGTCCTCGCCCTTGTCCAGGCCGGGAATTACAAGAAAGTGGTTCTCCGTCCGCTGATGATCGTCGCCGGTGACCATGCGAACAATGACATGGCCGGGGATGACGAGGATTCCTGGAAGAGCATCTTCGAAGCGGCCGGTTTTGACGTCACCTGTGTGGTGGAAGGCCTCGGCCAGCTCGAAGCAGTTCAGAATCTCTTCGTACAGCATGCCCAGGCAGCTGTCGATTCCCTCAGCTGATTATCCGTGAGCATGAAACGCTTGGCACTGGCTGCTCTTGCCTGTCTGCTGGTTTTCCTGTGCTCTCTGCAAGTCGTTCCGGTTCTTCCCGCTTTTGCGGAAGAAGGTACTGCGTCGGAGGAGGCGGATGCCTTCTCCGGCGTGGCGGATGCTTCACAGATGACGACGGTGGAGGATGTCGTCGAAGAGGGGATGGTGCCTGTTTTCGCCTCATCCCTGAAAGACGGGGTCTATTCTATCGGCGTTGACAGCAGCTCTTCCATGTTCCGCATCACTGCCTGCTCCCTCACGATAAGCGGGGAGGAGATGCAGGCAAAGCTGACGATGAGCGGCACCTCCTATATCTGGCTCTATCCCGGCACGGCACTCGAGGCCTCCCGGGCCGACCGCGGCACCTTTATCCCTTATGAGGAAGATGAGTCCGGAGCCTACACCTTTGTTCTGCCGGTTGAGGCGCTGGATCAGGGCATTCCCTGCGCGGCTTACAGCAAGAACAAGCAGCTCTGGTATGACCGCACCCTCGTTTTCCGCGCGGATTCTCTCCCGCTGGATGCATTTGCACCCGGCTTCTTCACCACGCCCGAGAGCCTTGCTCTGTCGGACGGCGAATACACGGTGGAGGTAACGCTGGCAGGGGGCAGCGGAAGGGCGAAAGTTTCCTCTCCCGCACGCCTGACGGTCCGGGACGGAACCTGCACGGCGGAGATCGTCTGGGGCAGCAAGAATTACGACTATATGGAGGTCGATGACGTTCAGTACTTCCCGGTGAACGAAGAGGGCAACTCTGCCTTTGAAATCCCCGTTTCGATCTTCGACCGGCCGATGCCCGTCATTGCCGATACCGTCGCCATGAGCCAGCCGCACGAAATCTCCTACACCCTTCTCTTTGACTCCGCATCCATCCTGCCTGCGGAACCGCAGCAGATGGAGCTGGAATACGCGCAGCAGTTTGACGTGACCTATGAAGCGGACGGCAGTGCGCTTCTGACCGTCGCAGGAAGAGACCGCTTCCGCCTTCTCCGGGCGGAAGCGGACGCTTCCCTTTATACCGACGGCCTCCCTGTCATACGGATCCCTGTTCAGAATATCTATCTCGCTTCCTCTTCCGTGGCGGATCTCTTTCTCCGCCTCGATGCGCTTGACGCCGTCCGCCTGACCAGCACTTCCGCTTCCAGCTGGCGTCTGCCGGATGTGGCCGATGCCATGGATCGGGAGGCGATTCTCTATGCCGGGAAATACAGCGCGCCGGATTACGAGCTTGTCCTCACAGAAAACTGTGACCTTGTGATCGAGAATACCATGATTCTCCATTCTCCCGCCGTACGCGAGAAGCTTGAAATGCTTGGCCTGCCTGTGATCACGGAGTATTCCAGCTATGAGCCGCATCCGCTCGGCCGCGTGGAATGGATTAAGCTTTACGGCCTTCTCACCGGCAGGGAACAGGAGGCTTTCCGCTTTTTTGAAGATCAGGTTGCGAGCCTCGCCTCTCTGCAGGATCTTGAGAAAACCGGTAAAAAAGCTGCCTTTTTCTATATTGCGAGCAACGGCTCGGTCGTTGTGAGAAAGCCGTCTGACTATGTCTCCAAAATGATCAAGCTCGCCGGCGGCACCTATCCGTTTACCGACGTCCCGGAAGACGGCACAGCCCTTTCCACCATGAATATGCAGATGGAATCCTTCTTTGCCCAGGCGAAGGACTGTGATGTTCTGATCTACAACAGCACGGTCGACGGGGGAATTTCCACTATCGAAGAACTTTTGCAGAAAAGTCCGCTCTTGGCAGAGTTCGATGCCGTCCGGAACGGTCAGGTCTGGTGCAGCGAGCAGGACATGTTCCAGCAGACGTCTGCGGCAGCAGGCATGATCCTTGACCTCAACGCGGTCTTCACGGGAGCAGACACCTCTTCTCTGCACTATCTCCGGCATGTGACGTCATGAATGCTTCCCAACGAAAACATTATACTGTCTGTTTTGTGTTTCTGGCTCTGCTCCTGGTGCTGTTTCTCACTGTCAATCTGCTGACAGGCAGCACGGCCATTCCTCCCCGGGAGGTTCTGCGTGCGCTCTTCGGCACAGGCGAACAGGACACGGTGCGCAGCATCGTCCGGAATATCCGTCTGCCGAGGCTCCTCTCCGCGCTGATCCTCGGCGGGGCACTCTCGGTTGCGGGCTTCCAGCTGCAGACGTTTTTTGCCAACCCCATAGCCGGGCCGTTTGTGCTGGGCATCTCTTCGGGCTCCAAACTGCTGGTTGCCCTAGTGATGATTGCCTGCCTCCGCTACGGGATGCCGGTCTCCTCCGGCATGCTCATTGGGGCCGCTTTTCTGGGCGCCATGCTCTGTATGGGCATCATTCTGCTGGCTGCCGGGCGGGTCCGGAACATGGCGATCCTCATCGTCTGCGGGGTTATGATCGGCTATATCTGCACGGCGATAACGGACATTCTGGTCACCTTTGCCGATGATTCCAACATTGTCAATCTCCACAACTGGTCCATGGGCAGCTTTTCCGGCATCGGGTGGAGCAGTGTGCGCACGGCATCTGTCACGGTGGCTTTCGCCATGGTCTGCGCCGTCTTTCTCGCAAAACCGATGGGCGCCTATCAGCTCGGAGAAGCCTATGCCCGCAGCATGGGGGTGGAGATCCGCCGGTTTCGCGTTGCCCTCATCCTGCTCTCCAGCCTGCTCTCCGCCTGCGTCACGGCCTTTTCCGGGCCGATCTCTTTCGTAGGAGTCGCCGTTCCCCACCTGATGAAGAACCTGTTTCGCACGGCAAAGCCGCTTGTCATGATTCCCGCGTGCTTCCTCGGGGGCGGGGTGTTCTGCCTCTTCTGCGATCTGATCGCCCGCACGCTCTTTGCGCCCGCCGAGCTGAGCATCAGCTCCGTCACGGCGGTGTTCGGTGTGCCTGTCGTGCTGTCGATGCTCTTGTCACGCCGGAGGAGGTGAAGAGAATGTCTGATGCCTCCTTTCTTTATACCGAAGCCCTATCCGTCGGCTACGGAGCTTCCGTTGTGCTCAACGGGGTGGAGGTTTCCCTCTCTCCCGGTGAAATCCTCACGGTCATCGCGCCGAACGGAATGGGTAAATCGACTCTTCTCAAAACCCTGATCCGCCAGCTCCCGGCGCTCTCCGGTGCCGTTTTTCTGGATGGGCTTTCCCTCACCTCGTATCCGGAGCGGGAACTGGCAAAAAAAAGCGCCGCCGTTCTCACCGGCAAGCCGGAGCCGGAGAAAATGACGTGCGAAGAAGTGGTTTCTGCCGGGCGTTATCCGTACACGGGCCGCCTCGGCATTTTAAGCCCGGATGATGTTCTGGCAGTCGAAGAGGCGATGAGCCTTGTGCGTGTGCTCCCTCTTCGGGACAGGGACTTCAACTGTCTCAGTGACGGGCAGCGCCAGCGTGTGCTGCTGGCCCGGGCTATCGCGCAGGATCCGAAGCTTCTCGTGATGGACGAACCCACTTCTTTTCTGGATATCCGTCACAAGCTCGAGTTCCTCCATCTGCTGAAAAAACTGGTGCGCGAGAAGCAGATTGCCGCCGTCCTCTCCATGCACGAGCTCGATCTTGCCCAGAAGTTTTCCGACACCGTCCTCTGCCTGCGTGACGGGCATGTCGACCGTTTCGGGCCTCCGGAGGAGATCTTTACCGGCGGTTATATCGAGCAGCTCTTCCAGGTGGAATACGGCAGCTATGACACCCGCTTCGGCAGCCTTGAGCCGCCGCCTGTCTCCGGCTCTCCGCAGATTTTTGTGATTGCCGGCGGGGGAGAGGGCATCCCGGTTTACCGCACCCTACATCGCAAAGGCATTCCCTTTGCAGCCGGCGTTTTGCATGAAAACGATCTGGATTATCCCGTCGCCTCAGCTCTCGCCTCTGTTGTGATTTCCGAACGGGCTTTCGAGCCGATCGGGGAGGAGGCGTTCGAAAAAGCCAGAGCCGTCATGCTCTCCTGCCGTGAGGTGATTTGCCCGCTTCAGCACTTCGGTTCCGTGAACCAGCGCAACGAAGAGCTCCTCGCCATTGCCCGAGATCACAATGTGAGCGCTATAGAAAGACTCAAATAAAAATGACAGTACTTGTAAGGGTGCTGTAAAAATGTTATAATTAACCGGCATATATAGTAAAGCCATATTATCACTTTGAAAGGACATCATCTATGAAGAAAATTATTTCTATTTTGCTGGTGATTCTGCTGATCTGCTCTTTTTCTGTGTCTGCCAGTGCTGTTAAAAAGACGAATCGTACTTTTAAAAGCCAGAATGCCACTGAGCGTGAAACTGTTGAATTCACATGGGAAGAATTTGAACAGGACATAAAAGAGAGCGGAATCGAAGGCAAATTCGAGACACTGGATGAAGTGAATCTCAAGTTTTGGCTCCCTGATTTATTGGAGGAAGAAGAACTGACAGAAGAAGACCGGGAAAACGGCTTCATTAAGTACTACTCAACAGAAGATGATTCTGCTGTTATGAGTGTGGTATACTATGATGCTGGTATTAAGTCTCTGGAAGAATGGCAGGCGGAATTGGAGCAGGAACCCGATGTAGCAGATATTGAAACCATTATTGTAAATGGTTATTATGCTTTGTTCTATGATGTAAGTGAAGATGATGTTTTCTGTATTGACTTTAGCACCGAAGCCGGATATCTGCTGGAGTTCACATTTTATCCGATGTCTGATGAAGACTACCAGGGTTTGGCTGCTCTGATTATCAGCTCACTTCAGCCGGAAGAATGATCACAACATTCAAAATAATCAAATGCACTCTCTTTCTTGCTAGATAGGGAATGCATATAAATAAAAAACGACAGACCGGCACCAACGGGCGCCGGTCTTTATGATGTTTACGAAAATGCTCTTTGAGCATACACTGAATAGAAAAAGGACACCACCAAAAATGATGATGCCCTTTCCTTGAAGATCGGTAGCATAGCACAGGATACTGTGATTTCAGTTCACTTTGATGAAACCTCTTCCTACATCGAATGACAGGAAGATGCTTAAGTGCGTGGGTAGATTAACAGCGGGTTCCCAAGGGCTGCTGTCAGTCGTGCATCGAGTTTACTGCGTCAATGTAAAAGTCTTTATGGACTGTGTGGATCACATGATCGCTGGTATCCGTTTCGATCAGACGGCAGTTGTCGCCAATATACGAAACGGCGCGTTCAGCCTGCTCCCTCGATGCCGCGCAGAGAAAGGTCCCGTCGTCAGCCACGTTTTGTTTCGCGTGGATGTAAAGGCAAGGAACCTCGATGGAACGGAGGATATCTTCATGCGTGTGACCGTGGTTCCAGCTTAGATCATAGAAGTTTTCACCGTAGGCAAAATCATATTTTTGCGCATATTCGAACACATACCAGACAGAATACGGAAGGAATCCGATCTTAACTGCCTCGCCAGGATGCCTGTCATGATAACTCTGCGCAAAACTGGCGAGCCCCGGCATTGCATTTTTCATAAAAAGTTGCCCCCAAAGGCAGTGCTCCAGATAATAAGATTCCCAACACTGTGAATGATCCGATTGATCATAATCATGCAGCGGCTTGTAAGTATCGAGGTAGGCAAAGCTTTTTTCCCATCCTTCCCCACCCGTAGAGAAAATCGGGGGATCCTCAAGGATCGCAGCAGCAATATTCTCCCCTCCGTATGCCGCCACATAAGCTGCTGTGATCGCGCCGTTGGAATGACCTGCAACGACGGTCGGCTTCCCTATCACTTCATTAATGAAACGAATGATATCGTCTCCGTTCCTGTCGATATAGTACAGATCCTTGTCATGAGAAGACTTACCGTGCCCGTAAACATCTATTGAATAGATGTGCCATCGTTTGCTGAGTTCCGGAAGTACAAGAGCATAGTCCTGCCATATGCTCATCTGTCCATGGATTAAAAGAAGTGGGGGATTGTCATTTTCCACTTCGCCGTAGTTGATGATACTTCCCTCAGGAAGCGTGTACTGCTTCTCGACAGCACTGACTTCCTTCAGGTTTTTCTCATATTTGTCATACCAGTGCAGGTTGTGATACCAATAAACACCGAACGCAATCCCGGAAACTCCAATCAATGATAATACAATAGCAGAGATCTTAGTCACTTTTTTCATTTGTTCGCTCCTTTAAGTACTGACAGTTCAACAGCTATCAATTTGTCAAATCCATTGTACTACATTATCTGAATTAAAACAACCGTGTATATTTTTCCCGACTCTGTATCCGTCGATTCTCTGAACTATGCCAACCGTATGGACTTCTGCTTCGTCTTCGTAATCTTCGTTATGCTCGCCGATACCGATCTTACTAATGCGGACAAAATCTGGACGCTGCTTCAATGCTAAAATTTGAACCGTTATAAAAAATGCGAAATTCCTTGGGTATATCATTGCGCAAAACATTTACTTTCGCACATCTGTTAATCAAGAATAAAGTTGCACGAGTACAATGCAGGCAATTATACTTATCTTGAAAGTGCAGAAGAATCTGTATGACCGGAAGCTTTATGCGGCTCTTGCTGTCGGGGTTCTGAATGGGGACAATGCTGGTGAGTTTATTGCAAATAAAGTAAGGCTGCCCGCTTCATCATTTCGGTTCCGTGAACCAGCGCAACGAAGAACTCCTCGCCCTCGCCCGAGCTCACAATCTCATAAGAGAGTAAAAGCACTTGAGTTTCATCTGCTTCTGTGGTATAGTAGCGGCGTCCTTGAGGAAGGACATCTCAAAACAAAATATCGGTCATCGGAGGACAGTACGCCGTAGCGTAGGGGATCGTAAAGTGAATGCTTTGCAGGCCGCCTGTTGGATAAGATGTCGAGTGAGCTCGGAACAAATGGCTGAAGAAGCCTTTTGTTGCCGAGCATTTTTCTTAAAGGAGGCATTATTCTATGGCAGCTATTACCCTTACCCGGCTCACAGACGATGACCGGGAACAATTTATTCTCGACAACCAGCGCGCATTCAAGTATGGTGCGATGGAGGAATTCGGGATGCGGGACGACCATCTTGAAGAAGATGGCGAGATCATTTCCCGCAGAACGATCGAACACAGTATTGACGGAGGCGTGGCCTACCGTATCCGTGAAGATGAAAGGATCGTCGGCGGTCTTGTTCTGAAGATCGACGAAGAAACGCGGCACAACGAACTGGAGCTCCTTTTTGTTAATCCGGAAGTCCACAGCAAAGGCATCGGTTATGCCGCATGGCAGGAAGTCGAGCGGCTGTATCCCGAAACGCTCGTCTGGGAAACCTGCACACCGTACTTTGAGACGCGGAATATCCACTTCTATGTCAACAAATGCGGATTCCACATCGTAGAGTTTTTCAACAGCCATCATCCCGAACCGGAACGCCCGGATGAGCCAGAGTTCGATGAGGAGTACGGCGATGAGCCTATGGGAGATCATGACGGTATGTTCCGTTTTGAAAAGCAGATGAAGCGGGGATGACGAAAATGGAAAAAGCAGCAAAAAGGCTGAGGATCCTCGCCATTTTCACATTCTTCCTGTCTCCGCTGTTCTCCTGGGGAAGCGTTACCGCAACCGACGAAACCGCAGTCTTTGCTTCTCTGTCACGCATGATTTGGTATTCAGGCTCCGCGCTGCAGATCTTCATTGCCATGCTGGTTTTGTTTATTCCTATGCTTATTTCTTTTTTTTGCGCACAACATGAGCGTTTTATCAAAGCCACAGAAACTGGCCTGCAGGATCTGCATGATCGCCGCCTGCGCCGTGCTCTATCTTGGAGCAATGGAAATGATGCCAAGCAACGGGCATAGCATGACATCCGAAAACGTCTGGCACGGTATCCTTAGTTTCGGCGGCATGCTGATGATCTTTCTTACATACTGTTTGTACACGACTTTTATCCGCAAGAAGGACAGGGATGGAGCCGGACTGCTGGCAGCACTCTTGGTGTTTTCTCTTATCACAGGAGCATTTTCCGTTCTGAATGTGTTTGACGACAAGTCTTATGTGGTTGCTTCTGCGGTATCCGAACTGTATGTGCTTACAATGATGAGTGTAATCGGATATCTAACATATTATCTTGCCTATCGAAAAGCGAAATCATAATCTTATGCAGCAGGAGTACTTTTTCTTTTGAAAACTTAATCATTTTGCAAGTTCCTCAAAGGCTGCTTTGTGTTCCCGGAGAATACGTTCTGCGACGAATTGTATTTCTTCATCCTCGGTCATTTCAATCTGGGGTTCTGTATCAAGATCTGTTGCAAGCAGCTTCTCTTTAACCTTTATCGGATGCCGTATCACAGTCTTCAGCTTCTCCGGGGCAACTTTTCTGGCGTCGCTTAAGTAAATCTCATGATGCAGCCGCTGATCGGTGATGTCCAGCTCATAGCCCTGCTGCTTCATGTACTCGTGCATCAGGGAAACAGTAGCCGGTTCATCATCATAGGAACCGATATGCATACACTGGACGCACAGTCCCTCGTGACAGGTCAGAAACTCCGCCTTTGAGAAGTCCGTCTTCTTTTTCCTCGTTGCTTCCTGTACCGCCCAGTCAAAATCAGCTTTCGTCACGAAATCCGGCAGCCGGATCACGGAGATCCAGTGGAAGTCCTCTTTATGGAAGTAGTCGATTCCTGTAAAACCTTCCTGCCACCAGAAGCCTTCCAGCGGAGGGACGACGTAGTCAAAATATCCGTCAATCTGATGGTCTCCCATCTTACTCATTTTTATCGTGAAGGCGATGCCGTACAGCAGCCCGATGGACTGTTTGTATTCGCCGTCTTCCTGATTAGGATCGCCTTGTCCCCGGACAGCGATATAATTCATGCTCGGTACCGTCACGATACCGGGCTTGTTTTTCGGCATATAGAACTCTTTGTATTCCTTCTTATAATCGAACGCCATATTTTTATCCCCTAAGCCTTTTTACTCTGTCTTCAACGGTTTTCATGAACCCTTCTTCTGAAAGGCTGGGATCTCTTGTCCCCAATATCAGCGCACATGGCAATTTGCCGCACTCGCCGCATGAATAGAAGCTGTTCTGAATCCGGCAGCATTCATAGATCGGACATGCTTTTCCCTCCGGTGCATGGAATACCTTTCCGCATAAGGCGCTGCAGCCTTTACACATTTTTCCGTAGCAGTAACATGTACTGCAGTCGGATCCGCAGCAGCTGATCAATTCATTCGCATTTGTCATTTCAAGTATCTCCTTTTTCTTATTTCCCGTAGATTTTACTTAAAGCTTCCGCTATATGACAGATCCTGTCCCTGGCTTCTGCCGGTTCAAGCACTTCCGCCTTATCCCCGAATGTCATAATCCATGTGATCAGATTGTCCATATCGATGTAGTCAGCCGTAAAAAGCAGCTTGCCGTCGTCACGCTCTGTAAAGCATTCCGGCCCGAACTCCTCCACCAGCCGCCACTTCACATCTGGGGTGAAAAGCGCTTTTACCTTTATCCCGCCCGGAAAGATTTTCTCGTTGGAAAGATCCGGCGTCGGAACACTCCTGCAGATAAAACCTGTTTCTGTTTCCTGAACCTTATCCATCCGGTTCAATTTGAACAGACGGAAGTCCTTCCTCTTCAGGCACCAGCCCCAGACATACCAGCTTGACCACTTGAATATGATGTAATATGGCTCGATTCTGCGGCTGCTTTCTCCCGCCGGTCCGTAATAGTCAAATGTCAGCAGATGCCTGTTCCCGATCGCGTTTTGTATGGTGTCGATTTTCGGAACCAGTGTTTCCCGGTACCACGATGACAGGTCAATCAGAATGGAATCTCTGCCGCTGACAAATTCGGAAGACCCGGCCTGAATTTTCTCCATGAGCTGGCTGTAATACCTGCTTCCGCCCACACTGTCCAGGCTTCGCAGGCCTGCAAGGATCATTTGCATATCCTTTGATGTCAGGATCGTCCTGTCCATCCGGTATCCATTCATAATGCTGATGCCGCCACCGATTCCCTGTGATGTCTGTATAGGGATACCGGCTTTGCACAGATCCTCGATGTCACGATTAATGGTTCTTTTTGAGACCTCAAATCTCTCAGCCAGTTCAGGTGCCGTGGTTTTCTCTTCCTGAAGCAATACCGATAATATCCCGATCAGCCTGTCTATCTTCATCTTTCTTTCACTCCGCAGGTATCCTATCATAATAAACATGACAACTGTATGTCATGTTTATTATAGCAGATTATCTTTTTTTCGCAAATAGAAAATCAAGCAGGTACCATATCTTAATCTTCCTGCGGAAAGCCTCGATGTTTTTTCAAAAAAGCAATTGAATTTTCCCGGTCTGTTTCCTATAATAATGACAGAAAACATGAAATCGATCATAGCAGAACCAGGTCTGTTGAGGAAAGGGAAATCTCATGGAAAAAGTCAAGATAATTGCACTGAAGGAATCCGTCTTACAGGATAATGACCGGGATGCACAGCTCCTGAGGGATGATCTGCACAGCAAAGGCACCTGCCTGCTGAATCTGATGTCCGCTCCCGGCAGCGGAAAAACATCCACCCTGCTTGCTTTGAACAAAGCCTTTGCCGGGAGGCTCAAATGGGGTGTGATGGAAGCGGATATCGATAGTGCGGTGGATGCAAACACAATGCTGGAAGCCGGCGTCCCGTCCGTTCAGCTTCACACCGGAGGGATGTGCCATCTGGATGCGGACATGACGCGTCAGGGCATTGCCGCTCTTGGAATGGAAGACGCCGAACTGATCGTCCTGGAAAACATCGGCAATCTGGTCTGCCCCGCAGAATTCGATACCGGTGCCGCTATCAATATGACGATCCTTTCCGTGCCGGAAGGAGACGACAAGCCTGCAAAGTATCCGCTTATGTATGAGACCTGCGACATCCTTGTCGTTAACAAAATAGATACCCTTCCCGTCTTTGATTTTGACAAAGCGCGGATGGAGAAATATGCACGGGCCAGAAATCCGAAGATCGAGATCTTTTATATCTCGGCGAAAACCGGAGAAGGCGTACAGGAACTGGCAGACGCACTGGTGCAGAAGGTAAAGGAGTGGAACAGCAAATGAGCGAAGTAAAAGTTATCCAGATCAACGAGTCGGTTTTCGCGCAAAATGACAGGGCAGCGGAACTGATCCGTAAGAAGCTCACGGAGCAGGGAACACTTTTTCTAAATTTCATGTCCTCACCGGGCAGCGGGAAAACGACCACTCTTGTCGCACTTATCAACCGCCTGAAAGACACACTCAATATCGGTGAGATGGATGTGGACATTGAGACCAGCCTTGATGCCCAGCATGTGGCTGACCGTACAGGCATCCAGTCGCTGCAGATCCACAACGGCGGGCTTTGCCATATCGATGCGGACATGACCGCAAGGGCATTGCTGGAATATGATACCACGGGGCTCGACCTGCTGATCCTCGAAAACATCGGCAATCTGGTCTGTCCCGCGGAATTTGATACCGGTGCGCATAAAAACATCACGATCCTGTCCGTCCCGGAAGGGGATGACAAGCCTTTGAAATATCCGCTGATGTATACGGTCAGCGATGTGGTCCTGATCAACAAAATAGACGCGATGGATTATTTTGATTTCGACCTTGAAAAGGCAAAGGAACGCATTCTGGTTCTCAATCCGAAAGCGGTCTTCTTCCCGATCAGCGCCAAAACCGGGGAAGGGCTGGATGCAGTCTGCGCCTGGATCCTGGACGAACTGAATACGATTAGGAATCGGTAGAAAGAATAAACAGCGCGTTCCCGAATCCGAAGAAGGCCGTGATCCTGGCCGTCAGCTTTGAGGACTTTGACCTGATTGGCATGTGAAAAAGGAGTTCAATCATGCTGGTAAATAACCTGCAATCCTATGAAAAAACGGAAAACGGCTGGCTGCTGTATGCTGACACAGCTGACGTGCTGATTATTTTCCTCACGGACGATGTAATCCGCATCCGCGTGAACTTCGATCGCAAGTTCGACGAGGCGTCCTACACGCTTGTCACCACTGCCTGGCCTGACCGTCTTGATCCCCTTTTTGAGGGGGAGCGGCAGCGGATCAAGGCCCTGAATGTCGCTTGTACCGAGAGCGGGAATACGCTCAATTTTGAGACAGCTACTTTGAAGCTCGTTCTTGTCAAACAGCCTCTTGCCTTTAAACTCTATGACAAAGAAGGCAATTGCCTCTACCGCGATCTGCCCGAGCGGGCTTTCGAAAAAGATCACCTCGGCAGGCTCAGCCACTATTCCTGCATGGACCGCGAGAAAGACCATTTCTTCGGCTTCGGCGAGAAGACGGGGCATCTGGATAAGAAGCTCCGCCGCCTGCGCATGAGCCCGAAGGACGCCATCGGCCACGATCCGGAGACCGGAGACCCCATGTACAAGCACATCCCGTTTTATATCCGCATCAACGAGGATAAACGCAGCGCGCTGGGCCTCTTCTACCATAACTCCTATGACTGTGTATTTGATCTCGGCCAGGAGATCTCCGGCTACTGGGAGCATTACTGCTATTACCAGACAGACGGGGGCGACATCGACCTCTTCCTTATCAATGGCCCGGATATGAAAGATGTAGTCACCCGGTATACCTGGCTGACAGGACGGACGATCCTGCCTACCAAGCAGTCCCTCGGCTACTGCATGGCTACCATGTACTACGCGGAACTCGAGAAGGACTGCGATCAGGAGATCTACAAGGTTGTGGACAAACACCTGCAGGAGAAAATCTGGATCGACAACTTCTGGCTGGCCTCCGGTTACTCTTCGGGAGAGAAAGACAATCTGCGCTACACCTTCAACTGGAACCGTCGTCGTTTTCCCGATCCCGAGGGCTTCTTTGAAAAAATGAACGCCATGGGCATCAACGTCATTTGCAACCTCAAGCCGGGCGTGCTGAAAAACCACCCCTATGCGAAATATTATGAGGAGCGCGACGCCTTCATCAAGTCCGCTGACGGCACCAAAGACGCGACCGGCCGCTGGTGGGGCGGTGAGGGGCGCTTCATCGACTTCACCGGGCCCAAAGGGCGCGAGGCGTGGAAGCACCTGCTGGAAGAGAATATCCTGAAAAAAGGCACCAAGACCGTCTGGAACGACAACTGCGAGATCGACGGCATTGAGGATCGTCTTTCCCAATGCGACTATGAAGGCGCGAAGGGCACCATGGAGGATCTCAAAATCATCCACTCGAATATGATGGCTTATGTTGCGGTGCAGGCGATCCATGATGTCTATCCCGGGGAGCGGCCTTATGTTATCAACCGTGCGGGCTTCGCGGGCATCCAGCGCTACGCGCAGGTATGGGGCGGCGACAACCTGACTGACTGGCGCACGGTGAAGTTCAACCTCGCCACGATCATGGGCATGGGCCTTTCCGGCTGTGCGAACACGGGTTGTGACATTGGGGGCTTCGCAGGCGGTGCGCCGGAAGGGGAGCTGCTGCTGCGCTGGATCCAGAGCGGCGTATTCCAGCCCCGCTTCACCATCAACTCCGCAAATTCAGACAATACCGTTACCCAGCCCTGGATGTATGCAGAGAATCTGCCGTACGTGCGCGAAGCCTATGCACTGCGCTACCGCATGCTGCCGTATCTTTACTCCCTGATGCGCGAGGCGAGCGTGGACGGCCTGCCGGTCATGCGTCCCTTGTTCCTGGAGTTCCCTGATGATCCCGCCTGCTATGCAGACGAAAGTCTGACCTTTATGTACGGCCCCGCGGTACTGGTGGCGAATGTTGTGGAGAAGGGGGCAAAGACGAGAAAGCTTTATCTCCCGAAGGGCTGCACCTGGTACGATATGAATGATCAGCTCCGTGCCTACGAGGGCGGCCGGACCATAGAGGTTCCGGTTGATCTAGGCAGCATCCCGATGTTCCTGCGCGGCAGCGCCATTTTCTGCACCAGCGAAGATGTCAAGCGCATTCTTGCCGACGAGGTCAGACAGCTTGACCTGCTCATCGCGGCTGAAGGGGATTCAAAATTCGTATACTATGATGACGACGGACACACGGAAGACTATAAGCAGGGCCGTTATGCCGAAACGACCATCAGTGTCAAGGCAGGAGACCGCACCTGCATCCGCTTTGAGAAAACCGGCGACTATCCGGATACCATCAAGGCACTGACCCTTCGCCTTATCAGCAAGAAGAAGGGCGCCTTCTGGGTCAGCGTGGACGGCGAGCAGATCCCGCGCTTCCTCGTGCGCGACAACTGGGAAGAGAGCGAATCCGGCTGGTACTATGAGCTTTCCGACCGCAGCATTCTCGTCAAATGCCCGAAGCCGGAGAAGGACAGCTTTGAGGTCGTGATTTCTACGGAGAAGTTTGATCTGATCGGCATGGCCGACGAATAATAAAAAAGCCAATATCAAGGGGGCGGTTCCGTGAGAACCGCCCCCGAATTTTAATCTCGAACTCTTCAGTTTTTTATCCCGAGCCGCACCGTGTTATTCAAACCTGGCAGCTACGTCTTCCAGATACTTGCGGATCGGCAGATGCTGCGGGCACATGGCTTCGCACTGGCCGCATTTGATACAGTCGCTTGCCTTACCGAAGGTGAGCGTAAGATGCTCGTAATAGCTGGGCTGAGGAGTCCAGCCTTTGTCCGGCGCTTCCTGCATATCCGCATTGTACAGGGAGAAATACTTCGGGATGGCGATGTTCTGCGGGCAGTTTACCGTGCAGTAGGAGCAGCCCGTGCAGGGAACGACAATCTGTTTGTTGATCATCCCAGCTGCCCGGTGCATCATGCCAAGCTCTTCCTGTGTCAGCGGGACGAAGTCTTCCATATATCCGGTGTTGTCTAGGATCTGGGCCATGTCGCTCATGCCGCTTAACACCATGAAAATGTTTTTATGGCTTGCCGCAAAGCGGATTGCCCACGACGGGACAGACATATTCGGGGCGGCGGCGGAAAACATCGCTTCCACCTCGGGCGGAACTTTCGCAAGGGTGCCGCCCTTCACGGGCTCCATCACAATCACCGGCTTGCCGTGCCTTTCCGCTACGTCATAGCATCCGTGGCTCTGGACACCGAGGCTGTCCCAGTCGAGATAATTCAGCTGCAGCTGCACATATTCCATCTCCGGATGTCTTGTCAGCACTTCATCGAGGACCTTGGGCTCATCATGGAAGGAAAACCCGACGTGTTTTACAAGCCCGGCTTTCTTTTTCTCCAGAATAAAGTCAAAGCAGTGCAGCGCCTCAAACGTTTTGAGCGACTCGGAGTTTACGTCATGAAGCCAGTAGTAGTCAAAATAACCGGCACCCGTCCGTTTGAGCTGTTCGCTGAAGAGCCACTCCCGATCCTCTTCCTTTTTGAGCATATAGGCAGGTAGCTTGGTTGTGAGGGTAAAGCTGTCTCTCGGATGGCGGGAGACGAGAACCCGCTTAACAGCTTCCTCGCTTTTCCCGTCGCAGTACATCCATGCGGTGTCAAAATACGTAAATCCCCGCGCCAGGAATGTATCGACCATCTCTTCCAGCAGGGGATAGTTGATGCTGCCGGCGTCCTCCGGATTCAGCAGCGGCAGCCGCATCAGCCCGAAACCGAGTTTTTTTCTGCTCATGGGGTGTTCTCCTTTCAAGTCTGTTCTGGTTCAAAAATCTCATCCAGGGTACGGGGAGTATATTGCATGGAGGGTAGCATTGCTCCCGCGTTAGCCATCCGGCAAACATCCTGCCGGACGTAAAGGTTCTTCAGCAGACGTTTGGCATTTTCAACGATGTTCCATTCATAAGAGTTGTGCACGTGCCCGTACAGATGATACCAGCCGAAGTAATGATCGTGAAAGGCGACAATCGGATAATGGCACAGCACGACATGCCTGTCCCGGTCGAGGATTTCCCGGTATTCCGCCACATCTTCAAAGCAGCTGTGTGCGCCTGCCACAGCCTCCGGGTCATCGTGGTTTCCGATGATCAGGGCTTTCCTTCCGTTCAGCCGGGAGAGCAGCTTCCTCCAGCGTTCCGCATCCCCGCTGCAGAAATCGCCGAGAATCCAGGTCAGGTCTTCCGGATCAGTTACGGCACGGTTCCAGTTTTCAATCATGGCTTCGTTCATCTCTTCCGTGCTGTCGAATAGCCTGTTGTCATATGCAATGATGCTGTCAGTATCAAAATGCGGGTCTGCAATATATCTGATCGTCATGAAAGCCTCCTTTTTGTCACATCGCAGCGGCGAGCAGCTGTTTTGTGTATTCCTCTCTCGGGTGGTTGTACACTTCTTCTACCGAACCCTGCTCGACGATGCGCCCGTCATTCATGATCAGCACGCTGTCACAGAGCTGATAGACGACATTCAGATCGTGGGAAATAAAAAGATAGCTCAGGTCGAGATCTTTGCGAAGCTGCAGCAGCAGTTTGAGAATCTGCGCCTGAATGGTGACGTCCAGCGCGCTGACAGGCTCGTCGGCGATCAGAAAGCGCGGTTTCTGGATCAGTGCCGCTGCAATGCTGACACGCTGCCGCTGTCCGCCGGAGAGTTCATCCGGTTTGGCGGACCAGCACTCGTGCGGCAGCTCAACCTGTTCGAGCATTTCATGCACCATGCGTTTTCGGGTGGCTGCGTCATATTGTCCGGAGATCAGAAGCGGCTCCTCGACGGACCACTCGGCAGAATACATCGGGTTGAGGGAACTGTACGGATCCTGAAATACAATCTGCGGTTTGCCCGCATGATGGATCACTTTCCCCTTCGTCGGTTCCAGCAGGCCGAGGATCACGCGAGTGAGGCTCGATTTTCCCGTCCCGCTTTTCCCCGCCAGGCCGACGATCTCTCCCTGATGCACCGTAAAATCGATATCATGCAGCACTTCGTGGTATGTATTTTTTCCGGAGAACAGCCCGCCCTCGCGGTAACCCGCATAAACATGCTGCACTTCGAGGATCAGTTGTTCTGCCATTTTCCCCTCCCTTCCCGCGTGGGGATCGCATCGATCAGCTGCCTGGTATACGGATGCTGCGGGTTTTCGTAAACGTTTTCCGTGCGGCCGGTCTCCACCAGCAGACCGCGCTGCATCACCGCAACACGGGAGCAGAGCCTGCGCATGATGTTCAGGTTGTGCGAGATCAGCAGCATCGACATCCCGGTCTCCCGGTTGAGTTTTTTCAGCAGCGACAGGATCTGTGCCTGGATAGTCACGTCCAGCGCGGTGGTGGGCTCATCCAGCAGAAGCAGGCTCGGCTCGATGACGATTGCCGCCGCGATCATAGCACGCTGCAGCATTCCGCCGGAGAGCTCATGGGGATAGCTCCGGTAAATTTTCTCCGGGTCCTCCAGTTCAACCGATGCCATGGCCTGCAGCGCCTTTTCCCGCCGTTCGTTGGCGGAGAGGTTTGTATGGATGCGCAGCACTTCGCCAACCTGTTCTCCGATGCGCATAAGCGGATCCATCGCACTCATGGGGTTCTGGAAAACAACGCCGATCTCCTTGCCGTGCAGTTTGCGCAGCTCGCTGCGTTTGGCATGCAGAAGGTCCTGCCCGTTGAGCAGGATATCACCCGAATAGGTGCACTGTTTTCTGGGTAAAAGCCCGGCAATGCTCATTGCCGTGACGGTTTTCCCCGATCCGCTGCTCCCCGCGAGGCCGACGATTTCTCCGTCATGGATTTCCAGAGAGATCCCGCCGACCGCTTCGCGGTTCCGGTTGTTGAATTTCACGTGCAGGTCTCGGATTTCCAGCATATCAGCCCACCTCCCGGTTGAGTGCCTGCAGCCCTTCTCCGATCAGCCCTACACCGAAGATCAGCAGCACGATCGTGCATCCGGTGAATATGGCATACCAGGGGCCCGCTTTCAGCATGGCCTGTGCTTCGGAGAGCATATAGCCGAGCGAGGCGTCCGGCGGTGTGACGCCGATACCCAGAAAACTCATGCTTGCTTCGGCCAGCACTGCGTTGTTGAAACCGATCGTAAAGGCAGGGAGCAGCACCCGCAGGGTGTTCGGCAGCAGATGCACGAAAAGGATCCTCGTGTTCGAGGCTCCCATCAGGCGGGCCCTTGTTACATAGTTCTGATTGCGCAGGGAGGCAAATTCCGTGCGCATGACACGTGCAAAACTCGGGATAAACACCAGACCGAGAGCCAGCACCACACTGTACTTCTTCCCGGGGCCGACAAGGCTCACAATGAGGAGTGCCAGCAGGAAGCTCGGAAAAGCCGTCACGGCATCGTTCAGTCGCATCAGCACATCGTCGACCAGGCCGCCGAAATATCCCGTGACCGCCCCGACGATCGTCCCGATCACGGCACCGATGGATACGGTGATGAGGGCAATGGCCAGGGTCGTCCCGGTGCCTTTCATCACACGGCTGAAAATGTCCCGCCCGAAGTTGTCCGTCCCGAAGAGATGCAGAGCACTCGGCGGCTGGAAGCGCCCGTATTTCATGGCAGTCGGCACATAGGGCGTCCAGAATACGCCGATCACTGCCACAAGCAGCATAATGCCCGTGATGAGCAAGCCGGCGAGGAGATATCCGTTCTTCACCCTTTTCACTGCTGCTCACCCCCTGCCGTCAGGCGCAGCCGCGGGTCGATCGCCTGGTTGATCAGATCGGCAGCCGTGCCGGACAAGACCACCCAGAAAGCGAGGATCACGACAATAGCCTGCACAACCGGATAATCCCGGTGTGAAATGGAGGCGACGAGGAAACGGCCGAGCCCGGGGATTCCGAGCACCTGCTCCACAACGATCCCCGCGCCGACGAGCTCCGCCAGCGTCTGGCCCAGAAAGGTCACGACGGAGACCATGGAATTCTTCAGCACATGCCGTGTCAGCACGCTTTTCCGGTCGTTGCCTCGGCTGATAGCGGTGAGCACATAGGCCTTGTTCATTTCATCAATGACGGTGGAGCGTAGCATGCGCACCGTCATGGCAATGCGTGGGATGCTAAGGCAGATCGCACCGAAGAACAGGTGACGCAGAGATGCACCGAAGTTGACCTGAAACCCGGGAAAGTCCCCGGGTGTAAACAGCCGTAAAACGATCCCGAACCCCCAGGAAACCAGAATGCCCGTAAAGAACGGGGGAACGGCCATGCAGAGCTGGTTGAGCGTGGTGCGCGGCCAGTCGAAAAACCCTCCCGTGAACCGATAGGAAAGAATCCCGAGCGGAATCGAAACGGCGGCAATGATCACAAAGCTCATCAGGCTCAGCCACAGCGAGAGCTCCAGTTTGGAGGCAATCAGCGCCCAGACACTCTGGCGATAGCTGTAGGACGTCCCGAGATTCCCGGAAAAGAATCCTCCCAGCCAGCTGAAATAGCGCACGAGAAAGGGTCGGTCCAGCCCCAGCTGATGCTGCAGAGCTGCGACCTGAGCTTCGGTCGCTTCCGTTCCGAGCATGGTGCGCGCCGGATCCCCGGATACCAGCTCGAAAGCCAGAAACGTCAGGAACGAGACCAGCACCATTGTTATGACGAGCAGAAGGATCCGTTTCAGGGTATACTGCAGAGCACCGTTCATTTTGCCCACTTCAGTGCAGAGACGTCGAGCACATAGATCGGATAGAAGGTGAGGCCCTCCAGCCCGCGGCGCACAGCCACCAGATCAGCCATATCCTGCAGATAGACGTTTGCAGCGTTTTCCGTCAGGTTCTTCTCCAGAGCGCGGTAGAGCTCTGTCTGTTTGGCATCATCCGTCTCGCTGAGGGCCTTGGCGAGGATCTTGTCATATTCTTCGTTGGAATAGTTCGTGAAGTTGTTGCTGACTTTGCTGCCGAAGCGTTCCAGGAGCTTGCGCGCTGTCATGTTGTCGCTTGTCAGCCCGGTTATGGTGCTCTGGAACTTTCTGTTGCTGTATACTTCTTCGAGCCATGTGCTCCAGTCGACCGGCTGAACGGTCGCCTTCACGCCGACTTCCCGCAGCAGCTCCACAAGGACGGTGGCAGTGTTCACATGCGGCGTGTAATTGCTCGGCACCGTGATCGTCATTTCAAAGCCATCGGGGTAACCAGCTTCAGTGAGGAGCTCTTTGGCTTTTTCCACATTCAGGGTATAGTAATCCGTCAGGGATTCGTCGTAATACTTGCTGAAAGACGGGAACATGGAAGTGCCGAGCGGGATGCCGTAGCCGTCAAATGCCAGGTCGATCACAGCCTTCTTGTCCACGGCATAGCACAGTGCCTGCCGGACGCGCACATCGTCAAACGGCTTTTCGGCATTGTTGAGATAGAGCGCCTGCACAAGGTTCATGCTGCCTTCCTGAATGCTGAAGTCGTCGGAAGAGAGCTGCACGGTCTGGTCGCTGCTCATATGGGCAACGAGATCGAGCGCACCGCTCTGCAGGCCGAGTACCAGCCCTTCCGCATTTTCCAGGATCTTGAAGGTAACCTTGTCAATGTTGCCGGGGGTTCCCCAGTAATCCGCAAAACGCTCAAGAACAAGGCTGTCCTGCACCGTACGGGAGACGAATTTGTACGGGCCCGTACCGATCGGCTCGGTAGCCTGCTTGTCATATCCGGCAGGGATGATATAGACATTCATCACGGCCGCGAGGAACTCATTGCTCGGCTCGGAAAGCGTGATGGTCAGCGTGCTGTCGTCATGGTCCAGATGGTCGATGACGGAGAGGGCAGTAAGGATCGCCGCGGCATCGTCGGAATTCCAGCGCCTTTCAATGGAAAAAACAAGATCCTGCATCGTAACCGGATCGCCGTTGTGGAACTTGACGCCCTGACGCAGTGTAAACGTGTAAGTCAGGCCGTCTTCCGACTTTATGATCTCGGATGCGACAGCAGGAACAATTTCACCGTCTGAATTGGGCTTGACCAGCCCTTCAAATACGTTAAACATGATTTCTTTGGTTCCCGCGGCGTTCATCGTATGTGGGTCGAGACTGTCGAAATCCTGGGCGATTCCGATGTTGATTTCATTCGCAGCCGCCCGTCCGGTCTCCGGTGCTGCAGCAGTTTCCGCAGGGGCATCTGTCCCCGCAGGTGTGGCTGCCGGTTCAGCTGTTTTCCCGCAGGCGGGCAGAAGGCTGAGTGCCAGCACAAGAGTGAGTGCCAAAATTCTTTTCTTCATGGTTTTCTCCTTTCATCACTGCCCCATAGGGGTCAATGTGCGTTGCCGTGGATCCGGCGTCATGATATGAGAATTTCGGTTAACAGTATTTAGTTGTCAAACCGCGGTCATTATAATATACTTCGCTTTGAAATACAAGAAAAACTCCCGCATTCTGCGGGAGTTTTTCTATGCCGGTGACCCGACTCGAACGGGCACGTTGTTGTCAACGAGGGATTTTAAGTCCCTTGTGTCTACCATTCCACCACACCGGCGTTTTTCAATTTTTACCTTGATAATTTATCACTGCCGGGGCGAGATGTCAAGCAAAGCTTGCCGAACAGGGAAGAATATGGTAGAATCACCAGCGAAGAGGTGTTTTCATGAAACAGAAACGATTTCTCATCTTTTTCTGGCTCATCGTGCTGGTGCTCGCAATGGGAATCTGCATTGCGGTCTTTACCAGGGTCCCGATCCCGATGGGCGCCGAGAATCAGTTCCGTGTCTATTCCCGCAACAAGCCGGATGCTGAAATCACTGTTGCCGTCATCACACCGGACGGAACGGACATCACAGCTTACGGGCATGACGGGGCGCGGATTCCCGTGCCGGATCGGCTGTATGAAATCGGTGATATTACAAAAACCTTTACAGGTGCTATAGCGGCGCGTGCCGTGATGGACGGAAAGCTCTCTCCCAACGAGCGCGTGTCGGAAATTCTTCCGCTTTCCCGCGCAGTCTATTCTCCCACGGTTTTTGAACTTCTGACGCATTCCGCTGCCTATGCCGATTTTGCACCCGGCATTGAAAAAACAGGGCTCTCCGGGAAGAATCCTTATACCGGGATTTCAGCCAACGACCTGGTTTCCCAGATGCATGACTTCAGGCTTACTTCTGAACCGCCTTACCTCTATTCCTATTCGAATTTCGGCACGGCTGCTGCTGCGGCAGTGATTTCCCAGACCTATGATGTGGACTTTTACAGCATCCTTACCATTTTTGCGCAGGAGGAACTGGGGCTTCGCCACACCTTTGTTGCGCTGGAGAAGAGTATGGATCATGGCTGGGTCTGGAAAAACACCGATGCCTATCTCGCATCCCACGGCCTCACATCGACGATCGGGGACATGGTTGCCTATGCCCGGCTGTACCTCAACGGAGAGCAGGAATACCTCGCCCTTGCCACACAGCCGATGGTTGAGATCAATGCGGAGAATTCCTCCGGCTATTTCTGGAAGATTTCCACCAATGGAGACTGTATCTGGCATGATGGGGAAACGGGGCATTTTGCTTCCTTCCTCCTGATCGACCGTGATCGCCATATCGCTGTCGTTGTCCTCTCCAACTATGGCAATGACCGTTTCGGCAATATCCGTGACATCGGTTTTCAGGTATATGCCGAAACGCTGGAGAATGAATTGTAAGGAGAATCGAAAATGGAAAACCATTCAAGACCGGAATTCTATCATCTTGTAGATCTGCAGGATTGCCCCTGGTGCGGCGGCAGTGCACTTCTGGAGGAGGAAAACGGCTGGTGTTTCTACGTCACCTGCATGGATTGTGACAGGCATACGGCTGAGGTGGAATACCGCTCGGAAAAAGACCGCGAGAGTGCTGCCCGTCAGGCTGCCTATCTATGGAATGTCGGGAAGGTGCTCACCGGCCAGCCCCTGGAATGATCGGGAAGGGGAGTCGGAATGATACTTGCTGTTGACGTCGGCAATACCGATACGGTGGTCGGCTGCATTGAAGAAGGCCGGATCTTCCATACCGAACGGATCAGAACGGAGCCGAATGCCACCGGCGCGGAAGCTGCAATCAAGCTCCGGGATCTTCTGAACCTCATGTCTGTCCGGCTGGAAGAGATAGAAGGTGCCGTGATTGCCTCCGTTGTACCTCCCGTTACGGCATCGCTCGCCGAGGCAATTGAACGGCTTACCGGCAGGCAGAGCCTGATCGTCGGCCCGGGCATTAAAACAGGCCTCAATGTAAAGATCGATGACCCGTCCACGCTCGGGGCGGATCTGGCAGCCGGGGCAGTCGGGGTGATTGCCTGTTACAGCACGCCGGCTATCGTGATTGACATGGGCACGGCAACTACCATTACGCTTGTCGATGGGAAGCACTGCTTCCGCGGCGGGGCAATTTTCCCGGGGGTCAATCTCGGCTTTTCCGCCCTTGCTTCTTCTACCAGCCTGCTCCCGGATATTTACATCGAAAAGCCGAAGCGTTGTATCGGCACCACTACGGCAGAGTGCATGCGTTCCGGTGCCATTCTCGGCACGGCTTCGATGATTGACGGCATGATCGACCGCATGGAAGAAGAGCTCGGTGAAAAGTGCACGCACATCGCAACCGGAAGGCTTGCTCCGGCAATTATCTCCTGCTGCAGGCATGAAATTCTCTGCGATGAAAACCTTCTCCTGAAAGGCCTCTGGGCCATCTATCAGAAAAACAGCGGCAAAGCCTGATAACGGTATTTATTCTGTTGAAAAACAGTGCTTGACAAAAGAATCAACCTGATGTATATTAACTGTATTAAGTCACTTAATACAGTTAATGGTTTTTCAGGAGGAATCGAAATCCATGATAAGCATCAACTATCGTGACGGGCGCCCGATTTACGAACAGGTTCGTGACGGGTTCCGTCAGCTTATCATAACCGGGGTCCTGCCGATGGGCAGTAAAATGCCGTCGGTGCGCGAGGTGGCGGCATCGCTTGCCATCAACCCCAACACCATCCAGCGCGCTTACCGTGAGCTGGAGGCGGAGGGGTATATCGCTTCCATGCCGGGGAAGGGGAGCTTCGTCGCCGAACGCGGCGAGGCTGACAGTGTACGGCGAACAGAGCTTCTCGGCCGTTTCCGTACCCTGCTTCCGGAACTGAGGCAGGTAGGTGCCGAGAAGGAGACCCTGGTGAATCTCATCGAGGAGGAATATGACGTATGACAGATATGATTACCGTGAGAAATATGGTGAAAACCTTTGACGGTTTCCGTGCGCTCGACGGGCTGAATCTCACCGTTCCCGAGGGTGCGGTTTACGGCCTGGCAGGTCCCAACGGAGCAGGGAAAAGCAGCTGCATCCGCTGCCTTGCAGGCATCTATCGTCAGGACGAAGGGGAGATCCTCATCGATTCTCAGCCGGTTTTTGAAAACACTGCCCTGAAAGCGCGCATGGCTTACATCCCGGATGATATCTTCTTTTATACCCAGGCCACCGTGCAGGATATGATGAAGCTCTTCCGCGATGTCTATCCCAACTTCAGTACGGATCGTTTTGAGAAGCTCGGCCAGGCTTTTGAGCTGGACCGCAAGCGCCCCATGCGCAAGTTCAGCAAGGGCATGCAGAAACAGGCGGCTTTCTGGCTGGCACTTTCCACGGCACCGGATATCGTGCTGCTCGATGAGCCGGTTGACGGGCTGGATCCTCTGATGCGGCGCCAGATCTGGAGTATTCTTCTCTCGGAAGTTGCCGATCGCGGCGTAACGGTGCTGGTGTCTTCCCACAACCTCCGCGAGCTCGAAGATGTTTGTGATCATGTCGGCATCCTGGATAAGGGCAAAATGCTCCTGGAGCGCAGCCTTTCCGATCTGCAGGAGAACATGGTGAAAATCCAGGCAGTTCTGCCCGAGGGCAAGTCTCTTCCGGAAGGGCTGGAGATTCTCCATCAGGCATCTACGGGCCGCCTCCAGCAGCTGATTCTTCGCGGCAAAGCGGATGAAGTGGAAAAGCGCATTGCCTCCGCCGAGCCGATTTATATGGATGTTCTTCCCCTGACGCTGGAGGAAATCTTCATTTATGAACTGGGAGGAAACGATCATGCGATCAAAAACATCATTCTTTCATAAAGGCCTTGCAGGCAACCTGCTCAAGCGCTGCTGGCCGGTCTGGCTCGGTTATCTTGTGCTGATGCTGCTGATCTTCCCGATTTCGGTGAACAACAGCATTTCCGCATGGCGAGCCCCGATGGCTGAACTCCCGAACTATCTGGCGAGCCAGATCCTCAGCAGTGCGTGCAATACGGTGGGGATCGCCCTGTTTGCCTGTATGGTTGTTGTGATGGCGGTGTTCAGTTATCTGTACAACAGCCGTACCTGCGGAATGATCAACGCCTTCCCGCTGAAACGCGAATCGGTTTTCTGCACCGTCTATCTGACGGGCCTCCTCCCGCTTCTGCTGGCTGACTGCCTGGCAGCAGGTGTTGGCTTTATCCTTTTCGGCGATAAAGCGCCTTCCGGTGCTATCGCACAGTGGCTTTCCATGGTTTTGATGGGCAATGTTGCATTTTACGGTTTTTCCGTCTTCTGTGCCATGCTCACGGGGAGCCTTTTCATCCTTCCGCTGGTGTATGCGGTGCTGAATTTTACAGCCGTTGTTGTGGAAAGCTGCATGCAGGCACTGCTGAAGATCTTCCTGTTCGGTTACTCCGGTACGGCGGAAAAATTCGCGTTTCTGTCCCCCGGCTATACGGTTCTCTTCCGCCTGTACACAACGTATCTGGAAGAAGGTATGCCTGAAGGTCAGGGCCGGTACCTGGTTGAGAATTATTCCGTCCTGATAGCCTACTGTGCAGCGGGGCTGCTCCTTTCCGCGTTTGCCCTTCTGCTCTATCGGAAGCGCCGCATGGAAACGGCGGGCGACACTGTTGCCATCCCGGTCCTCAAGCCTGTTTTCAAATACTGCATGGCGGTTGGCACGGCGATTGTGCTCTCTGCCTTTATTACATCGGAGTTTTTCGGATATTCGCTCCGGATCCCTGTCCTTACCGTAATGGCGGGAATCCTGCTGCTGGCCGGCGCGCTGATCGGTTATTATGCAGCGGAAATGCTGATCCAGAAGACGATGCATGTCTTCCGCGGCAAGTGGAAAGGCCTTCTGATCACCTGTGCCGTGCTTGCGGTGCTGGCTGTCTGCTGTGAAAAGGATGTTCTCGGGTATGAAACCAACATTCCTGCTCCTGCGGATGTGAACAGTGTTTGCTTATCCATGTTTGGCAATGAATCGCGTTTTACCCTGCCGGAGAATATTGAGGATATCATAGCCCTGCAGGAAGAAGTCCTTTCCCGCAAGGCAGACCATGAAAGAGCGACGGATAAAGCCGAGATGTACTTTATCTATGAGCTGAAAAACGGTCGGAAGCTGACGCGCACTTATCGGCTGAATCGTGATCTGGAAACCAACGGAGGCGAACAATCCGAATTCTGGCAGGCGCAGGATCTGATGAACCGCCCGGAGGGTATACTTTCCCGCCATCGTCGTGAAGTGGAAATCTTGCCGGAGAATATTGACAGAGCGACGATCAATACATTATTCTATGATGAATCTCTCGGGTATGAAATGTCAACCGAATGGCTTCTCACCCCGAGTCAGGCATACGATCTGTATGTCAATGCTGTCCTCCCGGATATGGAGGCAGGCCAAGCCGGCCGGTATTACTTCTACGAATCCGCAAATACACAAAGGTCCGATACAACTTTCTATCTCAACCTTTCTGACGCAGATAAATCGGCCTTTAACAGCTATGCTGCGAATCCTGCCAGACACTGGGATTATGATAACGTGGAAATCTATCTCGATTCCGAGCGCACTATCGCCTGGCTGAAGGAAAACCTTGATTATGACGTAAAACCCTACGTACCGAGAGATCCTCTTGGAAAAGTTCCCACTGTCATAGGCTGACCCATAAACATTAGCAACGCTTATTTCCCAATTTAGCTCACGACAGTAACCCTCTATTCAGCGCTCGACAGCCCCCCTCTATTTTAGCTCGCGACGGCGCAGTAAAATCGTAGGTAATGTACCCTTCGCGAGCAGGAAAACCGTAGCACGAGCGTAACAAATGACTTTTCCAAATTAAGATAAAGGAGACAAAAAATGAAAACCAAATTAACCCGCACCCTCGGCATGCTGCTTGCCGTCGTCCTCGTCTTCTCCCTGATCTCCGCTTCCGCCTCCCGCAAAGCGCTGGCAGCAGGGGAGAGCGAAGCATCCTGGTCCGTAACGTTTACGGATTTCGACCTCTCTTCGTTCAATATCGCTTCCGCTTTTGCTTTCGGCTATACCGATCAGGGCGTTTACTGTTCCGCAACTGAAACGGTGAGCAAAAACATCCCGGAAGGTGCCGTGGTAGAGTACGAAGGCCAGTATGATGTCTATGCCCCCGCACTCCTCTTCCTCTCGTACGACGGCGAAGCACAGAAGCTCATCAATTATATCCCGTTCAGTATGGAGCGGGAGCACTCGGACAAATACAACTACGATTTCCAGTGCTATCAGCAGGGCATTAAACTCCTGCCGGACGGCACCTTTGCCGAGCTTGCAGTTTTTGGCGAAAACTGGTGCACAGTGCCGGATCTCATCAGCGGTGAAGACGCCTACTGGGAGAACTTCAAATCTTCCCAGGAGTACTATCTGCGTCATCTGAGCGCTGATGGTACGGAGCTCTCCTGCTCCCTGATCCCGACGCTGGAGGATGAGTACATCGGCACCTTCTCGGCGGACGATGAAGGCAATGTCATCTGCGCCATGTCCGGCAAGCTGCTCTCCATCAATCCGGTTGACGGTTCCCTCAACTGGGCGCAGAGTTTTGATTTCTATCCCGACAGGATACTGACGATCCCCAACGCAGGCCTTGCCTTTACGGCATGGGTAGATTACGGCGTCAGCCTCTACCCGGTCAATGCCAGAACAGGCGAGACGGGAGACCCGCTTGCAATCCCGTCTGACGCTTATTCCCTCTTTTCCGGAGGCGGGGATTATCCTCTCTATTATTCCAACGGCGCTTCTCTCATCGGCACAGAGCCCGGCACTGCGGAGAAGAATGTCATCTTCAACTGGATCAATCTTGACATCGCCGTGGAGGTATACGGAGATCTCTGTGTTACCGAAGATGGCACGGTCATCGGCATGGTTGACAAGTGGGCGGGAATCGATGTGCCTGCCAACGGGGAAAATAACTGTCAGTATCGTCTCTTCCGCGTGTCCCGCACGGAGAATGCCGGGTCTCAGAAAACGGTTCTCACACTCGCTACCCCGTGGCTTGACTATGACAAGCGGGCCGATGTGCTTCGCTTCAATACCGCAAATGAGGAATACCATATCGATATCCTGGATTATTCCGTCTATAACACCGACGAAGAGTGGTATGGCGGCGCCAGAAAGCTGGAGGAAGACATCCTCAGAGGTGCCGTCAAACCGGATCTCGTAGACCTTGTTTCCCTCAATATCGAAAAGCTCGCTGCCAACGGAATCCTGGAAGACCTCTATCCGTATTTGGACGCTTCCGAAGCTTACAGCCGGGATGATTTCTTCCCGTCCGTTCTCGCAGCTGCAGAAATTGAAGGAAAGCTTTACTACCCGGTCCGCGGCTTCTGCGTCAACACCCTGATAGGCGAAAGCGCTGTCGTGGGCGAGAATCCGGGCTGGACATACCGCGATTACCGCAATGCCCTTGCCTCGAAGCCGGGCACCCGTCCCATGAGTATTTACACCACCGCCGGCGATGTCTTCCGCTCCTGCTTCTCCATAGATTTCGCCCGTTATATCGACCTGGCCAGCAATACCTGCAGCTTTGAAAACGGCGATTTCCTGGATCTCCTCACCTTTGCAGCCAGCTTCCCGACGGAATACACCTGGGAGGGTTATAATTACGAAACCGATTGCGATCAGGTCTCCATTGCAGCAGGCCGCCAGCTTCTCTATTCTGCCTATATTGCCAGCGCAGGCGATGCCATCTATTACGGTGCCTCTTTCAACGGCAAGCCGTATACCTATATCGGCTACCCGGTGAATTCCGGCACGGGCAGCTCCCTCTCCTTCGAGCCCGGCATAGCCATGTGCGCTTCTTCTGAAAACAAGGAGACTGCATGGCAGTTCCTGAGCTTGTATTTCTTGGAGGAAAGACAGAAAGACCAGTATCTCCTGCCCGCCAACAAAAATGCTTTTTATGCCAAACTGGACGAGATGATGCAGATTTCCTACGCGACCGATGTCGACGGCAATCCCATCCTGGATGATGCCGGCCAGCCCATTCCGCAAGCCCGCGCCTACGTGGAAGACGGCACAGGCTATAATATCGAAATCTATGCCATGACTCAGCAGGATGCCGACCGTCTCCTCCAGCTTGTCGAGACGACCACCCGCCGTGAATACAATAAAGATGGGCTGAATAGCCTTGTCGAGGAACAGGCAGAAGCCTTCTTCCGCGGAGAGCAGTCAGCCGAAGAAACAGCCCGCCGTGCCCAGGAAGCCGTAACGGCCTTCCTGCAAAACTGAAGCGATACACTTAACCGACAACGCTTGCTCTTAACACCGGTGCCAACTTTAGCTAGCAACAGTAACCCTCTATTTAGCTCGCGAGTTAGCAGTAAAATCGTAGTTAATGTACCCTTCGCGAGCAGGAAACACCGCAGCACGAGCGTAATACCTTTCAGCAATACAACCAGGGCGGGGGAGTACCCCACCCTGGTTGAACTTTTCACTTGTAACACCCTCTTCAATATGATATATTTTATTTACTTCTTTGCAGTTTTCAGGCTTCATGGTAAAAGATTGTTCGCGCGAGTGAGCAGTAAGTACGTGGTACCGTGTTGCTCTCGCGCGAAACATCCTGACGCGCGGGAAGCGTGCGACGATCCTTATTGTGTTTGGTTTGCACTTATCACGAGGCTACTGAACTGTTCCTATTATTGTAATGTTCCGGTATCTTCATTATTTCTTGAAGGAGTGGCTGTATTATGTCGGAATTCTGGATCTTGCGTCCGTTCGGGCCATTGTTTTTCGCTTTACTTGCATTCTTCATCCTGCTCCTGGTTGTCGCCAGTTTGCTCGTGAAAGGGAAGAGTGAACGCACAAAGGTGCTTGTCATCTGCATTACCTGCTGGGTGACACTGGTGGGATTCTTTTTCTATAAGTATGCGCTTTCCATCGATGAAGAGTTTACCATTCTTACGGCTGACAAGGGCGGATTCAACTGGTGGGGCGAACTGCCGCTGCAGCTGTGCAACATTAATCTGATCCTCATTCCCATTGCTGTCCTGACGAAGAAGCGTCCGTTGCTCAGTTTCTGTTTCTTTGTCGGTCCGCTCGGTGCGTTTATGGCGATTATGATGCCCAGTACCGGGTTTAATGGCTATTCCATCTTTCTCCCGCGTATGCTCGGCTTTTTCATCACACACTATGTTGTGTTGATTGCCTCCTTGGCCATCGGCACTTTTGGGCTCTACCGCCCGAAATGGTCCGATCTGCCCCGCATGGGCTTTGCCCTTTTAGTCATTGCATTTATCATGTTCTGTTTCAATCTGATTCTCCGTTATACCGGCCTGCATCCGAAAGCCAACTACTTCTTCGCCGTTGAAACAGAAGGGAATCCGTTGCTGGAGTTCTTTTATCGTTTCCTTCCATATCCTTTCCTCTATCTGGTGCCGAATCTCCTGGTTCTCTGGGGATATGCGGTTCCGATCATGCTTGGCTATACAATCGCAGACAGCGTGAAAAAGAAAAAAGCATAAAACACCCTTTAATATCACAGAGACTGCTTCACCCATAACACGGTGACGCAGTCTCTGTTTATTTTATACGCAATAATACCAATGATTGATTAGACGCTTTCCTCTCCTTTATTCGTGCGACCGAGTTTCGACATACTCACTACGCACACAACTCTCTCTTATCCATTTATTCGCGCGAGTAAGCAGTCAGTAAGTGGTGCCATGTTGCCTTCGCGCGAAATAGCCCCAACATTGTCACAATACGCACTTCTCGTTCTTATACGTTTATTCGCGCGAGTAAGCAGTCAATAAGCGGTACTGTGTTGCTTTCGCGCGAAACCTGGTAAGCACTAATTACGAAGCGACAATCTTATCCCCGCTTCGCCAGCACCATCACTCTCCGATAACTCAGGCCGGCAAGCAAAGCAGTAATCAACGTCAAAACAATTGTCAGCAGCTTATGATCCATTTTTGTCCCGAGGAAGACCACCAGCACCATAAGCCCCATCACCACGAACATGTTCGGCAGCATGTAAATGGCAACCGCTGCGCCCTGCTTGATCACTTCAATTTCGTTTTCCCAGTCAAGCCGCATATGCCGGATGCCGCACACGCATCCCCACGCTGTAGAAAACGCGCACAGTGCAAAACCCAGCACCAGATACAACACCGTGTTCAGCACCGGAACTTTCGCCGAGATGCACAGGCACAGGGTGGAGAAAGCCATAAACGGAACCGTCAATACCATGTTGAAGAGCATCTTCCCCTGGTAAAGAGTTTTCTTTTCGATCGGCAGGCTCTGCACGATCCAGTAATTTTTTCCCTCCAGTGACGGAGAGCAGGCAGTCGTGGCAACCATACCGATAAGAAAGTAGATGATAAAAGGAATCGCCGGCTGGAGCATTGTCGCATCGATCGGCGCGCCCTGTGTTATCACAGCAATGATCCTGTCAAACCCGATCAGCAGTGTGACGATCCCCAGCAGCAAAGCCAGAAGCTCCCCTATTGCTGCATTCGTCATATACGCGGTGGAGCCGGTAAGCCGCTTGAATTCCTTATAGGCAATTGCGGTGACAACGCTTCTCTGCTTCTGTCCGGTCATCCTGTAGTTCTTGGCCGCCGCGTGCGATTTCAGCGCGGAGTTGATATTCCTGTAGGAATTGCCGACGATCGTGAAAACTGCCGCGAACAGCAGCGCACTCACTCCGATCAGAAGCAGGCCGCCGAGTATACTGTGATCCTTGACCGCATCTGCAAACCACCCCGCAGGCAGATAGGTTTTTGCAGCATTCCCGGTGATCTCGGAGGTTTTCTCAAGTGTCGCCTCAACTTTATCGTTTTTGAACAGATCCGTCAGGATGAAGCGCAAACTGAAACAGAAGATGAGGAAAACAAACGTGAGGATCGTCTGTATGATATTGGTCTTCCGAAACCCCGCGCTTACTTTTGCAATCAGGAACCCGAAGAAAGCGGAGATCAGCATCGGGATAATCGGCAGGAAGAAGGACAGAAGGATCCATACAGGATACACAAAGAATGCCGGCCGGGCATAATAGCCGTACCCTGCCATCATGGCAACAGAGATGCTCAGGTACCACGGCAGGCTCTTGATATACATATACAGGAACTTGCAGCCTGCAATGGTTCTTGCCTCAAACGGAAGCGACATCAGCATGTCGTATTCCCTGAAGTTGAACAGATACCCGTTCGTTTTGAAAAAGGTAAACACAAAAGCAAGCGCACTGATCATCAGCGCACACATCTCCGGAGCTGCATCGATAAGGCCGATCATCCCGTAACCGATGCATGTCGCTATGCAGTAGGCCATCAGCATCGCATACAGGAGTACAACGCCTATGGCATTCCCGACAATTTTCTTCCGTTTCTTCTTATCTTTGGAATACCTGTATATGTTGCGTCCGCTCGTGGATAAAAGCAGCGTTCTGAGCAGAAGAATGTTCTTATTTTTCATTGTCTGCCTCCAGGAAAGCTTCCTCCAGGGAATGCCCCTCCGTGAGTTCCTCCATGGTTCCGGCAGCAATGATCCTGCCTTTTTTGATGATTGCCACCTTGTTGCAAAGCTTTTCGGCCACATCCAGCACATGCGTCGAGAAGAAGACTGCCGTGCCCTCCTCACACATCTCGCGCATGATCTCCTTCAGCGTAAACGTCGCCTTCGGATCGAGCCCGACAAACGGCTCATCCAGCACAAGCAGCCTGGGGGAGTGGATCAGTGCCGAGATGATCGCCACCTTTTGCTTCATGCCGTGGGAATAAGACCCGATCAGATCTCCCAGTGCATCCGTGATCTCAAAAAGATCGGCATATTTCCGGATGCTGGCTTCCCGTTCCGCAGCGCTGATGCTGAAAACATCCGCCACGAAATTCAGATACTGGATTCCGGTCAGGTTTTCATACAGGTCTGGATTGTCGGGGATATAAGCTGTGATCCGCTTGCAGGCCATCGGCTCATCCTTTACGGAATGCCCGTCAATCAAAATCTCGCCCTCATTGAAATCCAGCACGCCCACCACGGCGCGGATCGTTGACGATTTTCCTGCTCCGTTGTGGCCGATGAACCCATAGATATCTCCGCTCATCACACTGAGCGACACATCGTCTACAGCCTTTTTACCCTCTCCGTATGACTTTGAATAGTGTTTGATCTCAAGTATCGGTTTTCCGCTCATGTCAGTAGTCTCCTTGTCAGAATCGCTTTTTTACTGATATCAATATGATATCACTCTAATATCGATTTGTCAATAGGAATATGTTGAAAAAAGAATTGAATCCATTAAGGAATAAGCGAGCTGATCAAAAATATATTGTCAACTTATAAAAAACCGATTATAATTAATTGACAAAAGAAGAAGGGGATACTAGAAAAATCTGTGAACTGACTGAAATAAGGAGCTTGCAGAAAATGAATAAAAAATATACTGAGATTTTTGATAGCAATATTGTTAAGAAGAGACAGGAAGAAAACCCTTTCATTAAACTGAACGATGTTGTTTACGATTGTATAAAGCAAGCTATCAACAGTGTGAAAATCTATCCGGGAGAAAGGTTGAATATCACTGAGATAGCTAAAACCCTGAATGTAAGTATTACCCCTGTTAAGAATGCCATTCAGCTTTTAATAAATGAAGGACTTGTTGAGTATAATGGTGTAAATGGGGGATACTATGTCTTTGATGTGAATGAGAAAGAGCTTACGGATATTTATGACCTGAGAAAATGTCATGAGGGGTTCGCAGCATTTCTTTGTGCACAGAGGCTTGCATTGGTAAATGTTGATAAATTGAAGGAGCTAGCCCTTCAGCATCAAAAACTATGGTTAAAATGTGCAGAGGGGGACAACTCTCATAAGAATCAGATCCAACGTATTGAAGTTGATTCTGCTTTTCATGAAATGATGGTACAATTTTCAGATAATGAACAATTGTATAGGGAGTATATAAAAAAGAAAAAAGATTACGACTATGCAATGAGCAGATCCCTTGAATATTGGAAGATTGATAACGGAATCTATGGAAGGAAGTTAATCTCTGAGGATCACTTAATAATTGTGCGAAATATTTCTACCGGCATCCCTTCATTGGCTCGCGAAGCTGCAGAACAGCATGTTCAGTTTGAAAAGACACAATGCCTTTTGCATAGAAACCGTCAATGTGGAACTGGATACCGGGAGTAAAATCATATAAAGTCAGTCTGTAAAGCAAATTAGTTTGTTTTACAGGCTGATTTGTTTTAGTCAGTTTATTTTGCTTTCTCTTCTTCGATTGATTAAAAAAAATCTGTTTTTAAACTGCTTTTAATACTGCTTAATCAGATTAGACAAGAAACATAAAATTGGATATAATTAACAAAAAAAGTAAAGAGGGGGAAAGGAATCAAATTGCACATTGTGCATTTAGCCTAAAATATTATGGAACGTTATGCATGGAAAGCCTATGTCAGGCAGGATGCAAAAGAGGAATACATCAGACGCCACAATGAATTGTTCTGGCCTGAAATGACTCAGATGTTTAATGAATGCGGGGTTCACAATTATTCTATTTGGATGGTTGAAAACGAAGTATTTGGTTATATGGAATGTGAAGAAGGCGTTGATCATGCGATAGCATATCAAAAAGCTTCTGAAGTAAAAAAACGTTGGGATGAATACATGAAGGACATCTTAATTCCAAATATTAATCCGGAAACAGGGAAACCATTTGAAGTTAAGCAGGTATTTATGCATTTTTAAAAAACAATACATCTGTTGGAAAGGAGAAGGGACACAATGTCGAAGTTCATAGATGGCTTCATGAAAGTCATCGAAACAGTTGTAACTATACTTCTGGGGTTGGAAGTGATTACAATTGTTGCACAGATATTTTTCCGTTATGTCCTGAGAGCGCCTCTCAGTTGGAGCGATCAGGCATGCAGATTTGGCCTGGTTTGGATAATAATGCTTGGTGTACCTGTGATGTTTAACCGAAAAGCAACAGTTGCTTTTGATCTGATTTTTCAAAAAACAACAGGGAAAACCAGAACAGTATTTGAAATCTTTTTTGATCTCTGCGGATTGTTTTTCGGAATAACCTTTTTCCTTTGTTCGCTCCAGTATGTACAGAAGAGCGGGAAAATGAGTGTTCCGGGCTTCCCGGGATTGAAATTCTGGATGCTCTATAGTGCTGAGGTCGCTTGTGGAGTGCTGCTATCGATTGTAATGATCAAAGATCTGTTCATTCATATCGGTGAACTCAGGAAGCAAGACCTTCCCAGTACTGCGAAGGAACCGTAAGAGGAGGGATTACTATGTGGTTTTGGATTTGTTTGGGAACCTTTATAGTTCTCCTGCTTTTAGGCGTTCCAATTATCATAAGTCTCGGAGTTCCTTGCGGCTTGTGGTTTGTTTTCTCCGGGACTACTCCAATGATGATGTTCAGCCAAAAAATGTTTACGCAGATGGACAGTTTTTCCATGTTGGCAATCCCTCTGTTCATGTTGGCTGGAGAAATAATGGAGAAGACAAATATTACACGGAGCTTGGTTGAATTTGCAAATTCACTGGTAGGATGGATCAGAGGAGGCCTTGCTCAGAGTACAGAATTGGCAGGCATGCTGCTTGCTGGTATTTCCGGTTCTTCTAATGCAGATACGTCTGCCTTGGGTGTTCTTTTGTATAGGCCACTTAGAGAAAGCGGTTATGATGAAGGTTTTGCCAATGCAATCATAATTTCTTCCGGTAGTATCGGTCCAATCATTCCCCCCAGTATTTGCATGATCGTTTATGCCAATGCTGCTGGTCTGAATATCGGTAAACTGTTCATGGGAGGAGTTTTACCGGGTATTCTGATGGGAGTTGGATATATGTTTGTGTGTTACTTTTACGCAAAGAAACACAACGTTCCAAAAGTACCTTTTCTTGGTTTTAAAAACATAGGAAAATCATTTGTAAAAGCTATCTGGGCTTTATTAATGCCTATAATTATTATTGGCGGCGTCCTGTCTGGTGTTGTTACTGTTACGGAATCAGGCGTCTTGGCAGTCGTTTATGGAATAGGATATGGATTTATAACAAGAAAATTAAGTGTTAAACAATTGATAGAATGTGTCAGAAATGCAGCCCGTTCTACTGTAGCTCCGGTTTCTCTTATTTGTGTGTCTGCTGCATTCAGCTATCTTCTCGCACGGGAAGGAATCATAACATCAATAGCCAATTTTGTTGGGGCAAATATAAGCTCTCAAGTCGGTTTTATGCTGTTTATTATGCTGATTTGCGTTCTTTCCGGATGCTTTGTAGAAGGCACTGCTGTCATGCTTCTCTTGACTCCAATACTCCTTCCGATCGCATTGAAGATGGGCATAGATTCCACACATTTTTCCATTGCGTTTATTCTTTCTCTCACAACCGGAGGAATGTCGCCTCCCGTCGGCGGCCAATTGTTTGTAATGTCGTCGATTAGTAAGACACCAATTACAAAAATCGCAAAACCGATTCTGTTTTTCCTGGCAGTTTATATTACGGTCATTATCGCTGTCATCTTCATTCCGGGCCTTGCAACATGGATACCAAATCTGTTCTACGGCCGTTAATGCATAAGCGACAAAAAGCCAAAAATCAGAGGATTGGGTGTCCGTCATGGTAAACGCGGGACAGAAGTCTCGGTTGAATTCTCCATTAAACACGGTCCGATAACGTTAGTCGCAGTTACACAAGGCTT
>JAFQZI010000172.1 GCA_017406005.1 Oscillospiraceae bacterium | reverse complement strand
GCGATCCCGGAGGGGTGGTTCGGCGCGGTTTTCGCAAGGAGCGGGCTTTCGCTCAAAGAAGGGCTGCGGCCGGCAAACTGCGTGGGGGTCTGCGACAGCGATTACCGCGGAGAATACATTGTGGCGCTGCACAACGACTCGGATACGGAGCGGACCGTCGTGCACGGGGAGCGCATCGCCCAGCTCGTGATCCTTCCATTCCTGGAAGCGGAATTCGACTTTGCCGACGAGCTGCCGGATACGGAACGCGGAGCGGGCGGATTCGGCTCCACAGGGAAATAACAGGGGCAATCCGACAAAAAAGATCAGGCTCGGCCCGGAATTCTCGTATAAAAACAACAAAATTACGGGAGTGAGAAAATTCACAATTGACATCTCCGATTTAGCGTGCTAAAATGCAGCCAAACCGATGAGGAAGAGTAAGTAAGCTTTAAGCTTCTTTCCTTCAGCGAGCTGCCGACGGTGTAAGGGCAGTAGAAAGTGTAAAGCCGAATGGGCTTCCGAGGGCAACCGGAAAGGGTTCTGAAAAACCCGAGTATGCGCGCCGGGGCGGGAATCCCCGTAAACAACGTTCAGCGTATGATAGTACGCGATAAGTGGGTGTGGTTTTCACATCAAGCCGGGTGGCACCACGGGATTGTCTTTCATTCCCGTCCCAGCAATGACAGTTGCGGGGACGGGATTTTTGCTTTTCTTTCCGTCCTTAACCCAAAAAGAAAAAGCAAAAAATAAAAAAATGAAAGGAAAAGAAAACCATGAAAAAACTTATCAGTGCAGCGTTGATCTTGACTCTCGTCGTATCCCTTGCCGCAATCGGCATCTCCCCCGCTTTCGCAGAGGGCGAATCCTTCAAAGTGGGCATCTGCAACTTCGTTGACGATGCCTCGCTCAACCAGATCATTGCAAACATCCGCAGCCAGCTCGACAGCATCAGCGCGGAAAAGGGCGTTGTCTTTGACATTCAGGAAGACAACTGCAATACGGACGCAAACGTCATGAACCAGATCATCGCCAACTTCATCGCGGACAAGGTGGACCTGATGGTCGCCATCGCAACGCCGGTGGCTATGGGCATGCAGGCCGCAACCGAAGACAACCAGATCCCCGTAGTATTCGCCGCCGTGTCCGACCCCGTGGGGGCGGGAGTTGTGGAATCCCTCGAGGCGCCGGGTGCAAACCTGACGGGCACTTCCGACTATCTTGACACCAACGCCGTCATGAACCTGATCTTCGCAGCGGATCCCGACGCCGATCTGGTCGGATTGCTGTACAACGTCAGCGAAGATGCCTCCACCGCCGCAATCGCCGCCGCGAAAGCCTATCTTGAGGAAAAGGGCATCAAATACGTCGAGCGCACCGGAACTACGGTGGACGAAGTCATGCGCGCAGCAGAATCCCTTGTCAGCGACAAGGTCGACGCTGTCTTCACTCCGACGGACAACACCATCATGACCGCCGAGCTGGCCATTTATGAGACGTTTGCAGAGGCAGGCATCCCCCACTACACCGGTGCTGACAGCTTTGCCCTCAACGGAGCTTTCCTCGGGTACGGCGTGGATTATGCAAATCTCGGTGTGGAAACCGGAAATATGATCGCCGATATCCTGCTGAACGGCAAGAACCCCGCTGAAGTGCCTGTCATGACATTTGACAACGGCACTGCAACTGTGAACACGGAGACCTGCGAGGCAATCGGATTTGACTATAATGCGATCGCTGAAGCATTCGCTCCTTTCTGCACCAAGGTGCAGCCGATCACTACTGCTGAAAGTTTTGACGATTTAGCATAAACTGATCTGTTCTGCCGCCTCGTAAACAGTACACAGCGGAAAAGGCAGAGCTGAACAGGTAAAGCACTGCGATACAGTAAAAAATAAAAACAGAAATCGGAGAATCCATCAATGGCATCCATCCTTCAGACAGCGCTGGAACTGGGGCTGATCAGTTCCCTCACGGTGCTGGCACTGTTCCTCAGCTATTCCATGCTGAATGTATGTGATCTTTCCACCGACGGCTGCTTCACACTGGGAGCAGTCGTCGGTGCGGTTGTAGCGCTGAGCGGACATCCCTGGCTTTCACTGCCGGCTGCCATGCTTGCCGGTATGCTCTCGGGATTCACAACTGCCCTGCTGCAGACGAAGATGGGCATCGACAGCCTTCTATCGGGTATTATTGTGAATACGGGGCTCTATTCCATCAATATCGGGATCATGGGAGGGGCTTCCCTTCTGAACATGAACAAAACGGAGACGGTTTTCACAAAGCTGAAGCTGCAGCTCAAGGAGACGGCACTTTCGGGGATGTATAAGACCGTTGTCGCACTGGTCGCCGTGCTGCTTGTGATTCTGTTTCTCACCTGGTTCCTCCGGACAAGGCTTGGGCTTGCCATCCGCGCAACCGGCAATAACCCGGACATGGTGCGCTCCTCTTCGATCAACCCCGCCTTTACCACCATTGTGGGGCTGTGCATCTCCAATTCGTTTACCGCCCTTTCCGGCTGCCTGCTTGCACAGAGCCAGAAATCGGTGAATATCGATATCGGATCCGGCATGGTGACAATCGCACTCGCCTCCCTGCTGATCGGCAGGGCGTTTGCCGGAAAGGGCGGCATTGCTCGCAAGGCGTGCGGCGCCGTGCTCGGTGCGATCATCTTCCGCCTCGTGTATGCAGCGGCACTGCGCTTCCATATGCCGGCCTTCATGCTGAAGCTGGTGTCTTCGATAATCGTGATCATCGCCATTGCTGGGCCGTATCTCAAAAGCCGCTATCCGGAATTCCACAGAAGAATCACCCACAGCAAAGCCGGGAAGGAGGTTCGGTAACATGCTGGAACTGAAGTATATCTCTAAAACCTTCAACCCCGGCACGGCCAATGAACGCAAGGCGATCTCGGATCTCTCCCTGACCGTTCCGGACTGTGACTTTGTTTCTATCATCGGAAGCAACGGAGCAGGTAAAAGCTCGGTTTTCAACGCAATCGCCGGGACCTTCTTTACGGACAGCGGAAGTATCCTGCTCGACGGGGAAGACATCACGCT
>JAFQZI010000171.1 GCA_017406005.1 Oscillospiraceae bacterium | reverse complement strand
TGCCGGGAAAGGCGGAGACCGTGCAGAAACGGTTTATGAAACGGCAGATCTCGCTTACCATGTGCTTGTGATGATGGTGGAACTCGGGATCACCCCGGAGGAGATTCGCGCAGAGCTTGCTTCGCGCCATATCATTGATCACAAGGTGAAGCAGGAGAAAATGGTCTGATGGAATCCAATTACCATACCCATACAACCTTTTGTGACGGAGCGGACAGCCCTGAAGAGCTGGTCGCCGAGGCAATTCGTCTCGGCTGCCCGGAGATTGGTTTCTCCGGGCATTCCTATCTGGAAGAAGACAGCGGATGTATGAGTGAAAAGGGCACACTGGATTACTGCCGGGAGATTCGCAGACTCCGGGAACAATACCGGGATCAGATCACCATCCGCCTCGGCATTGAACAGGATATTTTTTCAAAAGTAAACAGGCAGCAGTTTGAATATATTATCGGGGCTGTCCATTATGTGGAAAAGAACGGGAAAAAATATGCTGTCGATGAAAGCAGGGATGGATTCCTCTTCCTTTTGCAGGAGATCTATGCCGGAGACGCATATGCCCTTGCGGAGGATTATTATGCACTCGTTTCCCGGCTTTACCAGCGTACACACTGTGATATAATCGCTCATTTTGACCTGATTACAAAATACAATGAAGAGGGCAGGTATTTTGATACCGGCCATCCCCGCTATCGTGCGGCAGCAGATGCAGCACTGGATGTGTTGCTGCAGTCGCCCTGCCTGTTAGAGGTCAACACAGGGGCGATGGCGCGAGGATACCGTTCAAAACCGTATCCGGAGAAGAGAATTCTTGAGCGTTGGCTTGCATCCGGAAAAGAACTGATTTTTTCTTCTGACTGCCATGACAAACAGAATCTGCTCTATGGATTTGAACAACTCGGAACTTTGAAACACAGAGACAGGTTGTATTTGGAGAACTAATGATGGGAGATCTTGTTCTGGTTCCAAAAAAATACCGCTGCCTGAGCGGAAGCGGTCTGAAAATTCTGGCAATCGTGACGATGATTATAGACCATATCGGGGCCACCTTCCCTCGCAGCACGGCGTCAGTTGTGCTGCATATCGGGCAGAAACGCCTGATGCTGTATACAGTGCTGCGATTCATCGGCAGGCTTTCTTTTCCCATTTATGCTTTTCTGCTGGTAGAAGGCTTTCTGCATACACATGACAGGGAACGCTATGGGATCAGGCTTGCGGTATTTGCCGTTTTATCCGAACTGCCATGGAATCTGCTGCATGCAGATGCCTGGCGTTATGGAACGCAGAACGTTTTCTTCACTCTCCTGCTCGGGTATCTCGGGCTGTGCCTAATAGAGAAAATCCAGAAAGAAGGCGGCAAAAATCCAAGGACGATCTTTTTTCTGATCCTGACGTTTGCTGTTGCTTCCATGCTGAAAGCGGATTACGGCAGCAGCGGATACGGGTTCATCCTGATGCTGTATCTGCTCAGAGCACAGCCGCTTTTTCAGGCAGTGGTCGGAGCCTGTTTTCTCACCAGCCGCTGGCAGGCTGGGCTGGCGTTCTTCCCGATCGGGCTGTACAACGGCGAGCGTGGTTTTATTCGAGGAAAAGTTGTATCGGTGCTGTTTTATGCGATCTACCCGGTGCACATGCTGATCCTGTACTGGATCAAGAAAAATACAATCGGATACTGAAAACCATCCAAAAAACAAAAAAGAGCGGAGGCAGGCCGTTGAAGAGCCTGCCTCCTGACTGTTTAATTGAATCTTACAATGTGATGGGCAAGGCCGTAGAAAAAGCTGACAAGTGCACGCCCATGCTTTCCAGGGATACAGACCAGACTGAGGAGCGTTTTTTCCCGGAAGTAATCTGCCCATTTGGCATCATAAGAGCGGCAGTTTTCCCACATCTGATCAATATCCCGATCCGCCTGTTCTGTTCCGTTGAGCCGCGTGAAGAGAATGGATATACCGAACATAATGAACAGCTCATGCCGGAGATAAGCGCACTTCCGCTTTTCCGGAATATCATCAAGGTGAAATGCCGTAAAGCAGAGCTCGGTGGCCTTGATCTGATGGGGGTAACGGCGCATCATGACGTCCTGCTGAACAGACTGGCCTTCCCGCCCGATTGCATACTGATAGAGATCACAATCCATGTAATAGAGGCTGTGAACATTTTTAAGATTGCCGTAGACCATGTAATTGTCTTCGTAAAATGTATGCTTCGGCATAATCAGACCGGTGCTGCGCAATAATTCCGTGCGGAAAGTGCAGGTGTGAATCATGAGAACCTGGTCCGGACGGAAAGGACGACTCTCATCCCAGGTGAAAATCCTGTTCTTTGGAAATGCATTGGCAAAGCGAATGGACCGGTCACCTTTCCCGTCGGCATGAACATAGTGGTAATTGGTCAGGAAGAGATCAACACCGCCTTCCCTGTCACAAGCCTCCAGGGCGTCAAGAAAGGGTATCAGATCGCGGCTTAAAGTATCATCACTGTCAACAGTTTTGAAGTATTTTCCGGTGGCGTGGCGCAGCCCCTGATTGATGCCTTCGCCGTGACCGCCGTTCTCCTGATGAATCACGCGTATAACAGACGGATATTTTGCCGCATAGGAATCTGCGATAGCTCCGGTTTGGTCCTTTGAGCCATCATCTATGATGATGATTTCAACACGATTTCCACCGGGA
>JAFQZI010000170.1 GCA_017406005.1 Oscillospiraceae bacterium | reverse complement strand
CTTCTCCGCATAATGCTCTTCCAGATAGTCAAGCGCCCGGTTGACAAGAAAGCTGCCTGCATTTTCCTTCTCTTCGTCCTTTTCTGCCGGTTCTGCATCCTGTTCGGGATGCCTTTGCTCCAGCCGGGCGGTCATACAGGCAAGGGCCTCCCGGATTTCATCCATTTTGGAAGGCTTGAGCAGAAACCTTGCGACCCCGAGCTTAATCGCTTCCTGTGCATAGGAGAAGTCCCGATAGCCGGTGAGAACCGTGACCTGCAGCTCGGGGAACTCACTGCGCAGTCCGGCAAGCATGGTCAGCCCGTCAACGCCGGGCATGCGGATATCCGTAAAGAGAATATCCGGTTGGAGGGTGCGGATCAGTTCCGCGCCTTTTTCCGCATCTTCCGCCGTAGCAACAACCGTGCATTGGTACTCTTCCCAACGGACGACCTTTTTCAAGCCTTCAACGATCAGCGGTTCATCATCAATCAGAATAACACGGAACATTCTGCCACCTCCCTTCTTCCTGAAAGGATTCTATCCCTTGACAGCCCCTGCCGTCAAGCCCTTAATGATATGCTTCTGCAGGCAGACGTATACCACCAGAACCGGGATCACAACCAGCACGACGGAAGCCGCCATCAGACCGTAATTCACGCCTGCCTGGGAACTGATTTCGTTGAGAAGGCCGGTGATGGCACGTTCCTGCGGGTAACGCAGGAAGAAGGACTGGGTAAAGAGGTCGTTGTAACTCCAGAGGAACGCAAAGATTGCCACTGTCGCGAAGGAAGATTTGGCTGCAGGAATAATGATATGGAAATAGATCTGGAAGACATTGCAGCCGTCGAGATAGGCGCTTTCCTCCAGTTCGATCGGAACTGACTGGATAAAGCCCATCAGGATGACAATGGCAAAACAGAGATTGCCGGCTATCTGTGGCAGAATAACCGCAACAAGACTCAACCAGCGATTGCCCGTTCCCGCTAAACCGAGCACAGCTTCCATGCGGAACACAGGAATGATCGTGGAAAAGACCGGGAACATCATGCCCGCCATGATCAGGCTGTAGAGCAGAGACCTGCCGTGGAAACGGTAACGGACAAGGCCATAGGCAGCAAGACCGGCTATCAGGACCACGCAAATTGTAACCGTGCCGGAGATGAGGAAACTGTTGAGATAGGCGTTTTTAAAATCCGCACGGTGCCATGCTGTGAGATAGTTGTCCCACGTGAAAGCCTCTCCGAGAGGGAGAGAGAACGAGTCCGACATGATGAGGCCCTTCTGCCGGAAGGAGTTCAGGATAACCCAGATAAAAGGGTAGATGGTTGTGAGCGCCCACAGACTAAGCACCAGATAGGTGACCGTCCGGGAGACTTTTTTACGTCCGGTATTCATCCCTGCCCTCCTTTCTACAGATCTTCCGATGGACGGAAAATCCGGTTGGCAACATTGGAGAGAACAACGCCCAGAACCACGATCAGCACGGCAATGGTCGAGCCATAGTCCACATTCATTTTGTTGAAGGTCTGGTCATACATATAGGTGCCTGTGAGCCAGCCCATGTTTTCCGGCATGCCTGCACCGAACATCACCCACGGCAGATCGAACACTTTAAGCGCGCCGGTAATGGCAAGCACCAGGCAGGTACACAGCACATTGCGCAGCAGCGGAAGGGTAATAAAACGGGTGCGCTTCCATCCGTCTGCCCCGTCGAGCGCAGCAGCTTCATATACATCCTGCGGGATGTTGTTGAGGCCCGTAACGAGAATGACAAAATAGAATCCCACATACTGCCACATGACCGGCAAAAACATCGTAAAGAGAAAGTGTGCCTGATCCTTCCAGTCGAGCCACTGGACAATTACCTTCCCGCTGGGCTTGACTTCATAAGGCAGTTTGCCGAGGCTCAGCAGCAGCTGATTGACCATGCCACCCTTGTAGAGGAAGATCAGGTTGAACATAAGGCCAAGTGCCGTGGCCGAGATCACAATCGGGAAGAAGTAAACCGTGCGGAAAAACTGTGCACCCACCCGGATGGTGTCCACCAGCAAAGCAAGAATCAGCGCAATGCCCACCTGAAACACAATGGTACAGAGGATCAGCACCATGGTATTCTTCAGTGCCACACGCATGTAAGGGTCATCCAGAAGGCGCCGGTAGTTCTCATACCACGGAGTATTCAGGCCTTCCGGTGCTCTGCCCAACCCGCCGATTTTTAAAACCGTGTTTATGATATTCTGGAAGAAGGGGTAATAGAGAAAAACCAGCAGAAAAGCAAACGCCGGGATCAGAAAAATCAGCAGAGGCGATTTCTTTTTGTAGATCATAGAATTCATAGTGATACCGCCCTAAGGAAAAGATAAGGGAGGGCGTGAGGCCCTCCCCTTTCCGGTACAATTCTTCAGAGCCTCCGGAGCGATTCTCCAGAGAGGATCAGTTCAGTGCGATGGCAGAGGCGACCGCGTCTTCAGCAGTCATCTTTCCGGTGACAACGTTCTGAACATTGGCAAAGAGATCACCGCGTGCTTCAGCCGTCAGGAGATCCTGTACAGCGCCGGCAATGGCTGTAATCTTTCCGTTTGCTTCTGCAGCGGACTGCTGGAGCTCATTGAGGCCTGCCGGGCTTGCGCCGTTGACAAGAGCGGTAACTTCTGTTGTGACGAAGGTGCTGAGCACTTCATCGGAAGTGAGCTGGGAAACAAAGGCTACAGCTGCTTCACGCTTTGCAGGATCGTCCCATGCCTTGCGTGTGATGAAATAACCCATGGAAATGCCGCCGATAGCTTCGGATGCGCTGCGCTCACCCTTGCCGGGAACGAATGCGATGGCAAAGTCATTCAGATCAGCAGCGTTGGCAGTGAAGTAGCCGACTTTCCAGGAACCGTCAATCAGGAAAGCTGCTTCGCCGGAATTGAAGAGTTCAACTGTCTCTGCATCAGATGCGGTGAGCGTATTTGCCGGGAAGAAACCTGCTTCGTAAAGAGCTTTGATGTCGTTGAGGCCTGCTGCCCACTTGGCTGCTACAGCATCATCGGCAGCCTGCGGGAGGTCGAGGTGGTTGTCCACCGTACCATTGTTCATAACCATGAACTCAAACCAGTAGTGGGGAACTTCAACCAGAGAGCAGGCAATGGGAGTGTAGCCGGCTTCCTTGATTTTTGCGCAGTCGTCAAGGAACTGATCCCATGTATAGTCGGGGCCGGGCACTGCTACGCCGCAGTCATCCAGGACAGCCTTGTTGACGAACATATTCTCCCAGTAGCCGGAGGACGGGACGGAATACTGTTTTCCGTCAGAAGCGACAGCCATCATGCTGCTCTTCATGTTGGTAGCAAAGTCAGGATATTCTGCGCGGATCTCGTCGATGGAGACAACCTTGCCGGCAGAAATGAACGGCTCGGCATCGGCATTGGTGAAGTAGAACAGAACATCGGGCTCGGAACCCGTCTCAAAGTCGGTCAGAACTTTTGCTTTCCACTCCTCGTTGGAGGTGGCGGAACCGTCGTTCACCTTGTTGCCGGTGGATGCTTCATATGCTTTTACAGCCGCTTCAAAATTGCCGCGGTTGCCGTCATCTCCGCCATAGGAAGTGACAACATTGAGCGTTACGGAATCTGCGAAGGCAAAGGAACCGAGGCTCAGAACCATAACAAGAGCCAGGAACAGTGCAAGTGCTTTTTTCATTTTCAGCTTCTCCTTAAAAATAGTAATTCTGATATCTGTCTTTCGGATATCGTTGAATCAATTATACCGGAAAAGAATGAAAAACAGAAGATTTCTGCTTGCTCTTTCTTGTCTCTTGTTGGGCAGATACACAAGAATTGTCATTCGGAGAGGGGAAAACGGACCCTGGCAAGAATCTTATCCGGTCCTGACTGAGTCAGGCTCAGAGTGCCCTTTTCTCCATAAAGCAGATTCAGCCGCTGACGGACATTCTTCAAACCGACCTGGCCGGAAATTTCCGTATCAGAGGCTGCAGCGGCCAGCATGGCTTCAACAGATGCACGGTCTTCTTCGCTCATAGTGCCGTCATGCTCCACTTCTATCACGGCATCCGTACCTTCCCGCCGCACACGGAGGGAAAGCCTTCCTCCGCGGCGGGGCGTCAGATCGTGCTCTACGGCGTTCTCCGCCAGAGGCTGGAGAATCAGGCGCGGAACTAAGACATCCATCATGGACTCGTCGATCTCCTGAATGACCTCAAGGCGTTCCCCGAGCCGCTCCCGGATAATATAGAGGTAAGCATCCACATAGCGGAGCTCTTCCCGAAGAGGGATACGGCTGCGGCCGTCCCTTGCGAGGGCACCATCCATCATAACGGAGAGAGCTTCAATCATGGCACTGACACGGTCGTCGTCCGCGAGGCGTGCTTCCCAGTTGATGATCTCAAGCGTATTGTTGAGAAAATGCGGATTGATCTGCGACTGCAGTGCCTTTATTCTGGCCTGCTGAAGTGCCTGCTGTTCCTGGTAGGAACGCTCAAACTGGTTCTTCAGCTCGGTTGACATGGTGTTGAAATGCTCAAAGAGTGTTTGAAACTCCCGGCTGTCAGCTGCCTCCGTAATCATATAGCCCCGCTCCCCATCCTGCAGGTGCTTACTGGCATCCACCAGAAGATCGACCGGCTTTGTGATGTACCGGCGAAACAGCAAAAGCACCACAAAAAGGAGCGGAATGGCAAGAAGCGCCACAAACAGACCCGCCACACGGACTTCCGGCGCTCCCCGCCAGAAATCGAACGGAGCGATCTCCGCCGTCAGGCAGAGGGTATGCCCTGAAACCGACTCCGTGAAGGACTGCCCTTCCGGCAGATCCGGCCTGCTGTCTGCCATGCTGAGATTTCCCGAATCGGACAGCAGCAGCGTGTCATCAATCATCAGAATGACGTTTTCGCTGATCTCCCGCACCGGCTCAAGAGCCTGAAACAGGATCTCCTTGTCACAGAGCAGGACCACTGTGGCATAAGGGCGGAAGTGACTGTCAAGAAGGTTCCGTGCAGCATAAAGCTCTCCCCCATACTCCAGCAGGAGAATACCGGTGTCGACCTCTTTCATTTTTTCCAGCAGATCCTGCTCAATGCTGTCACGGTATTCCCGCTGGGAGCTGTAACCGAAATCAGCCCGTGATGCCGCATAAGGCCGGACATCCGGTTCCTCCCAGAAGGTGAGGAATGCGGCAGGAACCCGTTCATTCCGTGCGAAATTCTGATTCAAATATTCATTTACCGTGCGGTAGAAAGCAGCTTTGTCTCCGTCTTTCTGATACAGCCGGTAGGAATTGCGCACGACCCCGTCGTACGATACCTCTTTGGAATCTTCAAAAACCGTGTCAAGACGCAGTGCCGTCTGCTCCAACGCGTTGGCTGCCCGCCCTTCCAGATCCTGCCGGGTGGAATTCTCATAGTTCCTGCCGATCAGAAGACCGGCAAGAGCCATGACACTCAGCACCGGCAATACCCAGCACAACAGCACAGCTGTCAGCAGGCGGTCATGCAGGGAATGCGGATAATTTGTATTTTTCATTTGCTTATCCCCAAATTCCGCGAAGGAGAGGCTCCCCGCCTCCCCTCGCAAACTTTGATTTGTTACAGATCCAGAAATGCCCGCCAGGTTTCAATATAGTGCTGGGCCTGTTCCCCGCCTGCAGCCTCAGCCGCCATGCGGAGAAGCGGTTCCGTACCGGAAAAACGGCAGATCACCCAGCTTCCATCCCGGAACCAGAGCTTCACACCGTCCGACCGGTCAATTCTTTCGATCTGCTCAAATTCCGGCATCTGCTCCCGGACAAACAGCAGTTCCTGCAGAGCAAGCTTGTGCTCCGGTGTCATACGGAAGTCCGCCTCCCGATAATAGAGCGCCCCGAACTGTTCCGTAATCTCATGATAGAGCTCGGTAATGGATTTGCCCGTTACCGCTATCATCTCCGCCAGCAGTGCGGCGGCATAAATACCGTCCTTCCCGGAGATATGGCCCCGCACCGAAAGGCCGCCGGAACTCTCCCCACCGATAATGGCACCGGTTTCAGCCATCTTGGCGGACACATACTTGAACCCGACCGGCACCTCATAGCAGCGCTGACCGAGGCCCTCCGCAACACGATCCAGCATGTGCGTGGTAGAATTGTTGCGCACGCAGGGCCCTTCCCAGCCTCGAATCTTGACAAGATAATAATACAGCAGTACAAGCAGGTGGTTGGGATGGAGAAAACCGCCTTTCTCATCGATTACCCCGAGGCGGTCGGCATCGCCGTCCGTTGCAATACCGAAATTACAGCGGCTGTCCTTGACAACATAGGAAAGTGATGAGAGCGTCACGGCATTCGGAGCCGGCAGCTTTCCGCCGAAGAGCGTGTCATGCCTGTCGTGGATCACTTCCAGATCACAGCGGCAGGTTGCAAGAATCGTACGAAGGCTGGTCTGGCTGACACCGTACATCGGATCCAGCGCAATCTTCAGGTGTGCATCGCGGATTGCCCGGGTATTGATCAGGTCCAGAATGCTGTCTATATATTCATTGGCCGGGTTTTCCTCCCGGATAAGTCCCTGCTGCAGGGCTGAATCATAATCGATGCTTCGGATATCTTCCGGAGAAATGGCTGAAATTTCCGCCTCGATCCTGTCCGTCACAGTCCGATCAGCATCCCGCCCACCGGCAATAAAGACTTTTACGCCATTGTAAATGGCAGGATTGTGGCTTGCCGTAACCATGAGGCCACAGGGCATATTTCTCGTCTTCACCGTGTACATCAGAAGCGGTGTGGGAGAGGAACGGTTTACCATCAACACCCGGAAACCGTTTGCTGTAAGCACTTCCGCCAGCCAGTGGGCTGACTCCTTGGCAAGGAAACGCCTGTCATATCCCACTGCAATCTCCGCACCGGACTGTCCGTCCTGCTCCAGCATGCGGCAGATCCCTGCTGCCAGCAGCCGCAGGTTTTCTTTGGTAAAGCCATCGGCTATTACAGCACGCCAGCCGCCTGTCCCAAATTTTATCATAATCTAACCCTTTCTTTCAGCCCATTATCACTTCCGCACGACAGATGCTGCCTGCCGGAAGGATCGGAAGAACATCGCTTTCTTTCCCGTCTGCCAGGATCTGCCTGACACCCTTCTGTACTCCGTTTGGATTTGACACATGGATGATGTATTCGCTTCCCCGCCATTTGCGTGTCACAGTGAACTCCTTCCAGTCCGCCGGGATACAGGGGTCAATCCGCAGCCCGTCAAAACCGGGCTGAATCCCAAGGATGTACTGCGTAGCCGCGTAATATGCCCAGCCCGAAGAACCGGTCATAAACGGATGCCGTGCCCGTCCAAAGGCGGGATGGTCTTTCCCTACTACAAACTGGCAATAGCTGTAGGGTTCAGACTGCCGGGTTTCAATCCGGTCATTCTGCAGCGGAGGGCACAGAGCGTTATAAAACTTCATGGCACGGTCACCCCGGCCGAGAATCGCCTCTGCACACCACGCCCACGGGTTCGGATGACTGAAAATGGAGCCGTTCTCTTTCAGGCCCGGATAGACACGCGTAACAAAACCGATTCCGTCGTCAGGTTTCGTATAGCAGGGGGCGTTGAGCATCAGGCCGAATTCCGTAAAGAGATACCGATCCACGCTGTCCATGGCAGACAGGCCCTGCTGTTGCGTCGCCGCTCCGGAAATCACCGCCCAGGTGTTGGATTCCATATGGACTTTGCCTTCTTCATCCTGATGCGTACCGATTTTGCGGTTATCCGCCGTAATGCCGCGGAGAAACCACTCTCCATCCCACAAAACATCAGAACAGCGTCCTCTGACCTCTTCGGCAATGGCTCTGTAGTGTTCGGCATCGTCAGTACGCCCCAGGACTTCTGCCAGCTCGCAGAAGCGGTGCAGAGCCCAGAGATGCAGGAAGCTGACCATTGCGCTCTCTCCCCCGCCGAGGTTCAGGCAGTCATTCCAGTCCGCCCGCAATCCCTTGCAAATGCCGTTCTGTCCGACCTCTCTGGCGGAAAAATCAAGGATGCGCGTCAGATGTTCATAGACGCTGCCCTCCCCTCCGTCGGCATAGGTGACCGGCAGGTCGACAAAGGACATCTCTCCCGTCTCTTTGATATATTGTACGACGGCAGAAACCAGCCATAAGGCATCGTCGGCACAGGCATCCTTTATTCCGTGAACAATCTGAGCCCTGTCCGGCGTCGGGATCACCGTGGGGGATCGGAAAGACTGCTCCTCCTGTTCCGGTTCAAACCAGCGCGGCTCAAACAGGTGGAGCCCGTACCCTGTCCGGGTAAGAGCACGAAGCAGCTCAACCAGGCGTCTGCGGCATGCACCGGGATCCGCATGAGGCACCATCATGGCATCCTGGGCAGTGTCACGGTATCCGAGGCCTACCCGCCCTCCCACTTCGATAAAGGAGGTGAAACGGGAAAACAGAACGTTGATCTCACTCTGGTAGAGATTCCAGATGTTGAGCTCGGTGTTCATCCCTTCATTGGGTGTATTCACCTGCAGGCAGGAGAGTTTTTCATCCCAGAAAGCGGCAAGCCGCCGGAAATCCTGATCAACCCGCTCCGCCGTATATTTTCTGCGAAGACGTTTTCCATCTTCCAGATTTCCTTCGCCCAGAAGGAAAATCAGACGCGCCTCTTCCCCCGGTTTCAAAACCAGCTTTTTCTTCAGGCAGCCGCAGTGGTTCCCGCCCTTTTCGAAGCTCCCGCGGCACTTTCCGCTTTCTACCGTAAGCGGGTTGCGCTCGGTACGGTACGGGCCGATAAAGGTATCGCGCAGGCAGTCAAAACCGTCAGGAGTAAAATCGGATGTAAAAAACTGATAGCCTTTTTCCTCATAATAGAGATCGTGCTCTATCACGCCGTCTTCACAGCGGCTGCCCGCCGCATAGAGACTCATCTGGAAGTTGCGGTTGTCCATATCCACCTGGTGGAAGCTGAATTCCAGATAGGAGAATACCGAAAGGGAACGCGTTTTTGTTCCGTCGTTGCGCACATGAACGTCCCAGATTTCCACGGGGTCATCCATTGCGACGAACAGCGTCTGGCTGGCAGCAATCTCACTGTAGTCAGTGCAGTACTTCACATAGCTCAGACCGTGGCGGCAGGAGTAATGCTCCTTCGGCTTGCCCACCGGCTGCCAGGAGACAGACCAGAAATCTCCCGACTCCTCATCCCGGAGATACACATAGTGTCCCGGGCCATCCATCGGCACACCGTTTGGCCGGAAGCGCGTAATGCGGTGATATTCCGGGCTTTTATAGAGGAGATATCCCCCTGCGGTGTGGTTGAACACACCGTACAGATCCCCGACACCGATATAATTGGTCCAGGAGACGGGAAGATCGATACGGTCGATCACATATTCCCTGTTTTTATTATCAAAATAGCCATATCTCAAAGGGCGCACTCTCCTTTATCCGGTTATGCCTTTATTATACAGAACCCTTCCGCAGTTTTGAAGAGCTTCAAATGTCTCTTTTTGACTAATTTTGTCCAATCAAAAAGGCAGCGTCCGTTAACCGGGCACTGCCGAAAACCGTCACTCCGAAATCGCGGCAATCGCCGTGCCTTTCAGGACAGCATCCGGAACATGCTGCAGCATATAGAAAAGCCCGTATTTCCTTCCGGCTTCTGCCAGATCCCGTTCCAGCAGTTCCCGGAACCCTTTCTGTTTCAGGTAGGTTGACCCCTCCGCCGTGATGAAAACCGGAGCATCCGGTGAGCGGCCGATGCCCGAGCGCAGCATGGCTCCTGTGAGGGTTACGCTGCAAAGGAAAGCACTTCTCTCCGTAACGGCGTCAAAGATGCTGCAGAGGATTGAGCGTTCCCGGTCATTTTCACAGGCCGCGGCAATTCGGTTTTCCCCGGACGGATTTCGCGAAAAGGCGCTGATGTCAGCCGCTGTAAGAGGAGCTTCCCCCGGAACAAACAGCCTCTCAGCAAATGAACGGGAGAGCAGTGCTTCTTCCGCTGCCGTCTGCAGAATGCACGTCATCAGCCCGCCCTGATACCCTCCGGCAACCATTTTTTCAAACCGATCATTTCCGGCATCAATCAGCATTGCGTCATAACGGTCATCAATGTCACCAGTTGGGAACCCGCAGTAAGCCCCCGATTCGATATTCACGATCTCCCCGGTCGGTTCCGGATAAGCGATGTTGGTGCCGGTTCCGTAAATGAACCCGATAAACCCGCTGCATCTGCCGGCATGGTTTTCACTCCATCCCCCGAGCGCTGCAGCCACGGTATCATTGATCACGGTAATCTCCTGATCGTTCGGAAGACCAAGCGAAGCAGCTGCCTCACGGAAACACTGTCCTACTCTTTGCCCAAGAAGATCCGGCACATCGACCTGTTTTGCACCGGCAGCGACAATGGCGTCTCTGTCCTTCTGCGGGATATTGGCAAGCGAAAAGCAGATGCAGATTTTCCCTGTCTGAAGGTGAGGCCCAACCCCGCTCACAATCCTCCGGAAAAACTCCCGGGTGGAGAGTTTCTCCCCGACGCCGGGCGTCGGAAATGCCGGTAAACGGTCAAGGCTTCGTATCCCCTGATCGTCCATCGTTACAACGGTGGAACGCACATTCGTCCCTCCGACGTCTATTGCCGTAACGGAAACCGGCTTCCGGATCGACACAGGATGCCCGATCCAGGCAGGAATCATCTTAACGGATCCGGTTCCGCCGTTGCGGACGGTCTCCATCTCGCTCAGAAAGCGGTCAAGCAATTCTTCCCTGCAAAAACAATCTGCATCGAGCAGATGCCGTTTCAGGAAGTCTCTGACCGCAGAATTCACTCTGTCAGGCTGCATGGTTTCTCTCTTTCCCAATGCTGTTCATTCCTTGACCCCGCCGGCAGTCATCCCAAGCACGATATACTTCTGGAAAATCACGGTGATCAGAACCGGGATCAGAGAGCCAAGGATACCGGCTACACTGATCATTCCATAGTCAATGGTAAACTTTCCGTTGAACTCCGCTATGGCAACCGGCATCGTTTTGGAAGCCAGGCTGGAAGTGAAAATCAGAGAATAGAAAAACTCGTCCCAGCTCATCAGGAAAGCCAGAATTCCCGTTGCGACAGCTCCCGGCCGTGCTATCGGGAGAAAGATATATAGCAGCGTCTGCAGTCTGGTCGCTCCGTCGACCTGTGCCGCCTCTTCGAAGGAACGGGAAATAGACCCGAAAAAGTCCTGCATGACCCAAATGATAAACGGTACGATAAAGGACAGATACAGAATCACCAGCGGCCATCGTTTATCCAGCCAGCCGAGCTGATTGTAAATCCGGTAGAGCGGAATAATCATGGCAGCAGGCGGAAGCATGTAAGTAAAGAGAATCAGCAGCATGAGCGCACTTTTCCCGCGGAAGCGGACATGTGCAAAGGCATAGGCAGCTAACGTGCCGACGACAAGGCTCAGTATGGTCACAGAAACCGCAATCAGGAAGCTGTTTTTCAGAGCGATCCGGAAGACATACGCCGGGTCGCTGGCAGAAGCACTGGCAAAGATCTGCCGGAAGCGTTCAAACGTGATGGTCTGCGGGATCAGCCGGAGAGGTTTTGCCGTCAGATCGACCGGGCGCATCACACTCGTCAGAAACATCCAGACCACCGGGCCAAGCACCACGACGGCCAGCAGCAGGCCAAAGAACATCTGCAGTGCCATAATGCGTCTTTTCCGGGCAGAGAGACTGTGTTTCATACAGTATCCCCCCGTTTCATCAGCCGGATATAAACCAGCGTCATCAATGCAACAGCCAGTGCAATCAGATAGGCATAGGTTGCAGCATCCGAATAATTGAGATTGGTGAACGCCTGCAGATAGGTATCATACATCAGGGTTTTCGTCGAATTTGCCGGGCCGCCGCGCGTCATCAGATAAAAGATATCGAACGCCTTGAACTTTTCTACCGTACGCATGACCACAATGACCATAATGGTCGGTTTCAGAGCAGGAAGTGTAATCGCCCGAAAACTCTGGAACGGATTTGCCCCGTCTACCCTTGCCGCCTCATAGACCGTCTGGTCGATGCCCTGCAGTGCAGCGAGGAAGAAAATCACGGCCAGAGGCGTCATCTTCCAGGCATCGGCAATCACAATGCACATCATGGCCGTCTTCGGATTTCCCAGCCAGGACTGATAGCTGCTGATCAGATGGAACCTCTCCAGAAGTGCATTGATCACGCCGTATTCCCCGTTGAGCATCAGCTTCCACAGGCTGCCGTTTACAACCGTAGGAATGGCCCAGGGTATGATGATAATCGAGCGAAGCACCCCTACCCCGGGAAATTTCTGGTTCAGCAGCAACGCGATCAGCAGGCCGAAAAAGGTTTCAATCGCGGTGGAAGCTATTGTAAAATACAGCGTCCTTACGAGATCATCCCAGAATGTTTGGGAAGAAAGCGTCTTGATATAGAATCCGAAACCCGCAAACTCACCTTTATGGGAAGAAAGGGGGTTGATGTTGACGAAACTATAGACCAGTGTTGTAACAATCGGAACGATAATCACACCGAACACCACAATCATCGAAGGTGTAATCAGTGCCGCGGCATATCGTTCCTCCTCATTTCTTAATCGCACGGCGTCTCCTCCAAGGCTCAGTAGTTAACAAGTTCAGGGCTGCCGCTGGACGGCAGCCCTGAAGAAAGAAAGATGATTTTTATCTGTCTGCCAGTTCCAGTGCAAAAGCCTGGAGACCGTCCAGTGCCTCCTGGGCTGTCTTCTGGCCGAGGAGAACCAGCTGAACCTCCGTCTGCATGGAGGTGGAGAGCTCGCTGTAATACGGAACCATCGGGCGGTTCACAATAAAGTCAAACTGGATCTGGGAAGCGGCAACAACTTCCGCGCCGGCCGTCTCAATCACCTGGGGATCAGTGTAAAGGCTCTTCCAGATCGGGAGGGCATTCGCGCAGTATTTTGCCTGCATCTCCTTGGATGCGAGGAAGAGCATATAATCCCACGCCTCATCCACATGCTTGCAGCCTGCCGTGATCATCAGAGGCATACCGCCGTTGACCGTGGCGCTCTGGGCTTTGTCCGTGCCGGGGATCGGCGTGATAACGCCCTGGCCGACCACGGAGGACTGGCTCTCATCATTCATAGCGGCATACTGGTACGTCCAGTTGATGGCAAAAACGGCATTGCCCGCAGCAAAGGTGGAAAGGACATCGTCTTCAATCATTTCAAGGCTCTTCGGGTTGCACAGGCCGTCTTTCAGTGACTGCGCCATAGCGTCCAGCGCAGTGACATTCTCCGGACTGTTCAGCGTCGGATTGTTGTTCTCATCTACAAACGCACCGCCAAAGGCCCCGGCAATGCAGGTATAGTCACACACAAGGCATTCCGCCTGGGCATAGCAGCCAACAATCGGATATTCGCAGATTCCCTGCTCCTTGCAGAGCTTTGCATCGGCAATCAGCTCATCCCAGGTTGCGGGAGCTTCTTCCACTCCGACTTTCTTAAGCAGCTCCATGTTGACGAACATATACTTGACGTCATTGAGCCACGGCATACCGTAATACTTACCCTCGTATTTCGTGGCATCCAGGGCGCCCTGATAGATGTCATCCAGATCAAGCGCATTCAGGCGGTCCGTCACATCCAAAACGATCCCGGCTTTTGCAAACTGTGCGGGCCAGATGCAGTCCCCCAGGATAACATCATAACCGCCGCTTGCTGCGGAAGTCAGGATTTTCGGTGCAAGCTCTTCATAGGCCACAAACGTGGGATTGACCTGGATTCCCGTGCTCTCTGTGAAAGCCTGTGTCATAGCCGTTACATCATCTTCGCTGTAGCCTGCCTGCTTCATAAACAGGGCATTGAGCGTCACACCCTCCGCAAATACCGGGACAGCGCAGACGGACAACAGCAGAACCATAATAAGTATAAATGCCAAAGTTCTTTTCATTTTTTTATCCTCCTATATAAGATATTTCAGAAAAATGGCATAAATATTATAGTACGATCCGTCTATGGATTCAATAAAAAAATGCTGAATTTTCTTCTTGACAAAGCACCTTTCGGCTACTATAATGATAAAGCTTTCGGGGTGTAGCGCAGTTGGTAGCGCGCTTGGTTCGGGACCAAGAGGCCCGGAGTTCAAATCTCCGCACTCCGACCAACTATTTGAGCTTAAATCAAACGATTTAAGCTCTTTTTATTTGCTTTTAATAACTTTTTGAACGGGAATATTTTTCTTGTTTTTTGAAGTGTCAACAAAAAGTGTCAACATATTTGTATTTTTCGCCTGATTTTTCCTTTTCCCACCCTTGCTTGATACAGAATTTCAAAAAAGAAGCTTCTTCTCTTTTTATTATCAACCCCTGGAGATAGCTTTTTTATTCTCGTTGCCGATATTTCTTGCTACTTTCTTAGAAATATGATATTCTGGAAAAAAATTCGGGGGTTGTTATGAAAAAAATTCTTTCTGCTTTTGTGGTATTTATTCTAATCCTTTCAATTTCTGCTTCTGTTTTTGCAATTGATCTATCTGGAATGTCATACAATGAGCTTATGGACTTGAGGACTCAGGTGAACAATGCTCTTATGAATAGCGGAAATCTTAAAGAAGTGAAGGTTCCTCAAGGAGTATATGAGATTGGAAAAGATATTCCTGCTGGTAAATGGTACATCAAGGCTGAAAATGAGGATAGATATGCTTCTATATTCACTTATGAATCTGCGGATATGGTGTCGTATTCCGATTATATGCAGCTCAATCCGGATGTTAATGTCATGTTCCATGACGGGCAATTCATTGATTTAAGTGCAACGGCAATTTTTTCTTCTGGCTATAGCGGATTTGATTTTTCATCTGTTGAGAATACTCAAACATCTGCCATGGCATCATCCAGTGATTATGAATATCAAGACTATTTGGAGATTGAAAATTTGGATGTTGCGCGGGATGGAGACTATGCCTATATCGCAGGGGTTATAAGAAACACCGGAGTAAAACATGCAGATTTAGTCAAATGCCGCTGTACGTTTGTTGATTCTTCAGATTTCACTGTAGACCTTGATTATGCATTTGTTACAGATATTGCCCCTGGAGAATCTGTGCCTTTCAAAGTTGTTGTCCCGTTTGATCAAAGAATGCATAGTGGCAAGGTAACCATTATTGATGTTTATCTTGGCAGAATGATATAAATGGAAATGAGATGGTTTTTCTATGAAGAAAATAAATAGCTCTTTTCCTCATGCTGAACTTGGTAAAGAAGAGAAGATTAGTAAAAGACTCTGAAACGCAGTTCAGAAATGGTTTTAGAGAAATACACTTATTCCTCCAAAGCGAATCCTTGGGAAAAGAATTTCCTTGCATTTTTCATCTCATCCTGATACAATTTTTTTGCAGGCGTGGCTGCCTGACTTACAAAAATGGTCGAATTCGTTCCGGTATGAGAGGCCGACTTTAGTCGTGTCGGCCTTGTTACCACCTTGACGAAAAAAAAGAGAACTGCTATAATAAAAAGTGAGCAAATGAGGGAAAAGCCTTGCTCAACTTTTCCTCCTTTCCCCGCTGGCATCGGACCGGCGGGAAACCTCATATATGAAGAGGCAGAGGCCGCCAGCATCAGAGTGGCGGCCTCGTTTTTTATTCTCCTTTGCTCTCGATGAATACCTCCGACTTCAGATCTTGCAGCACATCCTCCGCAAGGGAAACCAGAGCTTCTGCCTTTTCGGCATCGTTGCCCTCGTAATACCGGCTTGCTGAATCCAACAACGCCTCAAGCTGAAGCACGTAAATCATCATACTCTCCATTAGCTCACCCCCTTCCTGAGCCACGCCTGAGCCTCTTCAACACAACCCAGACCGCCGACAACATCACCGAAAAGCTCATCAAGAAACTTGCACGCCCATGCAGCTTTTTGATTGTCGCTGAACTTCTCGACCTCTTCCCGAACCTGATGTACCTTTTCCTGAAGCGGAAAGAGCCTGTCAGAAATCAGATCCAAACAATCAACCAGAACCTCCACCGCTTCGGCATCCAGAACCGGAGCCTCGCGGAGTTCAATAACTTTACGTGGCCTGCCTCTACCCATTTTTAATTCTCCTTTATGTAATCAGAAATATAAGGTAAATATACTTCTGCTTCTCTTAATGTAAAATCATACATTGAAACAGCATGATACCTATTACCGATAATTTCAAATATAGTCCAATTTCTACCATAACGATCACATTTACCCTTGCATGCACGAAGGCCTCTTTTTTTTGCTTCTCGTCGAAGTCTTTGCTCTCGAGATTTAAGTGTCACTATTGATTATCCTCCCCAAAGTATAAGGGGGATATTGCTCCCCCTTTCCAATACTTACCCTTTAGAAAGTTCTTCCTCGTAAAGCTCCTGCATATCTGAAAACCAATAAGAACCTTCCCCGTATTTATCCTCAAACCACTCTTCAAATCTTTCTTCCTGTGTGTCTTCGGCCTGCTCTTTCTTATATTCAAGCCAATCATCAAATTTCTCATCATCCCAGTCAGACCATTCCTTCCCCTCATCAGCAGCCTTTTCAATCGCTTCTTCCCTCTGATTCTCCGACCATTCTTCAAACTCTTTTTCTTCTGATTCCTGCCATTTCTGCCATTCCTCTTCTTTCTTTGCCTCAACCACCTGCTTGACCCACTCTTCAAATTTCTTCATTTTCTTCTACTCCTTTTTATTTATTTATTACAAAGAGAATTGCTCCCCTGTGTAACCATATCCATCACAGCAGAGGGGATTGCTCCCTTCATGCTATTGAAAACCGTCTGACTGTCGTTGTCTTCATGAATCCTTCCAGATCTCCCGGCGTGAACCGTGCCTTAATGGCTGCCGTATCGAGCTTGGTAGAAGTGACGAAAGTATAGCGGATTGTGTATTCACCAACCTTCAACAATTCCTGATTGCCCATGAAAACCTTGATTTCCGACTTGATAGAATCGGCTTCCTGCTGAAGCTTTTCAATCTGTGCTTCCAGCTTCCGGATCTTTCGCGCTTTGTTAATGATCATGTTTTCGCTCATTGTGATAACCTCCTATATTATGGGGCTGTTGCCAGCCCCTTAGATTGCTTCAAACGTCCCAGCCTCTGTGATATACCCGTCAATGATTGACGCATCCGCGCGGGCTTTAAGAGCCTCCCTGACGGTTTCATCGTCTCTGAGGAAAATCCTCACTGTTGCAAAGTTAATTGCAAGAAACACAATGGTAATATCCTTGAACATCTCTCTACTCCTTTCGGGAAGTGGCTTGCTCCTGAGTCTCTACCAGCGTCTGTGGATTTCTCTCAATCTCTTCCGCAAGCCCTTACGCAATCATTGTTTTGATTGACTTCCCTGATTTTCTTTTTTAGGAGGTTCCCGGCTCCTGAGTCTCTATCACACGTTCGGAATTTCTCTCAATCTCTTCTGCCGGGGAATTAAGAACTTTTGTTACGTTCCCCCCCTCATCGTGGTTATATAATACCATAAACTTACTTATATGTCAATACGTCAGTTTATATAAATTTACTTATATTTTAGTCTCCATATAAGTAAGTTTTTTGTGCAGTATTATACGTTGACTTATGTTGAACGCTGTGGTACAATATAGATATAATGGAAAAGAGGAATCTATAATAAGCCTCCCAGAAAGAAGGTTAATACTATGCCAGAGAACAAAAAGAAGACATCACAAGCGCAAATAAACGCCTCTATGAAGTGGAATGCATCTAAAGCAACTATAACCCTTAGAATTGACCCAGAACTCAACAGTATCATCAGAGAGGCCGCTAAAGAAGAAGGAAAGTCTGTTACACAATACATTCTGAATGCTATTGATTTCTACCAGCATTTGAAGAAAGACTAATTTTTTTACCCCGGACTTGCTCCGAAGCAACAACGAACACCAGGAAAGCAACTTTGACTAAAAAGACCATGCCGGTTATAATATTACAGATTACTACTTATACACATCAAAAAACATGGCAAGAGATTAAATGCGGCTCTTGTCGTGTTAGATATTATCGCCTGTTCCGTAACTCGTGCCGGAGCGGGCATTTTTCAATTTTCGGTCTTATTTTCCCGCCTGTCGCGTCTTCTGACGTAAAGGCTATCTCGATACGTCATGCCACCCGGCTTACGCCAAGCGACCTCAGAATCGCTTGTAATGAGTTCTTCCGACGTGCATGGTTCTACACACTCCTTTCTGCTTTCTCGCCACCAGTCCCCAGATAATGCCATATCCGGCAAAACACCGGCACCGGCATGAAAATGCGCTTCTGTCGGAAGAATCCGTTGTAACATCTCCAAACCTCTTTTGCGGTCATTGTTGACTTTGCGCAGAAGACCTTTACGATTGGCTGGATTTTTCCATTTTTGCTCGTACATCCTCACACAAATTTCCTCATTCGACAACAAATCTACATAAAAGAGCCGCATCACTGTTGACGCCCTTGTTTCCGTCCGCCAACGCATTGCTTTGATTGCCGCCTCATTAATTGCACGCAGCGCAGTAACATTTTTCCGTTGCTCTTCTATTTCTTTTTCCAGACGTTCCAGATAAAATAACTGCTTATCCATCCGACCATCATAATACGATTGGCCTGATTTTATTATATCCAACCGAACCGCTGACGGAACATACATTGCCTCTTTTCGTTCCATATACTCATTCTCCGCATCGTGCAGCTCATCCACCGCAGCCCGATAGCGCGACAACCATGCCTCCACCTGATACTGTGTTTTTGGCATATACACCTCACCGAGAAAAGCCCCACATCAAAAGACATGGGGCTTGATTTTTTTACTCGCCGGATCTTCCAGCCTCACCGACCGCCTTCGGCTCGATTAGATCACCGTATCCCGCATCGTAAGGATCGGACTTTTCTTTCCGGCGTTTATGCCGTCCGCGGATTTCCTCAATCAGCCGCCGGATTTCATCATTAGAAAGTTTACTTACTTCCATGTTAAATCCTCCAGCTCTTAGGCCGTATCCTTGCACCTGCTGAATCCGCGCGACTGCTGTGTACCTGATAATCATCACTATTATAAAAATCTTCCATCACGTCATTTAACCGGATCTGGAAAGTCTCATTATGCTCCATCTCACCGCACCTGTGAGCCAATTCATGCAGTAGCACCACCCTGAAGAACTCCGGCGTTCCCCGGTCGAAAAGCATAGTTGATAATCCGACAACACAACTCCCGTTGCTCTCATCCGGGCAAGTCAACCCCAGACTCATCTTGTTATAAAGATCTTCTTGCTCTTCCGAATTGTACAGAAAAAAGCCATTGAGACTCCAATCATCCGCTGTAAAAGAGACTTTGGTTAAGCATTGATCAGCAAGAGAGTCGAAGACTTTTATCAAGGCTTCGTCTGGTTTTTCAATTGGCATAACCCCACTCTTCTTAGCCAGCTTACACGCCTGAACATAGTCAAAACCTGCAATCTGTAGTTTACTCATTACTTATTCTCCTTATAAAACTTTGCTTTAATGCCCACTCGCTCAATCTCATTATTATAGATCTGAGCTTTGTTACCCAAATGGGCATCCATAGTCTTTTTTTGTTCCACTGGATCGGACTGACGCTTAATCATCCGTTCCCTCGCCGTAGCGGCAGAATCGTTATAAATATTTTTCTTCATTTTCTTCTTCCTTTCTGAGCGGGTTTTCCCGCTCACTCACAGAATAAAATATAACTTGAGTTTCTTTTTCCTCCGTGGCTTCTGAAGCTCTCGCAGTGGCCTCCTGCTGAATCCTATTCTCCGGTGTGAATCCAGCCCACTCCATCAAGAGACGAGCCGCCAGAATCGCATCTGAGGACTTACCGACCATTGCGACATCAAAGAGTCGTGCCACGATAACCGCCAAATTGGTATCATCATTCAGACCCGGACACAACTGCCGGACAACATCACGATAGGCCGGAACCGCATCAGACAACATAAGATCAGTGGTTAGCTGTCTGAGTTCCTTCCGCTGCCGCCGTGCTGAACCCGAATTTTTTCCGCCCCGGCTCTGAATTTCTCGTAGTTCGCTCGTACTCAAAACGGCAAAACTCCTGAGATTGTCGATGTTAGCCATCGGCACCACCACACGAAAAAAACGGCCTATCATCGCCCCCAGAGCTATCATAATTCCATTTATCCTCAACCGCGGACCAGATAAAGGAGGTTAATCCGGCAGCGGCTTCCTTCAGCTCATCCAAACGGAATCCATCAGACACAATGCCGCCCGGATCGCTGTAGTCATCACAAAAAATTGGATCTTGCATTTTACTTACTCCTGTTTTTTCAGATCTGTAGATATCCGTGGATATCCATAGATACCTACAGATCCAATATATTTGTTTAGTTTGGTTACAGTTGGGTTTGGTTTAGTTTGGCTCGGTTTATAGACTACAGTAATCTATATAACATCCTCAACATCTACAACCTCAAAAGGTAGTTCCCTTTTGTTTTCCCTTTGCAACATGAGCACCTTCCAATTAAACCAAACATCAATTGACAACGGGGGCTGCCCCGTGATTTCTTCCTTATTATCCCTGAGATATGTCTTGTAAGCATTTTTAACTGCCGTGACATAATATGAATACCTATCACGATCAAGTTTTTCCTGCTCATAATCCCACATGGTTTCAAGTCTTTCACAATCTGAAAAATCAGGGATTACCCCATTGTACCAATATTCATACTTCGCTTTCCAGAGCCGCCCGGCATCGGAATCACTAAGTTTCATTACTTGCCGCATGGACTCACGGTATGAATAGAACCCCGGCGGCTCTTTATTCTTCCGCCCCATCCGAATCCCCTAACACTTCTTGCCCCGGCAGCACACCCAGGAACCTGCGTAACTTGCGACCTGTGCCAATTGTCTTCGCTCCTCGCCTCATAAGCGTAGTCGCGCACCTCGCTATGTCGGCTCTACCCTCTGGCGTATTAACGTCAGCCACCCAATAGCCGCCTTTTGCACCTGAGACGATTGGAACACGGTCCCGCTCGTCTTCAATCAGGGCTTGCAACGCCCGACTATCGCTTAATCCAGCGGCCTTAATTAATTCCGGCGTCGGCGCTGGTTTATCTGCTGACGTGGCATCTCTCGCCAATAAAATGGATGCAATGAACTCTTGCTTTTCCGGCGGATCTATGGTATTATTATTTTTAACAACAACATCCGCGTGTTCCTGATTGCCGCCGGAAACAAAACCGGCGGCTTGTACTTTTTGTATCATAATACGATACCCCCAAAAGATATTTTTTCTCTCATATCCGTGCTACCTTCCAGAGATTCATCATACCATCTTAATATCTTATACCATCAATCGTGAATTATGCGTTCACGCTCTGATTAACAAGTTCCTGAAGCTGCTGAACAAAGCTCTCATGCTCCACGTAAAATCTCGTACCTGAATAATACCCGGGTACTTTGTTTTCTTTCTGGAGCTGTCGCAACCTTGTTTCACTCATCAGCTTGTATTTTTCGGCTTCCTGCCGGATGGTCAAAAACTCCACCTTTTTCCCCCCTTTCATATCCGCTGGAATCCTGAGATTTCAACTTTTTCTAAACCTAATTATAATAAATCTTCTGAAAACGTAAAGGATTTTATTCATACCAAAAGTTACAAAAAGTTCATAAAAACCTCGTTTTTGTGTGTTTTCTCGTTCGAAAACAAGATTTTTCGTCAATTTGCTCAAATCTGTCAAATGCATTGGCAACATCTAAAAAGAAAAAGGCCGCGGCTGCTCGCCTCGGCCTTGAGAATTTTGTGAAATCTATACAAATTGACTTTTCACGCTTTTTTCTCTCCCTCTTCTTTTTTCGTTGGTCTCAGAATATTTTCAATCCCGTTGACAGTTTCTTTCGCCGCCTTCTCTGTTATACCAGTATAAAATTTCAGAGTCGTTGTTGCATCTTTGTGACCTAATAACTGTTGTATCTGCTTCACATTAGCACCTGACTGAATCGCCAGACTCCCCGCCGTGTGCCTCAAATCGTGCGGCGACATGTTAGGCAACTCATGTCGTTTAATATATTTTCTCATCAATCTTGTCGGCTCCGTTGGATAGATTGGCAGATACGGTCTCCCATTCCGGCAGAAAATATATGCTGTCGGCAACAGTGTGCCGTACTTCTCATCTTGTTCCGTTTTCAGAGCTTCCAGTAAATCCGACAAATATCTCGATATTGGAACCTTTCGGATTGATTTTCCCTTTGTCAACCCGATATGAATTTTCTTCTCTGGGTCTGTCTCTTTTTTATTGCTTGTGTCGATTGTAACATTCCGCCGGATTGACAATATTAAATCCTTTTTATTCCAGTCACCCCATTGAAGGCCAACCAATTCCCCACGACGAAGGCCGGTCAGGATAAGAGCATTACAGAGTGTTTTCCAAAATAGTTGACTTCCATGATTCTTCTTCCAATAATCTTTCTCTTCCTCCGTGTCGAGGCACTCCATGAACCTGACTGCTTCTGTCTCATTGAGAAAATCAATCTCTTTTGGTTCTCGCTGTGGCCTATCTGATTTCTTTAGTTTAGCACACGAATCTTCCTTGATGTATTCGACATAACATGCATACTCCAGAATATTTCTTAGAGTGCTGAAGTGATGCTGAATTGTTGTAGCACCGTAAGGCAAACCTTTTTTCGTCCTCGCCTCGTTCCGCAACCATGAGAGATAATCCAATACAGTTTCTTTATCGACTTCCGATAATTTAATACCCGGATGCTTCTGTTTGAAATACACCTTTATATCTGTAGCCATAGATTGATAGAAACTTATCGTGTCCGGTGTGTGCTTTCCGTCCAGAACATGCTTCTTAATCCAATGGTTGTCGATGAAGCTTTCCAAAGTGATTTTATCTCGATTCTTCCTCTCGGCGGCAATCCTGTATTTCTCTTGCTCGTAATCTATCCGCTGCTGATTTTCCCATTCCTCCGCAAGGCGATTTATTTCTTTTCTCTCCTTCGCCGGAGTTAATCCTTCCGGCCTCGGCAGCGTACAACTCGCCCAGACCTGTTTATTATGCTCATCCCGACCAAGACACACACGGACTCGGTAAGATATAACCTTGCCCTCTTTGTTCTTATTGGCAATAATCTTACCCTTGCCTTTGCTCTCTTTCTTCTCTTCCTTTTCCACCCTTGTTACCTCTCTTTCCGTCCTCAAAAAAGTGTCAACACAAAGTGTCAACAAAGATATCCTACATCTTGAAGCGTTATCTCAGAATACATTATAATATTATCACATTTTCTTGACGTTTTCAATGGTTTTATGAACTTTTCTGACATTGTAGGATATTATTCTTTTGGTTCGGGACCAAGAGGCCCGGAGTTCAAATCTCCGCACTCCGACCATTTTAAGACCGCTTAATTGCTGAAGAGTCCAGTGATTAAGCGGTTTTTTGTTTCACCTGTTCCTGCCTGTTCCCTTTTGAACGTTCAAAGCTATCAAAATATTGGTATAGCTTTTTTTCCGTGTGACAATTCTGTGATAATTGTTCTGCTATGATATGCTCACAAAATAAAAACAGAGGAAAACCTAAATGAAATATCTTGAATTTTTTGCGATTAAGTGTATAGCAAATATCTTTATTGTAAATCTCATCATGCTTGTCGGTCTGCCTTTGTTTGGCATTCATTTTGGAATGAATCTCCTGGTAAACGTGATCATTCCGGTTGTTTTCGCCGGTGCAGCAGTTGAACGTGAGATGAACAGGGAAAAGCAGATGCTGTTATTCAGCAGCGCATTTTAACAAGATTTGTCCGCATCAGGAACAAAAAATCACATAGGAATTTCCAAATAAAAAGAGATTTTTATTTGTTTACATAAATTACTTGACAAATATCAGTTTACGAGTTATTATTACAACACAAGTAGGGAATTTTTTTCATAGAGACCTCCTTTCAAGGAAAAAGCCGTCGTTAAACCGACGGCTTTTTCCATTATGGAATCACACAAACTCCTAATTTATTGATCACCAATATTATTTTAATCAGCTTTCTCCAGGGCAACATAGACGTCACAGAAAGTATCGGAAGTCTGGAACTCTTTGGTGGTCTTTTCGTAACCGGCGGGAACCTTAAGGACATGTACGGTATAGATCTGTCCTTCTTCCATCTCAAAGGCAGCAACGCCGTTCTCATCTGTCTTGCCCATCATGCAAATGGTGTCTGAGCAGAACTGGATCGTAGCGCCTTTGACCATGTCACCGTCGGAGTCGCTGACGATCACGCGATAGACACCTTCGTTATTGGCGGCAACATGGGGCATGTCGGGTTCTTCCATCTCGACCGTTTCCCCACCCAGAAGACCGTCGATGATTTTTTCATATGGCTCCATAGTCGTGGGAGCTCCCCTGAAGCCCAGGCACAGCAAGCTGCCGTCGCTGCCGAAGAAATAAGAGGTGGGGAGGGCGCCGTCCCACATAAGGAGTTCGTCCAGATCCTCAACAGGCATCAGATTGAGATAGTTCACATTGTGCTCTTTCAGAATCTCTTTGCATGCCTCAAGCTCGTCATCGGCGTCCGTGCAGATGCCGACCACCGCGACGTTCTTCTCAGCGAGGCGCTCGGCCATCTCGCCGAGTTCCGTCATCTCACCGATGCAGTTGTGGCACCAGGTAGCCCAGAGGTTGACCATGGTAACCTCATGCCCGCTGAAGATGTCCTCACTCCTGACGGAGTTGCCGTCCAGATCCGTGGTTTCAAAGCTGATGACGGTACCGACCAGTTCTTCAGCCTTAATAACCGGCGTATAGTATTCTGCATTCTTCAAAACTTCGTTAAAAGCAGCCTGCAATGTCCGGTATTCCTCCTGGTATGCCGGTGCGATGCCGGCAAGATACGCCAGTGTATCTTCGGCGTTTTCAAGATTATAGCGATAGAATACAATATCTCCGGCCGTTCCTATTTCCGTCACTGTGTCCGCTATTGATTCCTGGATAGCAAGATTCTCCTCGGAGATCTTTGCGTAGTCAATGGCGTAAACCACCGCCAGCGATCCCTGTTTGCTTCTGATCAGAGCCAGGTCGGCTTCGGTGATCTCCTCCATGTCCTTATTCATGATGATATTGAGTTCCTCATCGGACATGGCAAGGTAATTGAACGTCGCATAGTAGAGGCCGTCATCGATCATTCCGGAGGGGTAGGGTGTAAATGTGCCCTTCAGGTTGTCTTTCCTGAACTCATCCGTATACTTGAGGGTAAAGCCGTTTTCTTCAAAGACTTCCTGATATTCATCCGCAAAAGCGGCGGAACCGAGAGAGGCCAGCAGCAGGACTGCCAGCAGCATGTAAAGGATTTTTTTCATTGATCATACCTCCTGTAAAGATATAAGTATTTCTGTTTTAAACTTACCAGATCGCAACCCTGTCTTCGGGCGCAAGATACATATTGTCGCCTTCGGTGATCCCATAAAAATCCAGGAACTCATCATATTGCTGCAGATTTGTGTTGATCCGCAGATACATCATGGGATGCTCGTCTTCCAGGCGTGCCATTGCCATGTCAAGTGTCTCCTTCGTGGCGCAGCGGTCGGCATAAGCACGGAAGAATTTACCATAGTCGAAATCCGGTTTCCCGGCAGCAATACGGAGCATGCACTTCAGGGCCGCCATATCCGCGCAGGCTTCTCCAATCATGGCCTCGCCGTTAAAGTCCTGTCCTTCCCAGGGATGCATCGCGTTAAAATAAGCGGCCAGCTTTTCGTTCTTCTCGCTGAAAGCGGCATAGTCTTCGTCTGTCCACCAGTTGATGAAGTTCCCGTCTTTGTCATACTTTGCGCCTTCCGCATCGAACGCATGGGAGATCTCGTGTGCGATGGCAGGTCCCATATACGCATAGAGTTCTTCATCCGACATGTCCGGCCTGTAATTGGGATTCTGCGCGAACGCGGCATTGATATAAATTGCGTTGGAACCGGGCATATAGTTGCAGTTGCCTACAAACGGCAGCAAATCCCAGATTGTTCTGTCATCGGGGCCGGCCGCCTGGGCGACAGTCTTTTCATGCTCATGCTTTTTGATGGCGCGGTAGGCTTCCCACAGGCTGCCGCCCTCCTCTTTGGAGGCAAAGTTCACATCTTCGAAACTGTAAGGCTCCCAGCTGTCCGGATACAGAACGTTTTTGCCCATGTTGTCCAGCTTGGCTATGGCGCCCGCGCGGGTTTCGTCAGAGATGAAGTCGGCATCCTCAATGATCCCGTAATAGGCATCGACGATCTCGTCAACCAGTTCCGAAATGCGCTCTTTGTCCTCGGGATTAGAATGTTTTTCCACATAGTATTTTGAGACCGGCCAGGCGACGGAGCTTTTTATATCCTCGTAGACCGTAGACGCAGGATAGTCTTCCCTGTTCAGTTCAGCAGGATAGCCGCCCGAGGTCATTTCCTGGCAGTCGACGGCCAGCGCATAGCTTTCCCAGTCCAGGGCTTCCGCCATCTGGTAGATTCCATGCAGAATGAGATAATCCCGCATAAGCGGCAGATTTTCTTCTGTATAAAGCTCATTCAGTTTTTCAATCGCTGCCGGCTCCGGCATCAGATACTGATCCATGGCAGGGTAGCCATCGACCTGCTCCAGCGTTTCCAGGATCGGTATATTCGGCGCAGCCGAAAGCAGTTCGTCGCGGGTGAAATGCGTATCCGCGGCGAATTTATATTCCGAACTGCTTCTTTCCTCCGCGCTTGCAAGGACGGAACTCAGCATCGTCTCCCACGCAAAGCAGTTATCGAATTTCTGCTTTGCTTCCTCTTCGCTGTACCCAAGCTTTTCCAGCATTTTCCCGAAAAATGCCTTATAGCATTCGATCTGTTCCTCCCCGTCATCCGTCATTTCCCGGTATTCCGCGGGATCCTTGATCAAACTGTAGCCGTTTTTTATGGAAAGGATATTGGATCCCGGATTTTCCGTATCCGATGAAACGGTCTCCCTCCAAAGGCAGTAAAGCCGGTCTTCCCACGGCGTTTTGACAAAGTACTCCGTCAAAGCATCAAGACTTGTGATTCCTTCCACCGCGTCGACCATTTCCTTTAAAGGCGCAACACCGCGGGCATCCCGGGCATCCCAGTCGCAGAGGAGATAGAAGTAGTCATAGGCAAGCCTGGAATCGTGATCTTCCGGTACTTCTCCGCGGAACAGGCCCTTCAGGTCCTCGTCGGCTTTATAGTTTACGTCAGAAGAATTTCCGGCCGTCATATAGCCCTCCGGGTATTCCAGAATAAGAATTCTGTCCTTGTTGGCCCAAAGCGCATAGTTATCCTTCAGGTCGGTAGGAGTATCGGCGGTGACGTTTCCTTCCAGATCGATGTCCATCCACGGTGTTCCGGTGGTGTAGTCAATCTCCTCAACGTCGCTCTCTGCAAAAACCGAAGCACCGATCGACAGGCACAGTGCTGCAGCAAGAATTATGCTGATTGCTTTTTTCATCTGCCTCCCTCAAAAACTTCAGTTGGTGTAAGGGGCGTATGCCCCTGTTTCATGCTTTTTTGCTCATCCAGCCAAAGCTTTATTATTATAACAGAGCAGTTTTTGAAAGTCTACTATTAAAGTCTACTATTTGTTACAGAGTTTTGCTCCCAGGCACGAAAATGCCTGAACAATAAGGAATACGGTATTCCAGTAAATCTGTTTGTATCAGAAGAAAAAGCAGAAATGATGAATCTGTTTACATAAATTACTTGACAAATATCAGTTTACGAGTTATTATTACAACACAAGTAGGGAATTTTTTCATAGAGACCTCCTTTCAAGGAAAAAGCCGTCGCTAAACCGACGGCTTTTTCCATTATGGAATCACTCAAACTCCCAATTTACGAATTTCGGGATAGATGCTATAATACTCTCACAAATCCTATATTAATGGAAGTGTCTTCTAAACGGGCAATGATTCTCATGTCGGGGAGAGAAAAATGAAAAACGGAAAAAAACCTGATCCAAATACTGTCCATCCGATTGCAGGGTATGACAAGGAAATCTATGTAAAACCGACCATCACAAATCCTAATATCATAGTTGGGGATTTTACCTATATTGCCGATTCTGAATTTGAGAGCCATGTGACACATCATTATGCGTGGAACGGAGATAAGCTGATTATCGGCAAGTTCTGTCAGATCGCGGCCGGAGTAGAATTTATTATGAACGGTGCAAATCATCAGATGAATGCGATTTCCACATTCCCATTCTACACGCTGGAAGGGTGGAATATGGAACCTCCCCCACCGAGTGACCTTCCGCTTAAGGGAGATACCGTGATCGGCAACGATGTATGGATCGGACAGAATGCGGTCATCCTTCCAGGCATCCACATCGGGGACGGTGCGATTATCGGAGCAAACAGTGTCGTCGGCAGCGATGTCGATCCGTATACTGTCGTTGTCGGCAATCCGGTAAAGCCACTCCGAAAGCGCTTTGATGACGAGCTCATCGATCTGCTGCTCCAATTCAGATGGTGGGATAAAAGCATTGACGAAATCGATGCACTTATTCCGGTACTGACCTGCAGCGATCTGGAAAAGGTTAAAACCGATTTGAAAAGTTATATCAAGAAAACCAAACTCAGCTAATGACATTACGATGATATCGGCAATGACAGAAGATCAATAGAGAGGTTCATATGGATTACATACATGAATTACGGAAAGAAATCGGACCCAGGAAGATCATCCTGAACTGCGCCGGCGCATTGATTGTTAAGGACGATAAAATATTGTTCCAGCGCCGGACGGATAACGGCAAGTGGGGCCTGATCGGCGGTCTGTTGGAAATGAATGAAACCTATGAGGAAGCCGCATTACGGGAAATCCGGGAAGAAACCGGGCTTGAGGTAAGGCTGGATTCTTTTCTCGGTATTTTCCATAACCACAATATGGTCTGGAGCAACGGGGATGCAGCGCATGTGATCAGTGCATTTTACACAGCCAGCATCATCACCGGCACACCGAGGATCGATGAGGAATCCTATGAGCTCCAATTCTTCGGGAGGGATGAAATGCCTGAACTGTTTGCCGAAGATCACATCGCAGCGCTTCACGCGTACTTCAGCGGCGTACGCTATCCCCTGCTGCAGGAGAACAAACTGACAGTTTAATCATCAGCATTTTGTCACAGGCAGTTTCCGCTCCTGCAGAGCGATGAAGAATCAGATACGATCAGCCTTTATGGGAGTTGAAGAAAATGAAGCTTGTCATTCACGACCTCACAGCAGAGGAATGGGAAAAAATAAAATCGGATTACGCACAAGACCGGATCATCACTGATCTCGGCACGATCAGGCCCTGTGTCGGCTGCTTCTGCTGCTGGAACAAAACCCCGGGCCAATGTGTAATCAAAGACGGGTATGAAAACATGGGAGCACTCATTCACCATGCGGATGAGATTGTTGTGATCAGCCGGTACACATACGGAGGCTTTTCCAGCTTTGTGAAAAATGTTTTTGACCGAAGCCTCGGGTATGTTCTTCCTCAGTTTGAAGTCATTGACGGGGAAACACACCATCAGAAACGATATGCGGAGGACAAGCCGTTTACATTTATCTTTTACGGGCATGACCTGAGCATTTCAGAAAAGGAAAGTGCATGCAGATATGTGAAAGCCGTCTGTGCCAATATACGAGGGCACGTGAACAGCGTGATTTTCAGAGAGTTCGATGAACAGACTGCTGCTGAAAATCCGCAGGCCAGAATAACAGCCGGGAAAACCGTTCTTCTCATCGGCAGCATGCGTTCACAGGATGGGAATTCCGCAAAGTTCGCGAAAAAACTCGGAGACCAGCTGCAGGGAGAAGTTGAGATCATTCCCCTCAAAAAGTACCTCGGCAATATTCCGGAGCTGTTCTCCGTGCTGGAAAGAACAGAGAAGATCGTATTTTGCACCCCGCTTTACGTGGATGGGCTGCCTGCGCAGGTAATCCGTTTCATGGAAGATGCACAGCGTTATCCCGACTGGAGACCTCAAAAAGTTTACGTGCTGGCAAATATGGGGCTGTATGAAAGCAGCCAGCTGATAAACCTTTTTAGCGCAGTAAAACAGTGGTGCGGAAAAATGGGAACAGAATATTGCGGCGGTCTGGGGATCAGTGCCGGAGAACTGCTCGGAACGCTGACAGAATATGCCCCGTTTCGCTTCGGCCCGACCAGAAAGGTTGCAGAAAGGATCGACAGACTGGCGGATGCGATCCGACAGGGATCCAAAATTGAGGAACTTTATGCTGAGCCATTTTGTTTCCCGCGCTCTCTTTATATAAAAATCGCCAATACAAACTGGAACAGAACCGCAAAGCAAAACGGTATCAGCCCTCAGGATCTGTATCGCAGATTATGAGGCAGACGGTCTGTTTGAAAAAAGCAAACCATGACAATTCAAAGGGGATGGCAGAAGCCATCCCCTTTCGAAATTATGTTAACCTATTTTTTCTGCAGTCTTTATGCCATTTTCAGATTCAGCCGGATGTTATTGACGGCTTCCTTATAATAGCTGTCTGTTTCTATAACGGAAGTCACCTTTCTGATGGAAGACATCACGGTCGCGTGATCCCGTTTTCCAAACTCCTCGCCGATATCGTTGAGCGTCATGGAGAGCATGGACCGGCAGAGATACATGGCTGTCTGCCTTGCGGATGACGGTTTTCTCTCTCTGGTGTTCCCGCGGATCTGATCCTCTTTTACGGCAAAATACCTTGCGGTCTCCTGGATAATCTTTTCCGGAGTAATCCTGGGAGAACCAAGCTGAATGACAGTAGAAAGCACTCTGTCGATAGAGGATCGTGTCACTTCGCCCAACAGGTCTCCATAGACGCAGATGCTTTTCACCACGCCGCTGATCTGCCTGAAATTTGTAGTCGCGTTTTCGGCAATATAGGCTATATCCGAATTCGAAATCGTTACCCCGTAGGCATGAAACTGCCTGCGTATAAACTCTTCCCGCATCGGCTGATCTGGGTTCCTGATCTCGGCAATAATGCCTCCTTCAAACCTCGTTTTCAGCCTGGCTTCAAGAGTGGACAGCTCCCTCGGAGGCCTGTCGGACGTCAGTATCACGCGGCCGCCCCTTGCAACAATTGCATTAAAGGTATTGAAAACTTCTTCCTGGGTAGCCTGCTTGCCGGCAATAAATTCAACGTCATCCAAAAGAAGGATATCCGCCGAACGGAATTCCTCATGAAAGGCAGGCATCTGCCTTGCCTGCAGTGCCTGACACATCCTGTTGATGAAATCGTCACCGCGGCAATAAAGGATTTTCTGCGTGCTGCGGGATGCCTGTGCCTCATTGACGATGGCATTTAAAAGATGCGTCTTCCCCAGGCCTGAACCGCCATACAGGAAAAGTGGATTGTACCTGCTGCCGCTCTCCCTGTCACAAATCTTCTTTGCTGCCGACCAGGCCAGGCGGTTGGATTCGCCCACGACGAAATGATCAAAATCCATTTCCGTGTTAACGGCAGGGCTTGCCGGCGTACTCTGCGGCCGGATGTTGAAGGAGTCAGCCTGGTCTCTGGTGATAATACGGACATCGTAATCAGCACAGAGAAGCTCTTTCAGGGCTTCTTTCAGGGATGAGAGAAATCTTTTTTCGATTACCGATTTCCGAAACTCATCAGCAGCTGCAAGAACAACATCCGTGTCACCGATCTCCAGGATCTCGCATTCTGAAAACCAGGTGTCCATAGCCGTGCTTGTAAGTGACTTGCCGAGGATCTTTTTGACTTCTTCCCAAACCTGTTTCATGGCCTTCTCCTTTCTTCCAAAACTTGCCGGGGACAGAATAGTAGCACGAAATCAGGCCTGTTGCAAGGGTAAAAAAACTGCCAAAATCAGGTCTTTTGAGCCAAAAAACAACATCGTGTGATGAAAAAACAGGGTAAAAGCAAAATATTGAAAAGTTACATTTTGGTACTAAAAATTCGTAGGAATAGCTAAACACCATTGGAATGCAACCTGAAAAGTGAACTTTATTGAGCTACTTTTTCCTGTTTCTGCCGTGTTCGGCGTCTTTCGGCAACATGGCATTTTACCTAAACGGAATATACCAGACATAAGCCGTTTAACATAAGGGGATAATACCGGAAAACGAGCCCTCCGGGAGGAATCTCCTTGACGAATGAGTCCGCTCCTACTATACTGAAATTGCAGCTCATGTTTCAGAAACAGCAGAGGAATAAACGATGAAAAAACATATTCTGCTCATCACAATACTATTCTCTTTGTGCTTATGCGGCTGTGAATTCCCAAAGCAGAATTCTGCGCCGATCAAACAGCCGATCATCGAGACGCCGAATCCATCCGCAGCACGAATTCCGGTTGGATCCTCTGTTCCCTTTGTTGACACGATGGCTTCCCCTGCCCAAGCACCTGCTGCGATCCCGACAGAGGAGCCAATTTCCCAGGCACTGCCTGAATCGCTCCCGGCGGAGGAGCCCATTCCGGTCCAGACAGAGAAACCCATTCCCGTTTCTACCCCAGTCCCGGTTCAGACGGAAATGCCCGCTCCCCTGCCGGCACCAGCTCCGACAGCTGCGTCTTCCAATTTGGAAACGGCTAGCACAGGTATCATCATAACGAAGAATCCGACCAGCGAGGCGCTTACCGTCGGCGGGAACACATGGTTTGTTGCCCACGCGGAAAACGCACAGACTCTGACATGGCAGTTGGTCGACCCGGAAGGGAATCTGCACACCGTGCAGGATGCCGTGGCAATGAACCCCGGGCTCGGGCTTGAAGTGCTGGAGGGTGACATGATTGCAGTGTCAGACGCTCCCCTCTCGTTCAACGGCTGGGGTATTCAGGCAAGGTTTGACGGGCAGGGACAGACGGCAGTCACTTCCCCGGCATATATCTTCGTGGGTGACTATATCAATGCATACAATCCCGTTATTGAGAGATACAGAAAAGCGAAACTTGCAGAGATCAGCAATTTCGGCCAGGCACATGAACGCGATGTCAGTGAATGGATTATCGACTGTGAACATGTGGGTTACACTTTATCAGATTTGGATAAAAACGGGATTCCCGAGCTTCTCATAGCAGGAATCGATACGAAGGATTCCGATCTAAATCTTCTCCTTGATGTATACAGTTTTTCCTATGACAAGCCTGTCAGGATCTGCTTGAGCACGGCAAGAAACCGGTATTACCTCTACGCCGGCAACAGGATTTATTCCGAAGGGTCCAGCGGGACATCCATTTCCACCCACGAGTTCTATACTCTGGACGGAACAAAACTGCAGTTTCAGGAGCGCTATTTCTGTTTCTATGAATCGCAGATTTTCGGCCCGTACTTCTATCACACGACGCAGGATACAGAGCATTTTCTGGATCAAAAACCGGAAAACTATGACCAGAAAATCCCATTATCGGAATTTCCCGCCATCAGGGAAGCCATCCGCGCCCAAACATGGCTGCCCGCTCTGACACAGATTGCATAACTGAATCAGAATCAGAAAAAATACATGCGTATCACATTCCATAAGGTGTGTTCGTAAAAAACAGTGGCTGATGCAAAGGGCACCGGCCACTGTTTTTTGATTTTTGGAATGTATCAGAAAAAGGTTGCGATTTCCTCAAGCGCTTTGCGCGGGCGTATTGCCGGCTCTTCTGCTCCCTTGCCGATGGCAATGACGGAGAGGACTTCCTCCTCTTCCGGGATGGAAAAAACCTCGCGGACCTTGTCTCCGTCGCGCAGACCCATAATCAGGGTGTCAAACCCCGCGTTTTTTGCCGTGAGAAGAAGATAGGCATCGTGCAGGCCGAGATCATAAGCACCCCAGCCGTTGCCGACTTCGTTATCCGGATTTCCGTTTGTAAAACCGGAGACATTGCGCACAAAAGTGGAAACAATCAGCGCGGCGTTGATGGCTTTTTTCTGGTTCGCCGCATGGAGTGCCTGGCGGAGTTCCTCACGCTTCTCGGGGCTCTCGGCCACGTACCAGCGGGTTGTCTGAGAATTCTTCCAGGATGGGGCCTGCTGGGCTTCTTTCAGGATCTGTTCCAGTTCTTCATGGGTGGGAGGCGCATCATAGGCTCTGACACTGCGGCGCACCTGAATGAGTTCTTTGAATTCCATTTTTCATTTCCTCTCTTATTATTTTATATTTAACAGCTTTGTAATTGGTGCTGTGCACGCTGCTCGCGAAGACAACATGAATCTTCGATTTTGGTGCTCCTTCGCGAGCTATAAAGGGAGAGATATTTTTATGAATTCATTAATATGTGAAAGGGATAATTTTTGAATTCATCAATACGTGAAATTGTGCGGCAGATTTCACTGCCCATTCCAAAGATTCCGTTCAAGAATCGCGGCAAACTGCTCCAGGCCGAGCTTGTCTTCCGGTGTAAAACGGGAAAAGAGCGGGCTGTCGATATCCAGCACACCGATTACCTTTCCGTCGGCATGGAGCGGAATGACGATCTCGGAATTGGAAGCACCATCGCATGCGATATGGCCGGGAAAAGTATGCACATCGTCGACGACAAGGGTTCTGTCTGCCTCTGCGGCACTTCCGCACACCCCTTTGCCGAAGGGGATTTCAATACAGGCAGGCTTCCCCTGAAACGGCCCGAGCACCAGCAGGTCTCCTTCCGCAAGATAGAACCCTGCCCAGTTGATCCCGCCCAACTCCCGCCATAGGAGAGCTGAGGCATTGGCGAGATTCGCTGTCTGATGAGGCACTCCTGTCGTGAGTGAAGCAAGCTGCTCTGCAAGGAGCTGATAATCCGTTTTTCTCATACTCATAAATTATAGCTGTTGAGATACTGCTCTTGCCCCGCAGTAAGCGTATCGATTTTTTTACCCATGAAGGCGAGTTTGCGCGTTGCAACGCCGCGGTCCACCTCAGGGGGCACATCGATCAGCTTTTCCGTCATCTTTCCGGCATGATCCACCAGATATTTCGCCGAGAGGGCCTGAATGGCAAAGCTCATGTCCATAATCTCAGCCGGGTGCCCGTCGGCGCAGGCGAGATTGACCAGTCGCCCCTCACCCAGGACGAAGATCCAGCGGCCGTTTTCGAGGCGGTAGCCCATGATGTTCTTCCGCTGTTCCCGCTGCTCCAGCGCAACGGAACGAAGGCAGGCCATATCGATTTCCGTGTCGAAGTGGCCGGCATTGCAGAGTATCGCCCCGTCCTTGAGAAGGGGGAAGATCTCTTCGCCGATGACCTTGTCGCATCCGGTGACAGTGATAAAGAAATCTCCTACCCCGGCGGCATCCTTCATCGGCATCATATCATATCCGTCCATCACCGCTTCAAGCGCGCGGATCGGATTAACCTCCGTGACGACTACGCGGGCTCCCAGCCCCTTCGCCCGAAGCGCCGTACCTTTGCCGCACCAGCCGTATCCGGACACTACAACCACCTTGCCGGCAACGATCAGGTTGGTAGTACGGCAGATCCCGTCCCACACAGACTGGCCGGTGCCGTAGCGGTTGTCAAAGAAGTGCTTGCAGGCGGCATTGTTGACACGAATCATTGGAAAGGCAAGCTTTCCGGCACGATTCATTGCTTCGAGGCGGTTGATGCCGGTGGTAGTCTCCTCACAGCCACCGATGATCCCGGGAATCAGCTCCGGCATCTCGTTGTGGATCATATTGACGAGATCGCCGCCGTCATCAATGATGATATTCGGGCGGTTTTCCAGCACATGCCGGATATGGGAGAAGTATTCCTCCTCGGTGGCTCCGTACCAGGCGTGCACCTCCATCCCGTCCGCCACAAGGGCCGCTGCCACATCATCCTGCGTGGAGAGCGGATTGGAGCCGGTGACGAACATCTCTGCTCCGCCTGCCTGCAGCACCTTGCAGAGGAAAGCCGTTTTCGCTTCCAGATGCACGGAAAGGGCAATGCGAAGGCCGCGGAACGGAAGCGTCTCCCGGAATTCGGTCCGAAGGGTGCGCAGAAGGTCGCAGTTGCGCTCTACCCATTCTATTTTTCTCGCACCGGATGGTGCAAGGGAAATATCCCTGATTTCACTTTGCATGTGGTTTTCCTTTCATTTTATTACGATGTTTCTTCGAGAGAAGTGCTCTGCATGCTGCTCGCGAAGACAACATGTTGCCTTGATTTTTGTGCTCGATCGCGAGCTGAAACAGTCAGACTGCTTCGCACTTATTCCTACAGAATTATCATTCCGGCAGTTTAAGGTTTTTCAAGAAGTCGGAGACCTCTGCATAGGCAGAGCCGAGAGAGGCCTTTACCAGCACGGCATCAGAGCGCCGAAGCAGCTCCGGAAGGGCTGCCATCATAGATGGCTTGTCGGGAAAGTGTACAGCGCCTTCTCCGAATCCCTGCACCGTTTGCCTGCACAGCTCACCGGAGGCAATCAGCAGATCCACTCCTTTTGAGCGGGCATAGGCTCCGATCTCCCGGTGCATCCGGGCAGATTCCCCACCGAGTTCAAGCATTTCGCCCAGCACACAGACATGCCTGCCCGGCAGGCCCATCAGCGTATTGACGGAAGACATTACAGAGTCGGGATTGGCATTGTAGCAGTCATCGATCAGCAGGATAGAGCCGGTATCCTGGCAGGAGAAGCGGCGGCCGACCGTCCGATAAGCGGCAATGCCGGCAGAGATTTCCTCATCGGTCAGGCCAAAATACAGCCCCACGGCGGCCCCTTCCATTGCTGCATAAACCATATGTTCCCCAAAGGCAGGGATTTCCACAGGGATCGTGCGATCCTGAAAACAGATGTCACAGGAGATGGGGCCGTCTGCCCGGAAGGTGACGTTTTTCGCGCGTACGTCGCAGTGCTCTCCCCTGCCGAAGCTCATGCTGTTCTCCCTTTCGGCAAGGGGCGTGAGATACGGATCATCTCCGTTGTAAAAAACCGGGGCATCGCCCTTCATATGGGCCAGCACTTCCGTTTTTGCTCGGAATACACCGTTGAGATCCCCGAGAAACTCCAGATGTGCATGCGCGATCCGTGTGAAGAGTATGAGATCAGGCTTCACCATCGCACCGAGATGGTCCATCTCTCCGAAGTGATTGATGCCCATCTCCTGTACAACGACTTCATCCTCTCTGCTGACCCCGCTGAGCGCAACCGGCACGCCGATAGTATTGTTCAGATTCCCTGCATTCTTATGCACGCGGTAACGCTGGCTCAGCACGGCGGACACCATCTCCTTGGCAGTGGTTTTGCCCACACTGCCCGTGATGCCAATCACCGGGACGGAAATCTTCTCCCGAAAAGCTGCCGTCAGCTTCTCGATCGCCGCCTGCACATCTTCACATACTATGACGGGGTCGGCAACTCCCTCCGGAACGTACTCCGCCAGTGCACAGGCTGCACCGCTTCGCAGCGCAGAAGCAATGTACAGATGTCCGTCCGTCTTCTCGCCGCGATAGGCGACAAAAAGATTGCCGGGTTTGACGGCACGGCTGTCGATTACGATGCCGGTTAATTCCGTATCGGCCGCATCAGGCTGATGCGGCAAAGTATAAACCGGGCCGCCGCAGATCGCGGCGGCCTCGGAAACAGTAAGACCAAACATCGTTCTCCTCAGGAATCTATATCTTCGGTATTGAAAGGATCACCGCATTCCGGGCAGAACTTGGGCGGCTTCGTCGGGTCCGCGGGAACCCATCCGCACTTGTCGCAGCGGTACTTCAATGCACCGGCCGGCTTTTTCGCACCGCATTCCATGCAGAATTTGCCCTGGTTCAGCGTGCCGCACGACGGGCACGTCCAGCTTCCGGCAGATGCGGCAGCCTGAGGCGCCTGATTCTGGGCAGCCTGCTGGGAAGCGAGGTTAAAGAGGTTTGCCGCATTCATGCCGCCTGCCTGGGCTGCCATATTCATGGCATAAAAGCCCGTTGCAGCTCCGGCTGCATTGCTTGCAGCAGCCTGCATGGCCTGGGCCTGGGCACCTGCGAGATGTGCAGCCGCAATGGCAGGATCTTTCAGCGCAGCCGTGCGCTGGAGCTCCTTGATCATCTTCTCGTCATCTTCACTGATGGTCGCACTCGAAACACCGAAGGAGACGATTTCAATTCCGCGAAGGTTCCTCCACTTCGGAGCAAGAGCATCATTGAGCGCATCACAGATCTCGCCGGCATGGCCGGGCAGAGCGGAATAGCGGATGCCCTTTTCGGAAATGGCTGCAAACGCGGGCTGAAGAGCCGTCAGCAGTTCTGCACGCAGCTGTCCGTCCAGATTGTGCTTGGAATAGGCATCACTCACATTGCCGCAGATATTGGTGTAAAACAGGATCGGGTTGCAGATGCGATAGCTGTATTCTCCGAAGCAGCGGACACCGACATCGATATCCAGCCCGATGTTTTTGTCCGTAATCCGGAAGGGCACCGGGTTCGGCGTACCGTACTTGTTGCCGACGATCTCCTTGGTATTGAAATAATAAACTCTCTGGTCCTTCCCGGCAACGCCGCCGAAGCTGAAGCGTTTTCCGATCTCCAGAAAGACCTTTATGACGGATTCATCGAGATCTCCGGTAAATACAGATGGTTCGGAAGACATGTCATAGATATACTCGCCGGATTCGGCACAGATATCCACCACCTTGCCCTGCTCGGTGATCATCATGCACTGCCCGTCTGCCACGGCGATGACGGAACCGTCCGAAATGACATTGTCATTCAGCCGGGCGGCAGAAGAGTACCCGGTGTTTTTCTTTTTGCCTTTTACGACAAGGATATCCGAAGGAATCGCATCACAGTAGAAGAATTCCTTCCACTGGCTCTGGGCTACGCCCGTTACGGAATTGACTGCTGCACTGATAAGGCCCATACAATTTGCTCCTTTCTGAAACGCAAAACAAGTCCTGGATTTCTATATGAAAATTATATGCTATTGTGAGGAGTTTTTCAATGATATTTTTGTGAACAGAGAACTCACTCACAGGATCGTGCAATCCCAGACGTTGATGTCCGTATCCTGGAAAACGGATTTGAGGCGCGCCTGGAGTTCCCTTTTCGTGACGAAGGGCTTCAGCACCACCTGCAGGAAGCCCCCCCCGCCGGCGCCGCAGACCATCCGGCCGGCGATCAGGTCCTCCACGGAGTCGAAAATCTGGTCGATCAGCGTGTTGGTGGAGCCGCTGTCGATCATCTTGCTCAGCTCCCAGTGCTCGTTGAGGAGGGCGGCAAAGGCATCCACATCCCCGCGCTCAAGCTCGAAGCGCATCAGCGCGGCCTTGCGCTGGATTTCGTTGAGGGCATAGAGCGCATCGGGCTCATTGCCGAGGTAGCGGCCTACGACGTCGCGCAGGAGGTTGCGTGCCAGCCGCCTCTGCCCGGTGTAGATCAGGGCAAAGCGATCGTTGAGCTCATCAAGCGTCTCCCTCTCCAGTTCCACATGCTCGACCCTGAGCACCTGCCGGAGCCCGGGGCGGGAGGAGATGTACTTGATGCCGTCCGTCACACCGCCGACCTGATCCTGCCAGCCGCCGCCGGTCGACATGATCTGTTCCATGCAGAGGACGTGCGAGTAGAGATCGTCTTCCGTATGGGCAATGCCGAGAAATTCGAACAGCGCCTTCACGCAGGCCGCTGCCAGGATGCTGCTGGTGCCAAGGCCGGAGCCTTTCGGCACGCCGGTGACTTCCGATTCCATCAGGAAGCCGCCGCCGAGACGGGAGAGCACCTCAAAGAGGCTGCCGCCCATGGCCGGGATCACGCCGCAGGCCAGAAGGGCCGCTTTCTGCAGGACGAAGGCGTCAAACGGGTCGCCGACGCTTTGGAGCGGTTCGATGGCGGTGAATTCCCCGTGGACGTCCATATCCCGGCTGTCGAAGACGATCTTCGGCTCGTCCAGGCGTTTGAGCGACACCCGGACAGGCCTCTCGCCGTTGAGGAGGATGGCCGCATTGAGGACCGTGCCGCCGTTTTCGTTGCAGTAGGGGGGCGTATCCGACCAGCCGCCGCCGAAGTTCACGCGGAGCGGCAGAGAGACGGAATGCTCCTCTTTCGTAATTTTCGCCTCCGCACAGACCCGCAGACCGGAAAGCGACTCCTGAAGGATCGCCCTGCCGAGGCAGGAGAAGGCTTCGGCGGCTTCCTTTTCGCCCTCGGCTGTGCCGAGCGCCGTGCCGACGTACCAGTGCAGGCGCATCTCCTCGCTGATGTCCGCCCACCGGAGATGGGATTTCAGCCATAGCTCCTGGATCGGCGTCAGCGGGGCGGAGAGCCTGCCCTCCCGGGCGGGAACTTTCCGCTCAATCATAGAAGCAAGCGTATTCATCTCCACGAGCTGGCGCATCCGCGCATCCCAGCTCAGGATGGCCTGCGGATCGGCATCGTTGAAGCCTGAACAGAGGGATTTGCGTGCGCTCTCCCTCCACTCCTCCGGCCAGACGCCGGAAGAAACCATCTCCGGCAGCTTCAGAGCCCAGGCGACGGCCTCCTGAATCGTGTCGCACACGGGATAGAGGCGGGCATTCCAGAGCGTGTGCTCCTCGCCTTCCTCCCAGAGGTCACCCTCCAGGGGCGTGCCGAAGAGGAGAGAGCCCTTCGGGTTGTCCGCAACGCCGTAGGTGCGGCAGACGAACCTGCCGTCCGTCTGCTTCAGGCCGTGCAGGACCGTGTGCGGAGGGATGACATCCCCGTCACGCACTTCGAGATAGGAGAGGATGCTCCCCTCCCCGATCCGGGCGCCGCCGTGCACATAGGAGACTTCAAAATAGCAGTGATCGCCGACGGATGCGCGCGGCGAGACGACGGAGTTGTAACCGGCGCCTTCCTCCATGGAACAGGCAACACGCCTGCTCCAGCCGAGGTGGTTGTACTGAGGCGTTTCCTCGTCCATCAGGTGCAGGACTTCCTGCGTGGTGCCGAAGTGGATAAATTTGGCCGGAGCCAGCCGCAGGAGCTTCATGCGGTACGGCCGCAGCGACTGCCAGACGGCTGTCCGGGCCTGCCGGAGCTCGTCGCTGAAAGAACCTTCCGGCTTTTCGAGGTAAAACTGCTCAAGTGTGGAGTCGGACGCCAGCGGGTACTGAAAATCCCCGTAGAGGCTCAGGCGGACCCTGCTGTTGACCAGGGAGCGGTACTTTTCGCCATCAAACACTCCGCCGGTGGAAATCAGGCCGTAGAGGCTCTCGAGCATGTCTGCCCCGAAGATGACGGCGCCGGTGTCAATATCCACCGCACCGTTTTCGTTCACGGCGCCGGCGGAGCGGAGCGTCTCCTCGGTCTGCTTATGCAGGAAGGAGCGCACACAACCGTCTTCCCCGCGGAGGTAAACACCGTGATCCTTGCCCGTTTCCACCTTCTCCTTGAAGCTGACGGCAGCTGCCCCGTGGCCGGGATAGTCGATCAGGAGGGGGTTGAAGAGCAGCAGCACATCCCCGCTCAGGAGAAGCATGCCCTCCCGGATGCGGCCGGGCACGGCGGACATGGCGATCATGAACTCATCAAACAGGGTGGAGGAACGCCCGTCCGGCAAAAGGTGCGGAACGGGTGAAAACAGTTTGCCAAGGGCAGAATACTGCGGAATGCGTTTACTGTCGCCCCCGCTGTGGATCACAAGGATCCGCTTTCCGGAGAAGGAAGGCTCACGCTCCCGGATCGCTTTCAGCACGGAAAGTGTTGCCCCGCCGCTCCCGACGCGGACGTCTCCCTCATCCGGGAGAACCAGGAACTGCGACCGTGACGGAAGGAAAGCCTTCCGGGCATCCAGCTGCGCCTGAAAGCCTTTCGCCTGGTGGGCGTTGCTGGCTGTGAGCACTACATAGTCCCACACCGGGAAGGAGGCATTGCGGACGCTTCTCTGATAGTCACTCCACGCATCCTGATAGGACTGTGAGAGATAAAGGCCTGTATTCATCAGAATTTTCCTCTAAGCTCTTCGATAAAGGCGCGCAGCGCCTTTCCGCGGTGAGAGATAGCATTCTTCTCCTCAGGGGTCAGTTCCGCCATGCCCCTGTCAAGGCAGAGCGGATGAAAAACCGGATCATATCCGAAGCCGTTGTGCCCCTTCGGTGCAAGCATAATCTCCCCCTCGCACTCCCCACGGGAACGGATCACGGATCCGTCGGGGAAAGTGCAGCAGATGCAGCAGACAAAGCGGGCGGAACGGTTCTCCATGCCCTCCATCTTCTGCAGAAGATATTGATAGCGCTCCTGGTCGGATGCGGCATGACCGAGGCCGTAGCGGGCGGAATAGATGCCCGGCTCGCCGTTCAGTGCGTCCACACACAACCCGGAATCGTCGGCAACGGCAGCAATACCGGTCGCAGCCGTTACGGCGGAAGCCTTGAGATAAGCGTTTTCTTCAAAGGTTGTGCCGGTTTCTTCCACTTCAAAATCGCAGCCTGCCTCCCGCTGGGAGAGGAGCTCGATGTCGAGATCTGCCACCAGGGAACGAAATTCCTTCAGCTTATTCGCATTGTTGCTGGCAAGAATCAACTTCATTTGAACAGGGCCTCCACAAACGTCTTCGCATCAAAGGGGATCAGATCGTCCATCTGCTCGCCGACGCCGACGTATTTGACCGGAAGCCCCAGCTTGTTGGCAATGGCGAAGACGATGCCGCCCTTGGCAGTGCCGTCCAGCTTCGTGAGGATGATGCCGGTGAGGCCGGCTGTCTCCAGGAACTGTTCTGCCTGGATCAAGCCGTTCTGGCCTGTCGTAGCGTCGAGCACCATAAGTGTCTCCACATCGGCATCCGGAAGTTCCCGTGCAATCACACGCCGCATTTTGGAGAGCTCGTTCATCAGATTCTGCTTGTTGTGAAGCCGGCCTGCCGTGTCCACAATCACAACGTCAATGCCTCTCGCTTTGGCGGCGCACACTGCGTCATAGACAACGGCTGCAGGGTCGCTCCCCTCTTCATGGCGGACGAAATCAGCCCCAGCGCGCTCGGCCCAGATACCGAGTTGCTCGGCTGCCGCGGCACGAAACGTGTCTCCCGCGCATAGAAGGACGCTTTTCCCTTCTTTCTTCAGCTGGGCGGCAAGCTTGCCGATGCTGGTGGTCTTGCCCACACCGTTCACTCCTGTCATTAAAATAACAGACGGCTTGGTGTCCAGCTTCAGCTCGGGGCTGCCGACCGTGAGGATTTTGGAGAGCAGCTCGATCAGGCCTTCCCGGGCTTCGTATCCCTTTCGAAAGCGGCGCTCCCACGTCAGCTTGCGCATCCCCTTGATGACGCTCTCGGCCGTCTCGACCCCGACGTCGGAAAGGACGAGAAGTTCCTCCAGATCATCATAGAAATCTTCACTATCCGGCGCATAATCCTGAAACAGCTCTTCGAGCTCGACCAGGTTTTTTCTGGTCTTGGAAAGGCCGGAAAACATTTTATCAAATAATCCCATATTTTTACTCCTCTGCTGTTTTGGAAGCCTGTTCGAAGTCAAGCTCCAGTACGGTTGAAACACCCTTTTCCTGCATCATCACACCATAGAGCATGTCTGCCTCTTCCATGGTGCCGCGGCGGTGTGTAATCACAATAAACTGCGTTTTCCCGGCCATATCGCGCAGATAGTCGGCAAAACGGTTGACGTTGGCTTCGTCCAGTGCAGCCTCGATCTCGTCCATCACACAAAACGGCGTCGGGCGCACTTTCAAGATGGCAAAGTAGAGAGCTATCGCCACAAATGCCATTTCTCCGCCGGAGAGTAACGTCAGGCTGGAGAGCGCCTTGCCCGGCGGCTGGCATCGGATCTCGATGCCGCATTCCAGCACGTTTTCTTCGTCTTCCAGCTCAAGGGAGGCCTTGCCGCCTCCGAAAAGGTCTTTGAACGTCTGCTGAAACGCCTCGTTGATGCGGGAAAACTGGTCGAGAAAGACAGATTTCATCTCTTTCGTGACATCACGGATGATGCCGAGAAGCTCGCCCTTCGCCTTTTCCACATCATCCCGCTGGGAGGTGAGGAATTCATATCGCGTGCTCACACGCTCATACTCCTCAATGGCCCCGAGGTTCGGCGTGCCGAGGGCAGAAATCTGACGGCGCAGGTCAGAGATCTCCCTGTTCAGCTTCGGCAGGCTTTCCACCGGCTGGCGGAGCGCCTGGGCGGCGGTGTGGCTAAGCTCATAGCTGTCCCACAGCTTGTCGAGGATCTGCTTCTCCTCCATATCGGAAGAGAGCTTCTTCTGCTCGATCCGGGCTTTTTTGCGTTCCAGCTCGATGATTTCGCTGCTGCGCTCCTGCGTGGATTTTTCCGTGCGGCTGCGGCGACCTTCCAACTCGAGCTTGGATCTGCTGATCTCATCGATCTCCCTGCGGATGGCTGCGGTGGCTTCCGCAAACCGGGAGAGTTCTTTTTCCTTCTCCTCGGCCTGCTGCTGAAGCACCGTGATCTGGTGCTTTGCCTCTTCTATCGCCTTTTTGCGTACATCACTGTCGCCGGAAAGGCTTTCCAGCAGGACTTTGAGCTGCTTCGTCGTGCTGCCGACCGCGGAATACTCCGCACGGAGGGAGGAATCCTTCGCGGCAAGTGCGTTGCGGTCTTCCATGGCGATGTCAAGGTCGTTGCGCACCGCTGCAAGAGCGAAGCGCGCTTTTTCGAGCTGCTCCCGGCAGGCTTCCGACTGCCCGTCGAGCTCTTTACGCTTCTCCTTCAGCGCACGGAGTTCGTTAGCACGGGAGAGAATCCCTGTCCCTTTGGCCGCACTGCCGCCCGTCATGGATCCGCCCGCATGCACCATCTGCCCGTCCAGCGTTACGATGCGATAACGGTCATTGTTGTTTTTGGAAATGCGGATGGCATCCGCCAGCGACTCCACCACGATCGTTTTTCCGAGCAGATTCGCCACGATCTGGCTGTACTCGGGAGAAAATGACACAAGGTCGTAGGCCACGCCGACAAATCCCTCATCCTTCACGGGGGCATCCTTCATGATAGAGCCTTTGATAGTGTCCAGCGGGAGGAAGGTGGCGCGGCCGCTGTCCGTCCGCTTCAGCATCTCAATGGCAGAGCGCCCGTCATTCCGGGTGCCGATCACAATATTCTGGCCCGCAGCTCCGAGAGCGGTTTCCACGGCGAGGGCGCATTCCTCATCCGCACGGATCAGGTTGGAAACGGGGCCGTGGACCCCGCGGATTGTCCCGCGCGATGCCTCGCCCATCACCGTTTTGACGGCCTTGGAATAACCCTCATAATCTTTCTCCATCTCGGAGAGCATCAGGATACGGGAATCCATGCTGCGCGTATCAACCGAAAGGCGGTTCGCTTTTTCGGAAGCGTCGTTCACTGCCTGTTCGCGGGTGGCGATCTTCATGCGGCAGCCTGCCAGCACGTTGCTGTTCGCGCTGATTTCACCCTGTACGCCTTCCAGTTCTTTCCGGATAGACTCCAGGCGCTGTTCGTTTTCGGCAATGCTGCTCCGCACTTCGGCCACCCGGTTTTCCTGCTCGGAAATATCTTCTTCCAACCGTTTGGCAGAAGCCTCGCTGCCGGCAATATTTGCCCGGATGACGGCGAGCGCGGATTCGCAGGCAGCGGCCTCCGCTTCCCTGGCGGAGAGGCGATCTCTCGCCTTTTCGCTCTCCTCGTCCTTGCGGTGCATTCTTTCCGAAAGACTCCCGGACGCTGCATAAAGTGCTTCCAGGTCTGCCTTCGCTTTTTCAAGTGCTGCGGTAGCCTCTTCATATTCCGCCTGAATGGAGGATGCCCGCTCATGAAGCCTGTCTAGCGTCGTCATCCAGGCTGAAACCTCGCGAATACGGAGATCGTCACGCAGGAGCAGGTATTTTTTTGCTTTTTCCGACTGCTCCTTCAGAGGGCCAACCTGCAGCTCAAGCTCTTCTATCTTATCATTGATGCGCAGCAGGTTTTCATCCGTGCGCTCCAGGCGGCGTTCCGCCTCTTCCTTGCGGTAGCGGTAACGCGAAATACCCGCCGCTTCGTCAAAGACTTCGCGGCGGTCCGTACTCTTGGTGGAAATAATGTCGGCTATTCTCCCCTGCCCAATGACGGAATACCCATCCCTGCCGAGGCCGGTATCAAACAGAAGGGAGTTGATATCCTTCAGCCGTACCTGTTCCCGGTTGATATAGTATTCACTCTCGCCGCTGCGGTAATACCGCCGCGTCAGCTCTACTTCCGGGCTGTCACTGTCAAAAATGTGGGCAGAATTGTCAATGATCAGGGAGACTTCGGCAAAGCCCATCGGCGAGCGCAGCGAAGTGCCTCCGAAGATCACATCTTCCATCTTGCTTCCGCGCAGGGTTTTTGTGCGCTGTTCGCCCATAACCCAGAGAATTGCGTCACTGAGATTGCTCTTCCCTGCTCCATTCGGACCGACTACACCTGTAATCTCTTTTTCAAAAGTCAGACGGGTTTTGTCCGCAAAAGACTTAAAACCCTGTATTTCCAGTGCCCTTAAATACACAGAATTCTCTTTCTCCTCATAGGTTTCCCATGAGAGGCTTCTTTATATGCAGAAACCTCGCAATTCAAGTTATTGTATCATAACACTTTTGCCATTTCAAGGAAGACTTTTGGCTTCGCCAGCCAGCAAAAAACCGCTGCGGGAACAGCGGTTTTTCAGAGGATTTCATCGATGTCTTCCGAGGTATCGTCCCGGCAGGTGCGGTATTGCAGCGAGATGCAGGCCACCGTCAGGACTGCGCAGATTGACTGGGCAGCATACAGCAGCAGATACGCATCCGAACGGCGGAGGAGGATCTCCGTCAGGATACAGCCGAGCAGTGCAAGTGCAAAGAGCACACACAGACCCTTCTGGAGACGCTGCAGGCCGTTTGCCTGTGCGGAGCAGCGCGTGTAGTACACTATCAGCAGGATCAGGGAGACGACGGCGAAGAGCTGCGTCAGGCGGACGGAAACGGCGAAGCGGTTGAGAAACCGCAGCAGGAGGAAGTGCACGGGAGAGGCATCGGAGCGGGTGGAATCGATCACGAACTCCACAGCACAGTATGCCGCCAGGAAGAGCCGGGCGGCGTTGCCGCTGCGGCTGCAGGGCGGTTTTGTTTTCTCGCCGTGGAAGCGGATATAAAATGCCACGAGAGCAATCGTGACGAGGAACATCACGAGGGCCATCACGAAAAAGGACGCAAAATGGTATACCACATCCCCCGAGGCATCCACATACGGAGCAGGCGCTGCGAACGGATATCGCTGCAGGGCCGGGCGGGAAACCTGGAAAACACTCCGGCAGGAATTGGTGAACAGTGCGCTGAGGCGGATAAACGCCACGGCAAGCGCCATCCCTGGTGCGGCGGCATCCAGTAGTTCCGCTGCGGAAGCACCTGCCCCGAAATGCCTTGCCAGAATGGCTGCGGGCACCAGGGCCAACACAGCGCCCGGGAGCCAGAAGCTGCCCTGCGAGCCGTCGAAAAAGGCACGGGGCAAAGGGCCGTACTGCTCCGGATTGGAAAGGACGTGCACGAGGCGGCTGAAAAACACGCCGAGGACCAAGGAGAGGGCGAACAGGATCCACATGTCACTCCCGCGGCCGCTGTGGGCAGTGTACAGCGAATAGGCCAGCAGAAAGCCCGCCAGCGCACCGGCAGCAATCACGATCCCGCTCCAGTAAACGGCAACATTCCCGAAACAGAAGGCAATGGCGGAATTCATTTCTTCGCCACCCCCTTATACGGAAGCGCCGTGGCAAAATAGAGGATATCGCTCACGGGAGCTTCGACCTTGTCCTCCATCGGGGCATATACCCGGCAGTCAAAAACGAGTTCCGCCGTCTGACCGCCGGCGAGTGCATAGGCGTGCTCCACCTTTTTGTTCTGCAGCATCACCGCGAGTTCCTGTGCCGTGCAGCCGGAATCGCCTTCAGCTTCCGGCACCGAGAAATAGAGATAGTGCAGGGTGCCACACTGGGCAATGGCTGCGCGCGCGGAAGAAGAGCCGGGTGAGCCGAGCGGATAGCTTCCGATCTCCTGTGCCTGCCCGCCGACGACCAGCACCGGGCCGCTGACAAGGGAGAAGCGGATATCGCTGTTCGCGAGAAAGCGCTCCAGATCCTCCCGGCTCCACTGCGTGCCGGCCAGGCTGAAGCGGAAGTTGCCGGAGGCATCCACAAAAAGCGTATCGATGGCATTGAAGCAGCTGTTTGTGAAAGAAAACGGCCAGCGGAGGAAGCGATGCAATTCCCGCTGATATACCGCAATGCCCAGCTCATGGCTGAGGTAATTATCGGCATTGAAAGCCGCAACGGCATGCCCCTGCGCCGCGAGGTCGGTGGCAACCGTCTTCACAGGGGCCGCATAGAGGTCCTGCGAGAGCTTCCGGCGGATCTGGGAGGCGTCGGCCAGCTTGACTTCACAGAGGGTGCAGAGGTGACCGTCGATCTCTTCCTGCCAGGTGATCGCCAGGATCGTCTCGTCAAAATACGTGAGGATGGGGCTGTCCTTATGGAAGGCGGAGGAGAGGGAAAAAACCATGCGCTCGGACCGGCCGAGAAGGCCGGAATCCCTGGCGTCTTCAATCGTCTCCATCACGTCACGGGCACGATACGTCTCACCATAGGAGAGAACGTCCGGCACGGGAGCAGAAAGCGCCCCCTCCGGGATGATATAGTGCTCCTTTGCGGGTTCGGTTATGCTGGCGAAGGCCGCATTCCTGCTGTTGGCGGAAAACACATCCAGCCCCGCGACGAGATTGGTATGCGCCTTTGCCTCCGACCAGTCGGCAGAGGTGTGGGAATCGGGATGCAGGGCAAGCGCCATCCAGCAGAGGACGAGCAAGGAGAGCACGGCAAAAACCGCCCCTACCGAGAAGAAGGGGCGCTGCTGCTTCCTGACATGGCTCTCTCTCCTGACGGACGGACGGTTAGGCATCGGCCGCGCCTCCCGAGAGGGCAGACAGGAGACTTTCCCCTGCGCGGATCAGCCACCGGCCGTTGACGTATTCCAGCTCGATCTCTATGTCGGAAGAGGTATAGTACCGGTTGCCGGTGTCCAGCGCCTGTGCAAGCGCGGTGCGGTAAACCTCGTCGGAAACGGCAGGAAGGACCTTCCCGTTTTCATCAAAGATCTGTTCATGCGGGCGTTTTTCCGCCAGCTCCTGCAAAAGGGCTTCCACGCGCTCGGCGGCATCGTTTTTCACCGCTTTCAGATTCAGGTGCATCAGGGCGACGGTCTGCCGGGCCGTCAGCCTGTCAATCTCCGCGGTGCCGCGGAGCGTAAAGCCGTAGCTCTGCTTCAGGGCATCATAGAGCATGCGGCTCTCTTCCGTTTCCGGCGTGAGTTCCAGGCCGAGGCTGGAGTAGTTGCTCAGGCAGGAATAGGCGGTGTCGTATTCTTCCGCCAGGACGGCATCAAGAAACGTCGAAACCGTCTCCCCCGGGTCCCCGCCCGGCTTGGCGTAGAGCGTGCCGAAGTTCGACCCCGTGATGCAGAGCACGAGCGCAAGCGCCGTCAGGATGATGGCGAGCACAGCCCAGAACGCGTTGACTTTGCCGGATACGTTGTGGCGGAAGATCACCACAAAGCCGATGGTCATTGCTATGAAGATCCAAAGCAGGAGGATAGAAGATAAAACTGACATAGAAAACCTCGCTGGCCGGTCTGTCGATTTTTCGCTGGATAACGGAACCGGGGAAAGCACGACATCTGTGCGCTCTCCCCGAAGTGCTGCGGCAAGGGCCTGCGCCTCTGCGGCGATGGCGGCCCGGTCGGATTCGCTCCGGAGGAGCTCCGCCTGCTGCTCTTCCGCCTGCCGCTGAACGTCTTCCTCGTCGGCAAGGCGGGAGACCATATTGGTATAGTCACACATGACCATACAGTATTCCGCCATCAGGTCGTAGGCCTTCAGGACATTGTCGGTAAAAATGACGAGGCAGAAGGGCGTCTCGGTAAAGACAACGCCACAGGAATTGATATAGGTGTGGTATCCCCGGTTCGACTCCGCCTGCTCCACAAAGCCGTATTTCTGGGCGATCGGATAGCGGCGCTCGTACTGGTGGAGATAGGAATACGGGGTCGCCTGCAGCATGTTTTCCAGGATGCCGGGAAACCGCTCCGGCTCGGCGAGGAGAGAGCGGAGCATGTGGATAAACTGGCGCGGATTGTAGAAGTTCTCAATCTGGTAGTTCCAGCCGAGATCCTCAACCGGGTCATTGCCGAGATAGGGGATCTGGTACTCCTTGAAAGCCCGGTATCCGCCGAGATAATTCATCAGGTCCACCGACCTGTCGTTATCCGACTCGACGATGGTGCGGTACTGGTACCAGCGGTACGGCGCACCGAAGATCTCGGAATCCATAGTCATCTCGCCGGAGGATACCTTGTCGGCATAGATCATGTTCAGCGGGACCTTGAACATACTGGCAGATACCATATACCGGTCGGCATTGATGTAGTGCTCTTCCCCGGTACGGTTGTTGTAATAGCCGATGCCGACACCTTCAGCGTCGGCCTCGTATTTTACAAGAAGGCGCTGGAGCAGATCGTCCCACGTGTCACCCTCGGAGACTTCAATAAGCGGATCGGGCGGGGCTTCTGTTCCGTAGGGGCTGAGAACATCCCAGCGGGAGATGTGCATTTCCGCTGCGATTTCATCATCCGTACGTTGGCGCATCCACTCGTTGAATTCCTGCGCCTTGCGCAGGGCGGCATCCAGCCCGGGCTCCGGGATGTCCTCTGCAAAAGAAGGCACGGCGCAGCCGGCGAGGAGCAGAATAAGCAAAATAACAGCAAACGTCTTTTTCATCATGACGGCTATTCTATCATATGCCTTTTATTTCTTCAAGCTTTCCGTTTTGCATCAGAAAGTATTTTACGGTATCGATTTTCGTCGGGATCACGATCCGCTCGGTCAAGGGTGCGTAAAAAGAGAGCAGTGCGTCCAGCTCCGGCGGCTCTTTCCCCTCCGGGACAGCGCAGACGATCGTCTTCGCTTCAAAAGCGTCCGACAGCAGGGCACAAAGCCCGAAGGAGACACGGGTGGGATACCGGTCAGCCAGGAGGGAGATGAACCTGTTCTGCACTTCCCGGGCTTTGACCCACTGCTCCTCCTGTGTGAGGCGGGCGAGCTCATCATAGAGCAGGGCAACGGCGCTGTTGAAGGACGGTTCTTCACCGTCATAAGCCTCGTCCGGAGAGAAGAGCTCTTTGAAACGCAGACGGATCTCCTCCGCAACGGCGACTGCACGATTCAGATATTCCCCGTGGAAGGTGGCACGGTAAAGCTCCAGCAGGCCGAGGGCGGCAAAGGGATCTGCAGGCGGGCATTCATCCGCAAGAGGCCGGGCCAGGGCAAAAAACTCCTCACGCCGGAACACGCGGGCGCATTTGGCAAGGGCTGCGAGATAAAGCGGGTCCTCCTCAGAGCACCTGCCGATCAGAAACGCCGCGGCAGGTTCACAGAAAGGGGCCCGGGACGCCTCATAATACTCCGCATAGACATAGGCAAGGGATGCACTCTCCCGAAAGGAATCCATCTCCTCCAGCGATTTGCCGATGCGCTGCAGAAGCGCCCTGTCTTCGGTGAGGGCGGCCCAGCGGATCATGAAAATGAAACTGTACGGCCCGGCAAAACCCTCGCTTTTCAGAAGCTCCACGGCATTTTCGAGTTTGCTTTCCATAAAAAACCTCTTTCGCATTCATTTGTTTTATTATATAATCTGACGGAAGAAAAATCAATGGGAGGACGCATATGAAAGGGCTGGAAGAGGCGAAAGCGCTCTATGTTTCGCGCGGTGCGGAGATGATCCATGCGCTGTTCCCGGAAGCGGAGGGGCGGATCGCCGTGGGGCTTGCCGGGCACGGCTCCGAATGCTTCGGCTTTGACGACGAGCTGTCCCGCGACCATGATTTTGAGCCGGGCTTCTGCCTGTGGGTCACGGACGAAGACGACCTGGCCTTCGGCACGCGCCTGTCGCACGCCTACCGCGCTCTGCTCTCTTCCCCGGCTGCCGAGCGGAGCGCCCTGGGTGAAAAAAAGCTCGGCGTGCTGCGCATAAGCGACTTCTACCGGCGGTATACCGGCTGTGCCGGCGCGCCGGAAAGCCCGGAGCACTGGCTTGCCCTCCCCTCGTATGCACTCGCGGAGGCGACGAACGGCGAGGTCTGGCGGGATGACCTGGGCGAATTCTCCGCCGTGCGGGAAACGCTGCTGCACGGGATGCCCGAAGACGTGCGCCGGAAGAAGATCGCCGCCCGGGCCGTCAGCATGGCGCAGGCGGGCCAGTACAACTACATGCGCTGTCTGCGGCACGGAGAGGCCGGCGCCGCCCAGCTCGCGCTGACGGAATTCGTGCGCAGCGCCTGCAGCATGGTCTTTCTGCTCAACAGGGCACACGAGCCGTATTATAAATGGGTCTTCCGCGCCATGGAGAGGCTGGAAAGCTTAGCGGAGCTGAAAGATGCGCTGGAATTCCTCCTGCTAGGCGAGAATGACAGCGCTCTCAAACAGGGCGTTGTGGAAGACATCTGCACGCAGGTGATCGCCGAGCTCAGACGCCAGGGCCTGACTGACAGCAGCTCCGATTATCTCGAAGCGCATGCCTTTGAGGTGCAGGAGCGCATCGAATCCCAAACGCTTCGCAGCATGCACATCATGGAAGGATAAGCTTTACATCCCTGCCCGTTTATGATAAAATACAGGCATCAGAAACCTGAAAAAAACACTGAAAAGGAGCAGATACCATGGTCAATTTTGCGAAAATGATGGATAACGTGAAAGCCTCCGAAATCCGTGAACTGCTGGCTCTCACCCAGCGCCCGGAAGTGACCTCTTTTGCAGGCGGCCTGCCCGCACCGGAGCTCTTCCCCGTGCAGGATTTCAAGAAAGCGTGCGACGCCGTCCTCGATGAGCAGGGCACCGTTGCGCTGCAGTACGGCACGACGGACGGCTGGGCACCGCTCAGAAAGCAGATCGCGGAGCGGATGCTCGCGAAAAACAGCATCCATGCCGACCCGAAGGATATCCTGCTGACGGCAGGCTCCCAGCAGGGGCTTGACTATGCGGGCAGAGTCTTCCTCGACCCCGGCGACGTGGTGATTATGGAGAGCCCGAGCTACCTCGGCGCCATCAACGCCTTCAAGCTCAGCCAGCCGAGATTCGTCGAAATCCCGACCGATGAGAACGGCATGATCATGTCCGAGCTCGAAAAGGTGCTCGCCACGACCAAGAACGTCAAGCTCATCTACGTCATCCCCGACTTCCAGAATCCGTCCGGCCGCACCTGGCCGCTGGAGCGCCGCAAGGAATTCATGGAGATCATCACGAAGTATGAGATCCCCGTGGTGGAGGACAACCCGTACGGCGACCTGCGCTACAAGGGAGAATTCCTGCCGGCCCTGAAATCGATGGATACGAAGAACCTCGTGATCTATCTCGGCACCTTCTCCAAGATCCTCGCACCGGGCACTCGTATCGCCTGGATGTGCGCAAACCCCGAATACATCAACAAGTTCAACCTGCTCGCACAGGCGGCCGTTCTGCAGACGTCCACCTTCGGGGCGATGGCGGTTTCCAAGTACCTCGAGATGTTCGACATCGACGCGCACGTGGAAAAGATCCGCGCCGTGTACGGCCACCGCGCCGGCGTGATGGTGCAGGCGATGAAGGATTACTTCCCCGAGGGCGTCACCTTCACGGACCCGGACGGCGGCCTCTTCACCTGGGCTGTGCTGCCTGATTACATCGACACCAAGGTCATGGCCTCGCAGTGCCTGGCAAAAAATGTGGCCTATGTGCCCGGCGCCGGGTTCTTCCCCAACGGCGGCAACAACCACTGCATGCGCCTGAACTACTCCTGCGCCGGCGACGAGCAGATCGTCAACGGCATCCGCATCATCGGCGACATCATCAAGGCAAATCTGAAGTAAGCCTTACTGTCTCAGAGGGTTTCTCTGTGATATCTTATACTTTTTCCCCACAAAAGGCATAAAAACATATATAGCAATCCACCCCCGCTTCGAGAAGGAAGTGAGGGTGGATGTTTTTAACTTCTGATTTTTCAGGTTCTCGGTTCGGCGCTGCAGAAGAAGAGGGCTACCGTGCCAGGGCCGGTATGGGAGCCGATCAGGTTGCCGATCCAGTTGATCTCGACCTTGCCTTTGAGCTTCGGGAAGGTCTCTTCGATCAAATCTGCCACGGCTCTGGCATCCTCATAACAGGCGGACTGGGAGATGTAGCATTTGCCGCCGTACTCCCTGCCGTTTTCCGCAAACTGCTCCATCTTTTTGACGGTTTCGCGGATGACGCGCTTTTTGGTGCGGATCTTCTCGCGGGCGGTGAGGCAGCCCTTGGGATCGACATTCAGGAGGGGGCAGATGTCCAGCAGGCCGCCGAAGATGCCCGCCGCCTTGGACACGCGGCCGCCGCGCACGAAAGTGGAGAGGTCGGTGGTGAAGAACCAGTGGTGGACTCTCAGCCTGTTCGCCTCGATCCAGGCTGCGAGCTCGGAAGCCGAGAGGCCGGCGTCGCGCTGGTCGGCCGCCCAGTCAACCAGGAGGCCCTGGCCGGATGAGGCTGCGAGGGAGTCAATGATGTAGAGCTTCCTGTCGGGATAGCGCTCGGAAAGGATCTCTGCGGCATTCCTTGCCGAATTGTAGGCGCCCGAAATGCCGGAGGAGAGGGTGATATGGACAACGTCCTTCCCCTGGTCAAGGAACGGGGTGAAGAAGGAGACGTACTCCGAAATATTGGGCTGGGAGGTGCGCGTCATGGCACCGTCGGCAATTCTCTTATAAAAGGCATCAAAAGGAACGGTCACGCCGAAGTCTTCCAGGTGCTCCTGTTCGTCGAGGAAGAAGTGGAACGGGATGACGGGAACGCTTCTTTTTTCGAAGTGCTCTCTGGTGAGATCGGCGGGCATTTCGCTGGTGAGAATGTAATCGGTGTTCATGGGGGGACCTCCGTGTTCGTTATTGATATGAGGGTGTACCTCGTGTTTGGTGCGTACTGGCTGCTCGCGAAGACTACGTTGTACTTCGATTGCAGTGCTCCGTCGCGAGCTAAAAACGAAAGACAGATGTATGCGGTGGGTTTATTCAATAAGGTTTATGCAGTGTGCGGCGGGTTTGTGCTTTGAACGGGTAAAAGGATACCATGAAAAGTGTAAAAAGGGCAATCTACGGGGAGGGAATGCGGCTCTACGGAAAAAAGAACCCACTCTACGAATCGTAGAATCGAAGCCAAAAGTTCTGTATTTATTACAGTAAAACGTGCTTTCGTGCACTTCTGTTTATGGTTTTCATGATACGTTTTCAGGAATTTATTTTAGTAATTTTTTAGTAATTACTACGGAATTACTTCAGGTACAATTCGTTCCTGAGTTTCCTGATACGGCACATCAATCCGCATCTTCGCTGAATCTCTGCGAACAGGCAAGAACCAGAGAGATTTGTCTTGATCGCCAAAGCGCAGACATCTTTCATCATCTTGCGCCAGAATTCTTCGATAAGGTCAATCTGCCATTGCTCAATATCCATCTGGATAAGCAAGCTCCTTTCCCATCCATGACGGCTTTTCACCGTATTTGCAGACGATCAAGCCTGATTCGTAATACCGCATCCAACGATGAGCTTTGTAGGATTCATCGAAGTCCTGAACATCTACGTAATGTCTGCCGTCTTTGGTTTCGCCGTATTTAAGCTCGAATTCACCTGATGGGAAATCCCGCTCAATTGCTTTCCTGATCTTTGGCGTTACTCTCATACCGCTTCTCCAACCATTGCATAAGCCTTGTCGAGCATCGGGTGACCAGTCATGATCTTGCCCCACTTACGCTCGTAATAGCCTTTTGTCATTCGCTGCGGAAGAGCGTGATCGCAATAATCCGCAATAGCGTTGATAAAGCCCCATTTAGTACCAACGAAGTTGGCAAGATCAGGAGCGAACATGCAGATCATCATTTCTCCACGCTTTGCGAATGCAGCTTCTTTCTGCTTCTTGTCCGCATCATCCGCCACAGGAACAAGAGCATTTATAATCTTCTTTGCATCCGTTGCTGACAGAGTAGTCTGAGCCATAATCGCAGCCTCTTTGCCAAGCTCATTCAGATACTCATTGGCAAGCATCAGGGTTTCCCTTGCATCTGCAAGCTTGCTCGTAATATCTCCTGTATGCCTTGTCTTTGTTTTCTTCAAGCCAATTGTTCATCTGCTTGTTATAGTGGTCAAGGTCGCCATCAATGCATATGATTTCGGTGCTTCTCTCGGTTCCCGTATGGGTTCCCTGCACGAAATCAGCGACCAGCTGAACACCTACCGTCTGAAGCAGGTTTTCTCTGCCCGTGAAACCTTCGAGAAGATCTACTCTGACGATAAGCAGAACGAGCGTTCCCTCGCTCGTATCATGAAAGGTCTCAACGAAGACCTCGCAGTCGAAGTCGATAAATATCGTCTGAAGACTTGGGCAGACGGTGCTGCCAACAACTACATTGTTCCGTCTTCTGCAGCTCTGTCCAGCTCCAACGTTGTTCGTGTTCTCCTGACTGCATCTGCAATGCTCGACAACATGAACGTTCCTGAGTCTGGTCGTATCGCATTCATCGGCATCACCGATGCGATCGAGTTCCAGCTTGCTTCTGAACTCCAGTACAGCCCTGAGTACATCAAGAAAGGTGCAGTCCTTGGCGAAATCCGTCAGCTTGGTCGTGTCAAGGTTGTTGCAGTTCCTGATAGCCGTATGCCGGCAGGCGCAAAGATCATCATCAAGTGGAAGGGCGCATCCGCTGACCCCCGAAAGATGAACTACACCAAAATCTTCCCGTCCGTGGAAGGTTACACCGCTCCGATCCTGAACGCTGTATGGCGTTATGACTCTTTCGTACTTGCTATGAAAGCACCCGGCATTCTCGTTATCGGTGACTCTTCTCAGGCACCGCAGGCTACCCCGACTGCTACTGTCGGT
>JAFQZI010000169.1 GCA_017406005.1 Oscillospiraceae bacterium | reverse complement strand
GGTGCGCGCACGGCCCTTGTCAATTCTCCGGATGTTCTTCAGAACCTGTTTTTCCGTCAGCCTCTCACTCTCCGGTTTTTTGTTTTCATATTTCATGCAGCGTGCAAGGCGAGATTCCAGATCCGCACAGACGCAGATCCGGAAGGGCCGGTACTCCTCCAGAATAATGTCGGCATCCCGGCCGACAATAATGCAGTCATTTCCGGCTTCCGCGATCTCCAGAAGGATTTCCCGCGTGCGAACCAGAAGCTGCGTCTTCATGCCCGGATCAAACGTCAGATGGGAGAAGCTGTTGCGATACGTCAGCTGAAGGTTGTGCCATCCGTGATTGCTCAGCATCTTTTTTACATAGGCCTCATCCAGCCCATGCTCATTTGCCAGCGTCTCTATGATCTCCTTGTCATAGTAATCCCAGCCCAGCGTATCCGCCAGCCGCTTTCCCAGTTCTCTGCCTCCGCTGCCGAACTGCCGGCTAATTGTAATTAATTTCATGGCTTTTCTCCATCAAGCGGTAGTTTCTGACGTTCGCCGAAGCCCGGCCCGCCTCCCGGCCAACCCATTCCGCCGAACATCATTCTCTGTGTATTTCCAACGGACATCGCTACTTCTTCGAGCGTCACCTCTTCGGTGTTTTCCCCTATTGTCAGGAGATATGTCTCCCCGAGGGTCATCTCCGGGCAGCTGATCACCACGGAGGAAAAGCTGCAGGGCACTTCCCATTCAGCCAGCGTATTTCCGTCCCGATCCTGCAAACGAACTGCAGTGCCTGCTGCAGCACTCTCGTCGAGATAGCAGAAAACAGAACACTGCGTGGACGAAGCGCTGATCTTTTCCGTCATCCCGGAACCTCCGCAGGCAATCACGCTGCCGCCCGTTATTTCGCAGACCCCGCCGCTTTCGCTTCCGCAGTCAAGCGCATTGTTGGTACCGCCGTCCACGATGCTGACTCTGACCGTTCCACCGGAAATGAGGATATCCCCGTTGGAATCCAATCCGTCGGCATCCCGTGCCGCCCTGTTGATAACGGTAAGGGATCCGCCGCTGATTGCAATGAAGGGCTTTTCGGTAATTCCGTTTGCATTCAGGCCGTCATCTTTCGGATAAATCACGGTTTCCCCTCCGGCAATACGGATGACCGGCGCTTCCATGCCTTCATAGCATTCTCCGACGAAAACCGTTCCGCCTTCGACCGCGATTTCCGCATCGGAATGGATCGCATCATCTCCCGCACTGATGGTGAGATCTCCGCCGGCAACGGTCACCTTTCCCGTCGTGTAGACGGCATCGTCCTCAGCCGTCAGATTCAGGCTGCCGGATTCAATATAGAGATACCCGTCCACGTTTTTTACAACCAGGCCGTCATCCTCCGCTTCCACTGTGAGGTCGGTCTCCCGGATTCTAAGGCTCTCCTTTACATGCACAGCATCCCGCGCAGCAGTAATGCTGATGCTGCCGCCGGCAAACACCACATCGTCATTGGCATCAATTCCGTGCTTATACCCGCCGGAAATTGCAAGGCTGCCGCTGCCGTTGATCGTCAGATCGTCGCGTGCGAAAACCGCGCCGCCCCGCTTTCCCGCAAGCGCTTCCGCAGAAGCATCCTCCCCGCTGGCAAGCCGGTTTTCCGACCCTTCCGCCAGCGTTACAAATACCTTTTCCGCCTGTTCGACCCGGAAGCAGGAATCATCATCGTTGGAAACCTCCACTCCGTCCAGCAGCAGCCACACCTTGGAACTCCGGTGGGCATCCACAACGATGCAGCCATCCTCCAGCTGCCCGGAGAGCACGTATTTCCCCGCATTGGAAATCACCAGATTCCCGTCATAGAAATAGGCTCCTTTGCCGGAAATACGGGCGGAAGAACCTTCGAGCGTGATCACATTTGCGGAAGAGCTGTCCCATTCTCCGTCCATATCATTTGCCGTGAAATAGACAGACCCCGAATGGTTTTCCGCATCTTCATCAATGATCACCTCGATGCCGAGGCGTTCTCCGTTCATGAAAAGGACGGTGAGCACCAGCGTGAGGAGCAGCACGACAACGCAGATTTTATCAAAACCAGGATGCGTTGACATAGGCTTCTTCTATCCTCATTTCTCTGAGTTTGCGGTATTTTACTGCCTTTTTATCAGCAGTGCAAGTAGTTTCCCGCAGATTTCTCGGACTGTTTACATTTTTATGCGGTCTGTACAAAACACGAAAATTATTTTTTGTGCTTATTTAGCTGTAGACAATATTTCTTCTGACTGTTATAATATCATTAATTCGGTGCGGGCCGCAATCCCGTTATTTTTTAAGGAGGAAACAGTATGAAAAAATTCTTCGCAATGATCCTTGCTCTCTGCATGGTGCTTGCACTCTGTGCCGCTGCCAGCGCAGACAAGACCTATGAGCTCAAGCTCTCCACCACCCAGACGGATACCTCTATGATCTACGCCGGCATGAAGGCCGCCGCAGACAAAATCTTTGAAGACACCAACGGTAATGTAAAAGTCACCATCTATCCTTCCAGCCAGCTCGGTGCAGAGGAAGACATGATCGACCAGGCGCTCCAGGGCATGGGCATTGCCGTCCTGACTGACGCAGGCCGTATGTCCAGCTATGTCAACGACATGGGCATTCTGAACATGGCTTACTTTGTTGACACCTATGACGATGGCATGAAAGTCATGGCAACCGACACCTTCAAGGGCTGGGATGAAGCTCTCCACGGTCAGGGCCTGCACCCCCTGTGCTACAACTACTTTGATGGTTCTCGTTCCTTTATGGGCCACAAAGCATTCCCCACCCCTGCTGACCTGAAAGGCGTTGTTATCCGCACTCCGGGTGCTGCTCCTTACTCCAAGTCCATTGAAGCACTCGGTGCCACTCCTTACAACATCGCATGGTCCGAAGTATACAACGGAATCCAGACCAAAGCCATCGACGGCTGCGAAGTACAGAACACTTCCGCTGTTTCTTCCAAGATCTATGAAGTCTGCGAAGTTGCTTCCATGACTGAGCATATCAACCTCTTCAACTTCGTTGTCTGCGGCCAGGCATGGTTTGACAAACTGCCCGCTGAGTATCAGGAAATCGTTGAGAAGGACTTCCAGGAATGCGCTTACCAGAATGCACAGGAAGTCATCGCTGCCCAGGCAGATCTTATCCAGACTCTGAAAGACAACGGAATGGAAATTGTCGAAGTCGACAAGGAAGTTTTCAAAGAAGCCGCCAAGAGCGCCTATGAAGCACTCGGTTGGACCGAACTGCGTGAGACGCTTTATAAAGAAGCCGGACTCCAGTAAGATACGCCTTGCCGTAACATAACTGCTGCAGGCGCAAGGCAAAACCCGCCTTGCGCCTGTTTTTGTTGTAAGTAAAGGAATCTGCTTTATGAAAAAAGTTTATGAAAAATTCTGCCGTTTTGAGGAACAGCTGGCATTGCTGCTGCTGGCAGGCCTGACTATACTGGTCTTTGCGTCTGCTCTGATGCGCACTTTTAAGCATCCTCTCAACTGGGCACAGGACGTGGCTCTGGTTGCTTTCGCATGGCTCATTTTCATTGGCGGTGATGTTGCCGTTCGCGGCACCGGACTGATCGGTGTAGACCTGCTTGTCAACAAGTTCCCCAAGGGTTTGCAGAAATGGCTGGACGTTTTTTATAAGTGCCTGATTATTGCTTTCTTATGCGTACTGGTATTTTATGGTGCCCGCATGGTCAGGCAGGGCTGGAGCCGCCAGATCACAGCGCTCGGCATCAGTTATGGGTGGGTCACTATGGCTGTACCCGTCGGCTCATTCCTGATGATCATATCCACTGCCATCAGCCTTGTGAAACGCATTAAAACCCCGGCCGACCAGGCTGTCACCACTGAGAAAGCGAGGGATATCGGCTAATGTATATTGCAATTGTTGTATTTCTTGTTTTGCTTTTGACCGGTATGCCGGTGGCATTTTCCATTGGACTTTCCGGATTTACGTTTTTCGTTGTTCGTGATCTGCCGATGACAGTTCTGGTTCAGAAATCCATTTCGACCTCCCAGAGCTTCACTATGCTGGCAATCCCGCTTTTCATTCTCGCAGGCAACCTGATGAATTCCTGCGGCATCACAAAGCGGCTCCTCAAATTCTGCAACGCCTGCACCGGCCATATGTATGGCAACATTGGCCAGGTCTCATGCCTGATGTCCACGCTGATGGGTGGCGTATCCGGTTCAGCTGTGGCTGATGCTTCCATGGAATGCCGTATTCTTGGCCCAGAGATGACCAGGCTTGGGTATCGCCGCGGCTGGTCTGCAGCCATCAATGGTATTTCAGGCCTGATTGTTGCCACTATCCCGCCTTCTATGGGTCTGATTATCTATGGCACCGTCGGCGAAGTATCTATCGGCCGTCTCTTCATGGCAGGATGGGTACCCGGCATTCTGATGTGTGTGCTGCTGATGCTTGCCGTTACGTGGAGCGCCCGCAAATACGGGTACAAGCCGGAGCATGACAAGCCTGCCCCCTTCAAAGTGGTCATCAAGACTTTCTTTGAGTGCATCTGGGCAATGCTCTTCCCGATTCTCCTGATCGTTTTGATTCGTTTCGGTATCATGAGCCCGACAGAATCCGGCGCTTTTGCGTGCGCTTATGCGCTTCTTGTCGGTATTGTGATTTATAAAGAACTCACCTGGAAGACCATGATGGATACCCTGCGTGCTTCCGTGAAGGACATCACCGTTATCACCATCATCCTGGCCTTCTCCGGTGTGTTTGGCTACGGAATCGTGTATGATGATATTACGGTTTCCATCGCAAACTCCCTCGTCCAGGTAACCAGCAATCCTTATCTGCTGCTTGGGCTGGTGGTAATTTTCCTCCTGATCTGCGGTATGTTTATGGAGACTACTGTCATTGCCCTGATCCTGACTCCGATTCTGCTGCCTGTCATGCGCAGTGTCGGCGTCAATGAGGTTGTATTTGGAATGATCATGATGACGACCGTCACCTTCGGCGTTATGACTCCTCCTGTAGGTGTTGCTCTGTATGCCACCTCGGATATTATGGGCTGCTCTATTCAGGATACTTTCCGCGACGGCTGGCCGTTCTATCTCGCCGTGGTGCTGGTCATCCTGTTTATGATCTTCTTCCCCCAGGCAGTCCTCTGGCTGCCGAACCTCGTCTACGGCGCATAACTTTTTTGTAAAAACAAACAGCAAAAATGTGCTGATGATCCGATATCATTCGGAGATCAGCACATTTTTTATTCCTGTAGCAAAGATCTATTTTATCTTCTCCTTCGGCCGCCGTAGATGGCAAGGAAGCGCAGCAGCTGCAGCAAGGAAACCGCGAGCGCGGCAACATACGTCATTGCGGCAGCACGCAGGACTTTGCCCGCTTTTTCCGCTTCCTCTTCCTGCAGGAGGCCGTAATTCTCAATGTTTTCCATCGCCCTGCGACTGGCGTCAAACTCCGTCGGCAACGTGACGAGCTGGAAGAGCGTACAAAGGGCAAAGCCGATAATCCCGAGATAGACCAGCTGGTAGAGATAGGGGATTGACCTTGACAGGAGCAGCCCTGCCAGAATCAGAGGAATGGCAAGTTTGGAGCCGATATTCGTCACGGGGATGATCGCCGTGCGGATCTTTGCCGGAACATACTCGTTTGCATACTGCAGTGCATGCCCGGCCTCGTGGCACGCCACTCCGACCGCGACCGCAGAAGTGCCGTGATAGACATCCGACGACAGGCTGATGGAATTGCTCTTCGGATCATAATAGTCCGTAAGGGAGCTGCCGGGGATTTCACGCACGGGGACATCATAGATGCCGTTTCGGTGAAGAATTTCACTCGCGGCCTGGGCTCCGGTGATGCCGCGCGCATTGCGGTCATCCTGGTATTTCTTAAAAACGCTCTTCACATGCCAGGAGGCAGCCATGGAGAACACCATTGCCGCAAGCAGGGCGATATAGAGGGCGCCGGATGCCCCGCCGCCGTAGGCGGGATAATAATACATTAAACCATCTCCTTTCGGGAACGTAACTGTTCAGGCGCTTCGTAGGAAGTGCATACAAAGCTGCTCGCGAAGACTACACTGTACTTCGCCTTTGGTGCTCCGTCGCGAGCTAAAACTTGAAGATTCGAATAGAATGGATATGAATATACTTCTTTTCTATCGTTTTTTTAGAGTGTATTATACCTCTTTTTTATCCTCTATTTGTGAGAAAACTGTAAAAAAGAAGACAAAAGCGGCAAGGTTTGGCTGTTATTTTCTGGCGGTGTGGAGTTCGCGGCAGGCGGTGACAAAGCTGATTCCGGCCGCAATGGCGAGGGCGGCAACCACCGTCTGGTGGCCGTAGCGATTCGCCGTTTCAAGATCATGCGCAACGGCGTAACTCATCGCATAATAAAGAGAACTCCCCGGGACAAGCGGGATAATGGCCGGGATCACAAACAGTGTTGCGGGGCATTTGCGCCAATGCGCCAGAACCTCCGCAAGGGTCACGGCAAAAACGGACGCAAACAGGTTTGCCAGGAAGGGGCTTTTCAGAAAACTGTGAATAAGCAGATAGAGCCCCCATGTGATCATCCCGCTCAGAGAGGCAAAGAGCAGATGCCTTCTGTGCAGGTTGAAAAGGAGCGAAAAGCCGAGGGAACCGAGGAAAGCCGTCACCAGCTGGATCAGTATCTCTTTCATGTCAAGCCTCCTTACAGCACCAGGTCAATGATCAGAATGGCCGTCATGAATCCGCCGGTGAGGGCCGCCGCCCAGATCAGGCTTTCCGTCAGCCGGACGAGGCCGGAAATCGTATCGCCTCCCAGCATGTTGCGCACCGCATTCGTTATGGCGAGGCCGGGAATCAGCAGCATGATATCCCCGATCAGGATTTTATCCATGTGCAGGGCGGGAACCGCAATACAGACAAAACCGACGCAGAGCCCGGCCAGCAGAGAGATGAGAAGATTGTTGCCTGCTGGGGTGATCTGCGTTTCACCCAGCCTCTTCTGCAGGAGACAGATGCCGATGGCAAAAAGAGAGGCCGCCAGCCCGTCCCACAAAGAGCCGCCGAAGAAGACTGCGAAGCCGCCCGTCGCCAGAATGCTCCCGAGGAGGATCGTCCAGAACTGCTTCTTTTCGGAGGCCACCCGCCTCAGCTCTCTGCGCAGTTCCTCCACTGGGAGAGGATTGCTGCAGCAGCTCCTGCTGATCTGGTTCAGATCCTCCAGGCGGGTGAAGTCCGTCCCGCTGTTGAAATAGATCCTCCGGGTTTCCGTGAAAACGTCTTCCCCCGGAAACTCCACGCTCAGGCTGATAAAGGAGGTAATGACAAACACTTCAACATCGTCGCACCCGTAGGCCTTCGCCATGCGGGAGAGGGTATCTTCCACCCTGCTGATTTCGGCGCCGCATTCCAGAAGCAGCTGCCCCATATCCAGCAGACAGTTCATCAGCTCCGTCTTTTCCGTTTTTGTGAGTTCTGCCATCGGGTTTTTCCTTTCACACCGAACAATCAGTGAAGCGAGTTTTTCAGCAGGGAGAGGGCCTGTTTTCCTTCCGGGCCGCTCCCGGGGCGCACGCTCTCATAAGAAACCGTGTGCTGATACCGATTTTCCTGCAGCAGGGCAAGGGCACGGTGCAAATCATCGGAAAACCGCGAAGAGGGGAGAGCCCTGTCCGCTTCGCAAAGATGAAGATGACGGATCAGCGGAAAATGCTTTTCCAGGTCGGAAAGAGGCTCGCCGTTGCTGAGCATGTGAAACAGATCCGCCATCAGGCCGATGTGGGAACAGCCTTCTACCCGCGCGAGGGAAGCCATCTCCGCCCCTTCCGCAAGGGTGTTGATGTAATCCGCCTCTCCGAACCGGATCGCCTCCAGGAGAACCGGAATCCGATACGCGGCGCAGTATTCCTCCAGAATGCGAAGACAGGCAAGAAACTGCCGGTCGGCCTCCGCTTTCGGCAATGCACCGCGCTTTCTGGCCCCGGCACTGCCGAAAATGATTTTTTCCGTACCCAGTGCGGCAGCCCGCTCAAAAGCCCTGTCCAGATAGCTCCGGATCTGCTGCTCCGACACGGCATCCCCGATCACCGGCACGGAAGCCGGGAAAAGATTGCACATGCTGTCACACCCGAGATTCGCATCGGCCGCCCGCTGCCGGAGCTGCTGAAACGCATCCCCGGACAGGGCGGCAATGCTCATCAGAGGATACTCGATATAATCAAACCCCCATGATGAGACAGCAGCCTCAAGGCTGCTGTCGATGGAAAATAGGGGGGTTGTCGCAAAGCCGGTGCAAAACCCGTATCTCATCAGTACAACACGCTCGCACGGGTTTCGGCACTCTTGTAGATCGAGCGGATCAGATGCACCGAACGCCAGGCCTCTTCTCCGGGGATAAACGGCTCGGTGCCGTTCTTGATCGCTCTGGAAAAGTCCGCAAATTCACGGGTGTGCCCGATCTGGCTGATGTTTTTGGGATCGTTGGCACCGCCGAAGGACGTGGATGCGGCAAAGCGAGCCCTGATTTCTGCGTCTTCCGGCCGCTCTTCGGCAAACTCCCACTTGGTGATGGAATCCTCCTCCAGAACAGCCTGCCCTTTCGAGCCGCAGATCTCAATCCGCTTCAGGCTGCCGGGATAAGCAGCCGTCGTGCCTTCGATAATCCCGAGCGCTCCGTTTTTGAAGCGCAGGGTTGCAACGGCAACATCCTCCACCTCAATTCTCTCATGCGCAAGCGTGGCCGTGTAACCGCTGACTTCCACAGGGTCACCCATCAGGAAGAGCAGAAGGTCAATCGCGTGGATGCCCTGATTCATCAGAACACCGCCGCCGTCGACATCTTTAGTGCCGCGCCAGGCTCCGCTGTCGTAGTATGCCTGCGTGCGATACCATTTAAACTGCGCGTCTGCGAGGGTAATGGTTCCGAACCTTCCCTCTTCGACGGCTTTTTTCATAAGCCGGGGCGCATCCTGGAAGCGGCTCTGGAAGATCCCGCACAAACGGACGTTATGCTTTCTGGCCTCTTCAATCAGAAGATCGATCCGCTCTTCGGTGATTTCCATCGGCTTTTCGATCAGGACATGCTTTCCGGCACGGATCGCCGCAAGGGCGGGATCCAGATGATACCCGGACGGCGTCGTGATGCTGACGGCATCGATTTCCGGATCGGCAAGCATATCCTCCAGAGAATAAAACGCCCGGCAATTGTTCTCTGCTGCCCATTTGTCCGCTTTTTCGGGGTTTTTGTTAAAGCCGCCCACCAGGTAGCAGTCTTCCTGCCCCTGCAGAGCGTTGGCATGTGTTTTGGAGATCTGACCGAGGCCGACCACTCCGAATCCGACGCGATTGTTTTTCATGACAGTTCTCTCCTTAATGCTTTTTCCGAGGCTTCTATTGCGAGCCTCATCGCTTCCAGTGTCTTTTCCGGCTCAATAGCGAGGTCTGTGTTGTTGATACAGTCTAAAATGATATTCCCGAAATAGGGGAAGCCGTACTTCCCGTGGGCTTCGATCAGATGTTCTCCTTCGGCATCCGTAAAGTATACATGATCCGCGTCCGTACTCCGGCCGACGTCAATGTACTTCCGGATCTCGATGCAGCCGTCCGTGCCGGTGACGAAGGTCCGGCCGTCTCCCCAGGCGCCCATCCCGTCCGGCGTAAACCAGTCGACCTTAAAGAAGCAGCTTGCACCGCTGTCTCCTTCCAGAACACAGTCGCCATAGTCAAAGAAATCAGGATGCTCCGGATTGGCGAAATTCTTCATGCTGGCATAAACGACCTTCGCGGTTTTTGAGCCGCTGTAGGTCAGGAATTGCTCGATCTGATGGCTGCCGATGTCGATCAGGATGGTGCCGTTTTTGCTGTTGTCCCAGAACCATGCCGGTCTCGAAGGAGGGTTCAGGCGGTGCGGGGCAAGATTTGTCACATTGAGCACCCTGCCGACCGACCCGCTGCGGATCAGCTCTTCGGCACAGACGGCGCCTTCCACATGGACGCGCTCTCCGAAATAGATATAATACTTCTTCCCGGTCCTGCGCCTTGCCTCCCGAATGCTTTCAAGGTCGTCCAGGGTCAGAAATCCCGGCTTGTCCACAAAGACGTTTTTCCCGGCTTCCAGAAAACGCACAGCCAGGGCACCGCGCTGATCGGGCCGGATCGCACTCGCGACCAGATCCACATCCGACCGGAGAACTTCTTCTTCACTCGCCGCCGCCTGCCCCTGCGGATACCGCGAGAGGAATGCGGCAACCTTTCCCGCATCGGCATCATACACCTGCCGGAGGGTTGCACCCGCTTCGAGCAGTCCGTTTGTCATGGCATAGATGTGCCCGTGATCCAGCCCGACGGCAGAAAACGAAAACTCGCCTTCTCCTGCGACCTTACGGGCCTTCCCGCTGAATTCGGGAGCATAATTCAATCCGTCCGCTTTCTGCATATCAGTCATCCGCCTTATTCTTTTTCCTGATTTTCGCCATAAGGTTCTTGAACAGCCCGGTCTGAGAGAGGATCATGAGGATATTGACGATCAGAAACACAACACAAATCGGCCTCTGCAGCATGGGACCCAGCGATCCTTTGGAAATCCGTAGGCCGCGGCGCAGATTCTGGTCAGCCATGCTGCCGAGAATAACGCCCAGAAGGAAGGGCGATGCAGGGAACTCAAAATTGCTCAGCGCAATCCCGACCAGGCCGAAAACAAACATCACCTTTACATCAAAAAGGTTGTAGTTGATCAGATAGGAGCCGATCACGCACAGCACATAGATGACCGGCATGAGGATGCGTTTATCGAGGCTCAGGATCCGCACGGAGACTTTGGAAATAACAAGCGCAAGCGCCCACATGACGATGGCCGCAAGGGCAAGATAGATGCCGACACGATAGATAAAGTCCGGCGTTTCGGACATCAGCAGCGGGCCCGGCCGATAGCCGTGCATATAGAACGCCGCCAGCAGCACGGCAGCCGGCGCGCTGCCCGGAACGGCAAGGGAAAGCACGGGAATGATAGCGCCTCCGATGCAGCTGTTGTTGCCCGTCTCTGCGGAAATCACTCCAAGTTCATTGCCTTTTCCGAAGGACTCGGGATCCTTGCTGGTGTTCTTGCTCGTCCAGTAGCTGAGCCATCCGCCGACGTCCTCGCCCACACCGGGGATGATGCCGACGCACACGCCGATGATCCCGGAGCGCACCATAGGCCACCAGTGGTTCCGGATCATGGACCAGCCTTTTTTCATGTTGAAGCTGCTCATCGGGGCGGCGTCGCTGTTGTCGCCTCTTTTAAATGCTTTTACGATTTCCGGGAAGCCGAACAGGCCGATCATAACCGGGATGAGCTGAATCCCGCCCATGAGATTCACATTCCCGTAACTGAAGCGGGGGAAGGTATCGACCACGTCAAGGCCGACCATGGAAACGATCAGCCCGAGGATCCCGCTGATCCAGCCTTTCAGCGCGTTCCCGTTAGAAGTCAGCTGGCCGCAGATCAGAATGCCGAAAATGGCGATCATAAAGAATTCCCAAGAGGCAAACTTCAGGGCAAACTTCGTCAGAACCGGCGTAAAACTCAATACAAAGATGACAGAGATCAGCGTACCGAACATACTGGCTGTCGTCGCTAGGAAGATTCCCAGCCCGCCTTCGCCGCGCTTGGCAATCGGGTGGCCGTCCAGCGCAGTGGCTGCGGAAGCCGGCGTACCGGGGATGTTGATCAGGATCGCGCTCTGGCAGCCTCCGGAGATCGCGCCGACGTACACGCCGATCAGCGCGATCAGCGCGGACTGCGTCGGGAAATTGTACGTCAGGCCGGTGAGCAGCGCGATTGCCATGGTCGCACTGAGGCCGGGCAGCATGCCCATCAGCAGGCCGGATCCGGTCGCAAGGATAATCACGACGATATTATACGGCTGCAGAACAGTCTGAAAAGCCTGCAAAACATATTGCATAAACGTCCCTCCTTATTCCGGCAGCGCGGCACCGAAGCCGTATTTGAACAGCAAAACTATCAGGGCAACAACCAGAACCGCCAGCAGGACCGATTTCCATACCGGGCCGATCCGGAGGAACACAAATATTGCAATCAGAAAAATAATAGAAGCCGCCCAGAACGGGAGCAACTGCATCAAGAAAAATGTATAAAGAAACATCAGCAGACATCCGATCGTCATATTGAGGAGATCGGCGTTGAATGCTGTTTTTGTCCATGTTATAAATTCCGCTTTCCTGTTGGCAAGCGCTTCTCCGAATTTCTCCCCTTTGAAGCTGCTGATCAGCAGGATGATGGATGTAAACGTCAGGGCAATGCCGAGCAAAACGGGCAAAAACCCGGGAGATACGGTAAACTGCGTCACTTTGTACGGCTTTTGAGCCGCTTTGTGATAGATATTCATCCCTTCTGTGATCACATAGGAACCCAGAAGGATGAGAATAATGGAGAAGACAAAGTCTTTGAGTTTCCTGGTCATATCATCACGATCCTTATAAAAATAAAGTCTGCTGCCGCAAGGGCAGCAGACCAATTCAGCGGGAAATTAACGCTCAATGCCGAAATCGGCAGGATTGTTCGCGCATGCATCAGCATCCCAGAGGAGGTAGCATGCTTTGGAGGTGAAGCTGTCAAGGAAGGTCTGGCTCTCTTCTCTCGTCATGGGCATCAGCGTGAAGCTCTTCAGGTTGCAGAAGTCAGCAACTTCGGCCTGCTCCACTGCAAAGGCAAATGCCTCATCGATCTTGGCAAGGATTGCTTCATCCAGGCCTTTCGGCACGGCAATGCCGGTTACTTCGCCCATCGGAACGTAGGCAGCAGCCTCTTCCGGATAGTACTTCATGATGGACGGGCAGACAACGCCTTCCGCGATTTCAATGTCATCCTCGGAGAGGACTGCAAGGCAGCGGAGGTCGCCGGCAATGATCAGGTCCTTGGTCTCGGCAAGGAGCTGCGGGCAGACTTCAACTTCTCCGGCGAGTGTTGCTGTAACAGCCGGGCCGCCGCCGGCATAGGTGATGTGGTTGTAGTCAGCACCGGCAATGGCTTTCATCGTCTCAGCGCCGAAGTGGCCGCCGGAACCGATGCCGGCAGTGCCGAACATCACTTCACCGGGACGTGCTTTCATGTCTTCCACGAGGTCAACAACCGTCTGGTACGGGCTGTCCTTCGGGACTACGATAGCATTCGGTGCATAGGTTGCAAGCCAGATATCCCAGTCTTTGTAGGTCTTGTCGGTATAGCCGTTCACAGGCATGGTGGTAAAGGCAAGCATGCCGTTGGCAAGGATGGTGTAACCGTCATTTTTGCCGTTTTCCACCTGCAGGGATCCGACCGAGCCGCCGGCACCTGCAACGTTGTTCACGTTGATGGTGACACCGAGAACTTCTGACATGCCGTTTGCAATTGCTCTTGCGGTCAGGTCAGTTGTTCCGCCGGGGTTGTAGGGAACGATGAGGTTGATAGCCTTGTCAGGATAATCTGCAAAAGCGCAGACGCCGAGAGAAGCTACCAGAACCAGCGCGAGGACGAGGGCGAGAATCTTCTTCATAAGAATTCTCCTTTCAGTTTTATTTTTATATTTCGCCGGACGCATCCGGTTGATATACACAAATACGCTGTCTTCCACCAACGGTTTTACAGCATCATACTATCATATTATCCAAAAAGTGTCAATTAAGAATGTGCTTGACAAAGAGTGCTCTCCTGTATAGTATTTGATTATCTTTTACCAGAGGAGCTGATAAAATATGAGTTTACGGGTCAAGCCCGAAGAGATGAAGGCAGTATTTCTTGAGAAGCTGAAGGCGCACGGCGCAACGGATGAAGCCGTTGCCGAGGAGTGCGCTGAAATCATGGTGGAAAACAGCGTCAACGGTGTATATTCCCACGGGGTAAACCGCTTCCCGCGGATGATTTCGTACATGGATAAAGGCTATATCCACCCGGAACAGCGCCCGACGCTGGTGCAGAGCTTCGGCGCCTTTGAAAAGTGGGACGGAAATCTGGGCATGGGCAACACCAATGCCCGCATCTGCATGGACCGTGCCATTGAGCTGGCAAAGGCCAACGGCATCGGCTGCGTGGCACTGAAAAACACCAACCACTGGATGCGCGGCGGCCAGTACGGCCTGCAGGCTGCAGATGCCGGATGTATCGGGATCTGCTGGAGCAACACCCAGCCGAATATGCCCGCCTGGGGCGGCGTTGACTGCCGGATCGGCAACAATCCCTTTATTCTCTGCGTTCCGAAGGAAGGCGGCCATCTGATGATGGACGGAGCTATGTCCCAGTTCTCCTACGGTAAGCTGGAGACAACACGGCTGGCAGGGAAAAAGCTCCCGGTGATCGGCGGATATGACACTAACGGAAATCTGACCGACGATCCCGGTGAAATCGAAAAGAGCCAGCGCCTGATCCCGATCGGTTACTGGAAGGGCTCCGGCATGTCGATCCTGCTGGATATGATCGTCACCATCCTCTCCGACGGCAATTCCGTCTGCGAAGTCGGCAAGCTGGGCGGGGACGAATACGCACTCTCCCAGATCTTCATCGCCATCGATGCTGACCGCACAACCGACCGCCGGGAGGTTCTGCTGAACGCCATTATCGAGGACGTCAAAAGCAGCATCCCTGTCTCCGAAAAGTCCTCTCCGCGCATTCCGAACGAGCGCAGCAACCGCGTCCGGGAGGAAAACCTGGAACAGGGAATTCCGGTGGATGAGCGCGTCTGGGAAACGATCCTGGCGCTTTAAGGAAAGGGGACAGACAGAATGAAAGCCGTTTATATGGCAGAACCGTGGAGCATCGCCATCAAAGATATGCCCGAACCCTCCCCTAAAGAAGGCCAAGCATTGATCAAAGTGCATGCGGCAGGCATCTGCGGCAGTGACATCGGGGCATTCCGCGGCGTAAACAACCTGGTTTCCTATCCCCGCGTGATCGGCCATGAGCTCTCCGGGGAAATCCTCTCCATTCCCGAGAACAACAAGAAGGGTCTGAAGCCGGGAGACCACGTTGTTGTCGACCCATACGTCTACTGCGGCAAGTGCTACCCCTGCTCCATCGGCAGAACGAACTGCTGTGACGACCTGAAGGTCCTCGGCGTGCAGACGGAAGGCGCCATGTCGGAGCGGTTTGCACATCCGGCGGATCTCCTCGTCAAAATCCCGGATGACATGGCATGGGAAGATGCCGCCCTGGCGGAACCCCTCACCATCTCTCTGCACTGCATCCACAGGCTTCGGCTGAAAGCGGGCGAGCACATCGCCATTTTCGGTGCAGGCCCTATCGGGCTGCTGGCTGCCATGGCTGCCATCGCATACGGTGCGGAACCGATCCTGATCGACCTCGTGGAGGGGCGCCTCGACCTCGCTGCCCAGTCCGGGGTAAAGTATCTGATCAATCTGAAGACAGACGATCTGATGGAGAAAATCCGGGAATACACAAACGGCATGCTTTGCGAGTGCGCTCTGGAAGCATCCGGTGCAAATGCCGCTGTGCGCTCCACGCTGGATGTTGTCTGCCACGCCGGGCGGATCGCCTTTACCGGCTGGCCACATTCGGAAACTTCCCTGCCGACGGATCTGTTCACCAAAAAGGAACTGGATCTGTT
>JAFQZI010000168.1 GCA_017406005.1 Oscillospiraceae bacterium | reverse complement strand
TGTGTTCTGCCTTGATCCGAATGGGCAGATCACCCAGAATGCTCTCCGGATCATCGACGCCGTAAAGCTTTGTCACCCCGACTTCATTGACCGGATGTTTAAATCTGGATGCTTTGGCACCGAAAACGGTATAAACATCCATTAAGATTTGGAGCTTCGCATATTTTGCCTGCAGAGCCTGCAGAAATGCATGCAGCTGATCGCCTGACAGATACATGCAGAGCCCCTCCAGAACGATGATGGCAGTGCTGCCGTCAGGCAGGTTTTTGATCTGTTTTGGGTCGGAGGCATCCAGCGGCACCATGCGGTACTGTTCCGTCTCTCCGAAATACTTTCTGCGGAGTGCAATTACCTCCGGGAAATCGCAGTCGATCCAGGTTTGATAGGGATTTCGGACCCTCTCACATCGGCTGTCCAGGCCGCACCCGATATGCAGGACCAGTGAGCCTTTATCCCGGGCGAGCATGGAATCCGTCCAGTCATCAAAGACCCGTGCTCTCATAGCCATGTTGTAGGAAAGCCATTTTGACTTGGATTTTCCTCTGACAGGAAACCCCTCCGCATCCCAGATCCGCTCTGCAGTCGGATCATGCAGAATGATGTGCTTTCTGCTGACGGCAGATTTTCCGTAAAGAGGGATATACAGTGTTTTGTTGACTTCGTTCATGGTCCACCTCATTTTTCGGTTGATGATATGGTATAGAGTTTTGAATTGACAGTCAAGAAGTTTTTTCCCGTTTGGACCTTTTGTATTGAAAAAAACGAAGAGTTTATGCGAGTACTGACACGCAAATGTGATTGGTCAAAACAGAGAGAGAAGTTGATTTATCTCTGAATTCCTAGCTGATATTTGTGAAAACTACACAAAATTGACCAGCAAAATTTGTGAGTTTTGTCAATTGCTTTTCGGAAAACGATCTGGTATCATAAGGCGCACAAGGAAAGTGTTCCTTTGAATAAATGCACAAGGTTAAATGGTCCGGGTGCGAGAAATTGAAGAAAGAGAGGTAACCAGGATGTTAGATACTAAAATTTCAGAGGAATAGCCCTTGGCTGAGGCGGGTGAAAGACGTTTTGGCCAGGGGCTGTTTCTTTTTTACAGGGATTGTAGCTGTTCAGTCGCTTCGTAATAACTGTATTCAATGCAAGGCAAGGATCGTCACGCGTTTCTCGCGCGTCGTGATGCTCGCGAAGGCGACATTGTACCACTATTTCGGTGATCCGTCGCGAGCAAGCTGGGATCGTCGCACGTTTCTCGCGCGTCAGGATGCTCAGTATAGTGGGTAGGATGTGACTGGATAGTTACTCGGGATATTGTTTGATGTTGCACCTGGAAAGGTGCTTTTTTGCTGTCTTGAACATCCTCGAGGCATATGCTACAATTCTTTGCAGCGATATACGGAATTCCGATAAGGAGAAAATCTTCATGAGACATCTGATTCAAAACGGCAGGGTTATAGATCCCGCAAGCGGAATTGATGAAAAACTGAATATTCTGATCGAAGACGGTAAGATTTCCTGTCTGTCGCGGGAAAAGCCCGATGCCGATCTGATCACGGATGCCACGGGGCTGGTTGTCTGCCCCGGATTTATTGACCTTCACGCCCATGAAGATCCCGTAAAAAACGGTATACGCTATGCGGATGAACAGAAGGCAAATCTTGCCTGCCTGGCGCGGATGGGGGTGACATCCTGTCTGGCCGGAAACTGCGGAGACAATTTCTGTGATCCGTCGGAGTTTCTTGATCTGATCGACAGGGAAGGCTGTTTTGTCAATGTGGCGATGCTTGCGGGTTATACTTTCTTCCGGGAAAAGCTGTCAGCAGCCGGCCGTTATAAACCGGTTTCCTTTTCTGAGCGGAGAAGCATCAATGCCGAAATAGCAAAGGCGCTGGAAGCCGGATGTGCGGGGGTTTCTTTCGGCCTGGAATATGTTCCCGGCATGAGTAGGGAAGAACTTCGGGAGGCTGCCCATCTTTGCGCTTCTTCCGGTAAGATGATTGCAGCCCATATCCGTGCCTGCGCGGAGAAGGCTCCGGAAGCTGCAGCGGAAGTTCTTGAACTTGCGAAGGCAGAAAGCATTCCCGTGCAGATTTCCCATATCGGCAGCATGGCCGGATACGGTCAGATGAGCGAGTTTCTGGATCTTGTCGATTCCTATCGTTCCAGCGGTGTTGATGTGTGCTGTGACTGTTATCCCTATACGGCATTCTCTACCACGATCGGCAGTGCACCCTATGATAATCTGGAGGAGATCCATTGCTCTTATGGGGATATTGAGCTCTGTGAAGGGAAGTATAAAGGGCTGAGATGCACCGGACAGATTTTTGAACAGGAGAGAAAAGAACATCCGGAATACCTGACGGTTGGGCATGTTATGAAAGAGGAGGAAGTCCGCATGGCCTTCCGCCATCCGAATGTTGCCGTGGGGAGTGACTGTTTCCTCTCAGAAGGGAACGGCCACCCGAGGGCTGCGGGTTCTTTTCCGCGGTTTCTGAGCATGTATGCCGGGAATTGCGGATTGAGCCTTCCGGAGGCGCTGTTCCGGATCACGGCACTCCCGGCCAGACGCCTGGGATTATCGAACAAGGGAACATTACGACCCGGTGCTGATGCGGACATTGTTTTGCTCGATCCGAACCGTCTGAAAGACCGGGCAACCTTTCAGGAACCGACCCTGCCACCGGACGGGATTCAGGCTGTTTTTATAGCCGGGCGTCCTGCTATAAAAGACGGCAAAATTATAAACGGAACACTCGGAAAAGCAATCCGGAAGTGAATATTCATTATTCGCAAATATTTTTCAAAAGATTCAGAATATAATTCTTGACAATCGAATAAATATTCATTATAATAGCGCGCGTAATCCAAATTCAGTGAAAGGATCGTGCTATTATGAAAAAAATACTTTCTTTGGTTCTTGTGCTTGTTATGATCTGCAGCCTGTCTGCTGTCGCTTTTGCGGAAGGAAAGCAGACACTCGTCTTCGGCACCAGTGCCGACTATGCACCGTTTGAATTCATGTACCCGGACGAGACCGGGACGATGGTCTACGGTGGTATCGACGTTCTGGTTGCACAGTACATTGCCGATTATCTCGATATGGATCTTCAGATCGAGAATATGGACTTCGGCTATCTGCTCACTGCTCTCAACAAAGGTGACTTTGATATGGTGCTCGCTGATATTGAGGCAACTGAAAAGCGTCAGAAAGCCGCTGACTTCTCTGAATCCTATATGGAAACACTTGCTGAGAAGATTCTGATTCGTACTGAAGATATTGACAAGTTCCAGGATGCTGCTACAGATTTCAATGGGGTCAGCGTCGGTGCACAGACCGGTTCAACCAAAATAGAGAAGGCTGAAAAGAACCTGGTAGGGTGCGTTGTTGTTCCCCTTTCGCTTGTAACAGATCTTGTAAATGAGCTTGTCAACGGAAAGATTGATGCAATTCTTTTAGATGGAGCTGTAGCAGTCTCCTATGACGCTCAGTATGACCAGCTTTCAATTGCAGAGAAAGCAAGTGAAGTGTTCCCACAGAGTCAGGGTCCTGCTGTTGCAGTAGCAAAAGGTGACCCGAAGGGCTTGCTCCCCGGCATCAATGAGGCTCTTGCAAAAATGGCTTCAGAAAACAAGATAGAAGAATTCCAGGCCTTTGTTGACCAGATCCAGGGTATTGAAGAGGTCTCTGCCGAGGCTCCCGAGGGCTACGAAGCAGACGAATAAGAGTCCGCTTTCACCACTCATAAAGTTATAAAAGTAATAATAACAAAATGTGTAAAGCCTCATAAGGGCTTTACACATTTGTTCATGTCATTGCTGCTATTCGGAAAGGAATTCTTTGTATGGATTGGGAAGGTATCTTCGGGAATTTATCACCGGCTTCCTTTTTTAACTTCTCCTTCATGGGAGAATACGGCAAGTATATTTTTCAGGCACTCGGCTATACGCTGCTGCTGGCAGTGGTTTCTGTGGCGCTTGCCATTATTCCTGCATTGATGCTGGCGATTATGCGTTTAAGCAAAAACAAGCTGATCAAAGGGATCTCCGGTGCCTATATTGCTATATTTCGTTCCACGCCATTGCTGGTTCAGCTGAGTATCATCTATTTCGGCCTGTTCGGGGCGGTGCGCATTCCGAACAACTGGCAGTTATTCGGATTCATTCCGATGAGCAGGTTTATTCCCGGCGTTGTTGCGCTGGCATTGAATTCCTCCGCTTATGTGGCGGAGATCTTCCGTGGAGGAATTCTTGCAGTTGACATCGGCCAGACGGAGGCGGCGCGATCGCTTGGCCTTCCTGCCTGGGCTTCCATGAAGCTGGTTGTCCTCCCGCAGGCCATAAAAAATGTGCTTCCGGCGCTGGCAAATGAGATTGTGACGATGGTAAAAGAGTCTTCCATCTGTTCTACTCTCGGCATGGCAGAGCTCATGTTTGCTGCGAAAACGGTTGCCGGGGCAACGTATATCACGCTTGCACCGTATACGGTGGCGGCTTTGATCTATTTCTGCATCAATTATCCTGCCTCTAAAGCAATCGAAGCAATCGAAAGGAGGATGCGCCGTGGCGACAAACACTGAACTCATCCGGGTCGTGGATGTGAAAAAGGAATACAACCACGGGGAGATAAAAGCCCTCAACGGCTGCAGCCTTACGGTGCATAAGGGCGAAGTTGTGGCGATGTGCGGCCCGTCGGGATCGGGCAAGAGCACGCTGCTGCGCTGCCTGAATATGCTGGAAACGCCCACCTCCGGGCATATCTATTTTGACGGAGTGGATCTGGCGGATAAATCCATCGACATCAACCTCCACCGCAGAAAGATGGGAATGGTTTTCCAGCATTTCAATCTTTTCCCGCACAAGACGGTGATGCAGAATATTATGCTGGCTCCGGTCTATCTGAAATTGAAGACGAAGGCGGAAGCACAGAGAAAAGGGGAGGAGCTTCTTGCACGGATCGGGCTTTCCGATAAGGCAAATGAATATCCCAATATGCTCTCCGGCGGACAGAAACAGCGTATCGCGATCGTCCGGGCGCTCGCAATGGAGCCGGAGGTTATGCTGTTTGACGAGCCCACCTCCGCGCTTGACCCTGAAATGGTCAATGAAGTGCTGGACCTGATGCGTGACCTTGCAAAAGCGGGCATGACAATGGTGGTTGTCACGCATGAGATGGGGTTTGCCCGTGAGGTTGCTGATCGTGTGATCTTCATGGACGGCGGTCAGATTCTGGAAGAGAATACACCCGATCTCCTCTTTGATGCTCCGCAGCATCCCCGCCTGAAAGACTTCCTGTCAAAGGTTTTGTAAATCACAACATCCGTTCTTTCACTATTACAATTCGCAGACGAAAGCAGTATTTCTTATGAAAGCAAATTCTTATCTCAGCATTGACCTTGGTGCTGTTGCTGATAATGTGTCCGCCGTACAGAAAATGATCGGGCCGAAGTGCCGTCTGATCCCCGTCCTGAAAGGGGATGCCTACGGCCTGGGCGGCGTAAAACTTGCCCGTTTTCTATCTTCCTGTGAGGGAATCGACACATTTGCCGTTTCCCATGTGACGGAAGGCATCATCTTCCGGGAAGCGGGAATCCGGCAAAAGATCATGGTGATGAGCCTTCCGCTGGACTGGCAGCTTGAAGACGCTGTTCAGAACGATCTGATCCTGACCCTCGGCAGCTTCCGGCAGTTTCCTTTGCTGCGGGAAGTATCACAGAAGCTTGGCAGGAAGATTCCGGTGCAGATCAAGCTGGATACGGGCCTTCACCGAATCGGTTTTCTGCCGGAAGAGCTCGACACTCTGTGCGATAAACTGAAAGAAGCATCTCCCTGGCTGGACGTTTTTGGCACGTTTTCTCATTTTTCCTGTGATGAGGAAGCCCTGATGGAAACGCAGAATGCCTGTTTCGCTGCGGGGCTTGAGAAGCTGGAAAAGGCAGGGATCCCTGTCGGGATACGCCATATTTCCTCCTCCGGTTCTCTGGAAGTCAGCACGGCATACTGTTATGATGCCGTACGGATCGGGCGGGCGCTTACCCTGGATAACCCTGTTTCTTCCACCGGTAAAATCCGGGAGGCGGTTTCTTTCCGCGCCTATCTTACGGATATCAAGGAACGAAAGGCGGGCGATACGCTTGCGTACGGCGGAAAAGTTATACTGCAGGAAGACACAAAAGTTGGCGTTCTCTCCATCGGATATGGAGACGGGCTGGATCCGGCTCTTTCAAGAGTACATGCTCCGGTTCTCATTCGCGGGCAGCGGGCAAGGCTTCTTGCTTCCTGTATGGACCAGAGCTTTGTTGACCTGAATGGAATAGAAGCCTCTCCCGGAGATGAGGTGACCGTTTTCGGATATGATGCGGATGGAACGCTTTTATCCGCGCAGGAGGTTGCCGGGCTGCTCGGCAGTGAGGGGTGTGACCTCACAACAGAGCTGACGCAGCGGGTGGAAAGGATATATAAGGAATAAGGCTACAGCACGGTTGGATGCCGTGCTGTGTTCTTTCTCTTTTGTTGGAAATGCGCAATGGCATGAAGCCAACAGCAGCAGAGCGCACGGGGAATTGTGAGATTTTATAAAAAGAATAAAAAACGAATAAATATACAAATACTGATTGACAAATGAATTTTATAATGCTATTATACACACCGTAAAATGGACTTGCAGGAGAGATGCAGGTACCAAACAGATAGAAGAGAGGAAATGAAAATGAAAAAAACTATTTGTGTGCTTCTTGCACTTGTCATGATGGTTTCTCTGGGTGCAGTTGCTTTTGCTGACAACGAAGTGGATGCAATCAAAAAAGCCGGGGTGCTGACGGTTGCCCTTTCTCCGGACTTCAGCCCGATGGAATTTGTGGATTCCACGAAAGAAGGCCAGGACGCCTATGTCGGCTTTGACGTTACGCTTGCCAAGAACATTGCCGCTTACCTCGGCGTCGATCTGGAAATCCAGGCAATGAGCTTTGATGCATGCCAGACGGCTGTGGCCATGGATGCAGTGGATATGTCCATTTCCGGCTATTCCTGGACGGAAGCCCGTGCGGAGAACTTCGAGCTTTCCGATTATTACTATGCCGGTGAAAATGAAACAGAGCAGGTTCTGCTTGTCCGTGCGGCCGATGCCGAGAAGTACACCAAAGCGGAAGACTTCAACGGTGTAACGGTCGGTGCGCAGAATGCTTCCCTCCAGCAGATGTTTGTAGAGACGCAGCTGCCCGATGCAAAACTCCAGGTGATCGGTGAAATCGGTGTCGGCGTTATGGAACTTCAGAGCGGCAATATTGAGGCTATGGCTGTGGCAATCGGCAATGGCAAACAGATTATCGCGAACAACCCGGATCTTGTGATCTGCGACTGGCAGTTCGAAGTAGACGAGGCATACGAAGCGAATGTCATTATGATGCACAAGGGTGATACTGCTCTGCTGGAGGTTGTCAATGCAGCACTGGCTGAGTTTTATGAGAGCGGTGTCTACGGAGAGTGGTATCAGGAGGCTCTTGACATAGCAGCCAGCGAAGGTGCCATCGAGGTTTCTGTGGAAGACGCTGCCTGAGTTTCGGCAGACCTGCCATAAGTATCGGTTTGATTGAATAATACAATGAGCCTGGGGCGCTCTTATGGAGCGCCCCATGGTTTGTGCAAGGGGTAAAGAATGAATTTTGCTGTAATTGGCCAGAATATCGTCAAACTCTGGCTGAAATACTGGGATAAATTCCTGATTACGGGCATGGAGTATACGCTCTCACTTGCCGCACTGACGGTGTTCTTCGGGGCTATACTCGGCTCGCTGATTGCATTGCTGCGCATGTCCAAAATTCCGCCTTTCCGCTGGATCGCAGCGGTTTACACGGAAATAATACGCGGAACGCCGATGCTGCTGCAGCTCTATCTGTTTTATTTCGCTCTTCCGCAGCTGATCCCGTTCCTGAACCGGAAGCAGTATCTCTGCGTGGCGATCGCACTTATCTGCAACAGTGCAGCGTATGTATCGGAGATCATCCGGTCCGGCATCCAGGCGGTGGATCTGGGGCAGACGGAAGCAGCCCGCAGCCTCGGCATGAGCCAGCGCCTTACCATGACGGAAATCGTCCTCCCGCAGGCAGTCAAAAACATTCTGCCTGCCTTATGCAATGAATTCATCATGATCACAAAGGACACTTCGCTGGCCTCCACCTTCTTCATCGGCGATTTGATGACGCAGGTTCTTCTCGTCAAAGGAGCGACCTATCTGACTTTTGAACCTCTTGTCATTGCCGCAGCAATCTATTTTGTCGTGACCTTTATACTCAGCAAGCTTGTTGCTGTTCTGGAAAGGAGGATGCGCCGTGGAGACGTCCGATAAGCTGATTCAGGTCGTAGATCTTAAAAAACACTATAACAAAGGGGCTATCAAAGCGCTTGACGGGGTGTCGGTAGACATCAACAAGGGCGATGTAATGGTGATTATCGGGCCGTCGGGCTCGGGGAAGAGCACTTTCCTGCGTTCTCTGAACATGCTCGAGGTGCCGACTTCCGGGTCTATTATCTTTGAGGGGGTCGACATCACAAAGAAGAGGGATGCCAGCGGCAAAAAGCTGGATATCGATCTGCACCGGCAGAAGATGGGCATGGTTTTCCAGCACTTCAACCTTTTTCCGCACAAGACGATCCTTCAGAACATGACGGTGGCTCCGATTAAGGTCAAAGGAGTTCCGCAGGCAGAAGCCGAAAAGAAGGCAAAAGAACTTCTGGAACGCGTGGGCCTGGCAGACAGGGCGGATGCCTATCCGATCCAGCTTTCGGGCGGACAGAAACAGCGTGTGGCAATTGTCCGTGCCCTGGCTATGGAGCCGGATGTGATGCTCTTTGACGAGCCTACCTCCGCACTCGATCCGGAAATGGTCGGTGAAGTGCTTGACGTTATGAAGAAGCTTGCGAAAACCGGGATGACGATGGTTGTCGTGACCCATGAGATGGGATTTGCCAAAGAAGTCGGCAACCGTGTGATCTTCATGGATGAAGGGAAAATCCTTGAGGAGGGGAGCCCGAACGACATCTTCAACCGCCCACAGAATCCGCGCCTGCAGGACTTTTTGTCCAAAGTCCTATACTGATGATAGACGGAGAGGTTGCTTATGCTTCAAGCAGTAAAAAAGGAGCTTTGCTTGTATATTGACGAAAATGCCGGTTATTTTGAGGAGATTTCCGACAACATCTGGGAAAACCCGGAACTCAGCCTAAAAGAATTCCGGTCCGCCTCTCTCTATTGTGAAAAGCTGAGGGAACTCGGGTTTGCCGTGACGGAGAATCTCGGCGGCATCAAAACCGCATTCTGCGGATCTTACGGCAGCGGACATCCGATTATCGGAATCCTCGGTGAATATGATGCTCTCAGCGGCTTGAGCCAGAAGGCGGGGCAAACAAGCCCGGATCCTTTGGTAGAGGGCGGCAGCGGGCACGGGTGCGGGCATAATCTGCTCGGGGCCGGGTCACTTGCCGCGGCGGCAGCCGTGAAGCAGTATTTGCAGAAAAGCGGAAAGCCGGGAACGGTCATTTTCTATGGCTGCCCGGGAGAAGAAGGCGGTGCGGGAAAAGCCTATCTCGCGAGGGGAGGTTTGTGGAAACAGCTCGATGCTGCACTCTGCTGGCATCCGGACTCCGTAAACCGGACGATGACGGGCACCAACAACTCCTGCATCCAGGTGGTGTATCATTTTTCCGGAATAGCAGCCCACGCAGCGGGGGATCCGTTCAACGGCCGCAGCGCGCTTGATGCGGTGGAGCTGATGAACGTCGGCGTGCAGTTTTTGCGGGAACATACTACGCCCGACTGCCGCATTCATTACGCTATTACAGACGCTGGTGGCATCTCGCCGAATGTGGTGCAGTCAAAGGCTTCCGTGCTCTATATGGTTCGCGCAAACAGGGTGGCGGACAGCATTGAGCTCCAGAAGCGTGTGGATGATATAGCGAAAGGTGCCGCCCTCATGACGGGCACGACATTCGAGCGCGTCTTTATTGACGGCACGGCGGAGCTCGTTCCGAATTTCGCCATCGAAAAGGCGCTCTACCGGAACCTTTCCGAAATCGGGGTTCCGCACTATGATCCGGAGGATTATGAGCTTGCAGCCGCCCTGAAAGCGACCTACGGCGGCAATGAGCTCCAGAATTTCAAGGCTGCCGGTGTGAATCAGGAATATATGGAAATCGTAAAGGGACTGACGGAAAACGGCGCAAAACCGATCAATGACTTCCTTCCTCCGCCTTATTCTTCCACGGTGTTTACACCCGGCAGCACCGATGTGGGGGACGTGAGCTGGCTGACGCCGACTTCCCAGATCACTACGGCCTGCTGGCCGGCAGCTGTGCCCGGGCATTCGTGGCAGATCGTCGCCTGCGGGAAGAGCGGGCTTGCCCACAAGGGCATGATTTATGCCGCAAAAGTTCTCGCCGCGACGGCAGTGGACCTGCTGACAGACGAAAAGCTTCTGGAAGAGGCAAAAGCGGAATTTGCACAGCGCACGGAAGGCGGATATGTCTGCCCGATTGAACCGGACGCGGTACCGATCGCCATATAGTCAATTCTGTCAATATTGGAAATTTACATAATCCTTTCCAAAGAAAAAATGCCCTGCCCTGTACAAATCGCTGAAATTCGGGGCAGGGCTTGTTTTTCACCGGAAATTATGCTATTGTATGCTGCACAAAAACAAGTGTTTTTGAATCGCGGACAAATAGGAGAAAAAAGATGAAAGTAGCAGTGTTAGGTTACGGCACGGTAGGTGTCGGAGTCTATGAAATGTTGAAACATGCGGAAGGGCTTGAACCGGGGCCCGTGCTGGTAAGGCCGGGGAAGGATGACGAGCCTTTCAAGGTTTCCTCCATCGAGCAGATAACGGAAGATGCCTCTGTCGATGTGGTTGCGGAAGTGATGGGCGGGGTTGAGCCTGCTTTTTCTTATGCCTGTGCTGCGCTGAAAGCCGGCAAGCACTTCGTGACCTCCAATAAGGCGCTGGTAGCTGCGAAGGGCCCGGAGCTTGCGAAGCTGGCAAAGGAGAAAGGGGTCGGCTTCCTGTTCAGTGCGGCCTGCGGAGGCGGTGTGCCTTTCCTGCACAATCTGTCCCTTGCCGTACAGAGCGATGAGATCCTCACGGTTGGCGGGATCCTCAACGGCACTACCAACTATATGCTCGATCAGATGCAGTCAACAGGCATGAGTTATGCGGATGCCCTCTCTGATGCCCAGAAGCTCGGTTATGCGGAAGCGGATCCCACCGCTGATGTTACGGGGCTTGACGCTTTACGGAAGATCATGCTGGCCTGTGCGGTTGCTTTCAATGTTCTGCCGGTGGACGGGCTTCTCCATGAAGGGATCGATTCTTTCTCGGCTGCCGATTCGGCCTATATCCAGTCGAAGGGGCTGACCTGCCGTCTGATCGCTTCCGGCGGAAAAGCGGAGAACGGCAGTATTTATGCCTATGTGGAGCCCGTGCTGTTTGAGAGCAATGCAGCGGAATGCTCCGTGCTGAAGAACTTCAACATGGCAAAATACAACGGGAAGAATTCCGGGCGTATTGTGATGATCGGTCAGGGGGCCGGCCGCTGGCCGACGGCTTCCGCTGTGCTGAGAGACTGTTCCGACATCGGCTGCGGCCGCAGATTCATGATGAAGCCCTGCTGTGAAGCTGGCAGTACGGATAATGCCGGCTGTGCTCACCGCTATCTGGTGCGTGTCCCTGCAGGTGCATCCTTCCCGCTTCCGGTAGAGGAGTGTGAAGAGCTTGACGGTGTCTCTTATCTCAGAACGGGTGAGGTTTCCGTCAGTGCCATGCACGAGACGGTTAAAAATCTCAGAGCGGAAGGCTGTTCCGTTTTCTTTGCGGCGATAGGAGAATAAGCGTACATGCTGAAAGTAACAAAATTCGGCGGATCCTCGGTAGCGGGATCCGAGCAGTTCAAAAAAGTAAAAGCAATTATAGAAGCCGATGAGGCGAGAAAAATCGTCATCGTCTCGGCCGCGGGGAAGCGTGATTCGTCCGACCATAAGTTTACCGACCTTCTTTACCTTTGTGATGCCCATCTGACCTACGGCGTTTCCTGTGCGGAAATCCTTGCGGAGATCCGGGAGAGGCTGACCGGCATTGCCTCAGACCTCGGGTTGCACTATGACGTCGGTGCTGATTTCGATGCCTTTGCTGCCCGCCTGAAAAAAGGCTTTCCGGTGGATGAGCTGGTGTCCCGCGGAGAGTACTTCACGGCAAAGCTCATGGCGGAGTTCCTCGGTTATGCCTTTGTCGACGCGTCTGAGTGCATTTTCTTCACCTATGAAGGGGTTCTGGATAAGGAAAAGACATATTTCGCTGTTTCCAACGCGGTAGAGAAATACGGCAGGGTCCTGATCCCGGGGTTTTACGGCAGCCTGCCGACGGGGAAGATCCGTGTCATGTCCCGCGGAGGGAGCGATATCACGGGTGCTGTTGCAGCGGCTGCAGCCCACGCGGATGTCTATGAGAACTGGACGGATGTATCCGGTATCCTCATGGCGGATCCCCGCATTGTGAAAGATCCGAAGCCGATCCCCAAGATCACCTACAATGAGCTGCACGAGCTGGCTTACGCAGGCGCTTCCGTTCTGCATGAGGATTCCGTTGCGCCCTGCATGGAGGCGGGCATCCCCCTCAACATCCGGAACACCAATGCACCCAACGATCCCGGAACCCTGATTGTCGGTTCCGTGGAAGAAGAGGAACCGGAGGATGAGCGTTTTATCACGGGAATTACCGGCCGCCGGAATTTCGACATCCTTACCGTTACCAAACGCAATATGGATACATGCAACACGCTAAGCCGGGCTCTGGCGATTCTCAGCCAGTACCACGTCCCGGTGGAGCACATCATCCTCGGGCTGGATTCCTTTGCGTTCGTCGCCTCTTCCACGGCTCTGGGCGATGCGCTGTATGATATCATAGCGGATATCAAGAAGAACTGCCGCCCGGACAATATTGAAATCAAAGACAATATTGCGCTGGTCGCCTCGGTCGGGCGCAAGATGTCCTCCCATCCCGGTATTTCCGGCAAGCTGTTCAAGGCCCTGGGAGACAATAACATCAACATCCGCACCATCGCACAGGGTGCCGATGAGCTTGCCATCGTCGTCGGCGTGGAAAACAGCCAGTTCGAAACAGCCATCCGCGTCCTGTATGACGGATTTGCCGGCTGATTCCGACATAAACAGATTTACAATCTGACCAATTCACATTTTTTATTATAAGAGGAGAGAAAAACATGAAAGCACTCAATATTGCAGTTCTTGGCGCAACCGGCGCTGTCGGGCAGGAAATGCTCAAAATCCTTCAGGAGTATCAGATCCCCGTCAAAACCCTTCTCCCGCTGGGCAGTGCCCGCAGCGCGGGAAAAATGATTTCCTTCAACGGAAAAGAGATCCCCATCCAGGAAGCGACGGATGACAGCTTCGCGGGGATGGACTTTGTCCTCGGCGCGGTGGAAGGGGATATGTCCCGCAGATTTGCACCTGCCATTAAAAAGAGCGGAGCCGTCTATATTGACAACAGCTCTGCATTCCGCCTTGATCCGGACGTGCCCCTTGTGGTACCAGAAATCAACGGAGCCGATGCCTTCGAGAACCACGGCATTATTGCCAACCCGAACTGCTGCACGATTATCGCACTCATGGCAGTTGCCGGCATCGCAAAGCTTTCTCCCATCAAAAACATGATCGCCTGCACCTATCAGGCGGTCTCCGGCGCAGGCACGGCAGGTATTGCCGAGCTGCAGGCCCAGATGGACGCCATTGCCAAGGGGGAGAAGCCCGTTGTAAATACCTTCGCAACGCAGATTGCCCTGAATGTCATTCCGTTCATCGATGCACCTTACGGCAATGACTATTCCAAAGAGGAAATGAAGATGCAGAATGAAGGCCGCCGCATCATGCATTCACCGGATCTGAAGGTGAACTGCACCTGTGTGCGTGTGCCGGTTATGAGATCGCATTCTATTGCCGTCACACTCCGCACGGAGAGCAAGGTTTCGGTAGAGGATGCAAAGGCTGCCGTGGCCGCCTACCCCGGCGTCAAGCTGGTGGAGGACTATGAAGGACGCTGCTATCCCACTCCGCTTGACACCACCGATCAGGATATCGTCTGGGTCGGCAGAATCCGTCAGGATCTGACTGACGAAAACGGCCTGACGCTCTGGTGCTGCGGTGACCAGATCCGCAAAGGCGCAGCTTCCAATGCGGTACAGATTCTCAAGCTTCTCGCCGAAAAAGAATAAGCAAATCAGAGATAATGATTCTGAGCCGGGCAGATTGCCCGGCTTAGTTTTTTCTTTACAGTTAACATAAAATGTGTTAAACTAATAAGACTTATGGGAGTTCAGCGGTTTGGAGCACGCAATGTTTGAAAATCTTGATGCACTGAAAAAGCAATATGAGGAACTTCAGCAGCGCCTGGAACAGCCCGAGGTCTATTCCGATGCTGCCGCCTATTCCCGGTTCCAGAAGGAACTGAAGGAGATCGCTCCCGTTGCGGAAGCCTACGGGGAGTATCTGGCAGCGGGAGAGGCGATGGCGTCCGCTCTGGAGCTGACAGAAGATCCGGAACTGGCTGACCTTGCAAAGGAGGAATACGCCTCTGCCCGGCAGAAGAAAGAAGAGCTGGAGAGAACCATCCAGATGCTTCTCCTCCCGAAAGACCCCAATGACGGCAAAAACGTGATCATGGAGATCCGCAGCGGCGTCGGGGGAGAGGAAAGTGCGCTCTTCGCCTCGGATCTCTATCGAATGTATGCCATGTACGCCGAAATGCACGGCTGGAAGGTGGAGATTGCCAACCTGAGTGAGACGGAGCTCGGCGGCATCAAGGAAATAGATTTTGTGCTCGAAGGGGAGGGAGCCTACTCCCGCCTCAAGTATGAAGCCGGCGGACACCGTGTCCAGCGTGTTCCTGTTACGGAATCCGGCGGGAGAATCCATACTTCCGCGGCGACGGTCGCCGTTATGCCGGAAATAGATGAGGTGGATTTCAAGCTTGATCTGAACGATGTGCGGATTGACGTGTTTCGCTCCTCCGGCGCAGGCGGGCAGAAGGTCAACAAAACCTCCAGTGCCATCCGTGTGACGTACCTTCCCACGGGGCTGGTCGTCGAATGCCAGGACGAGCGCAGCCAGTATAAGAATAAAGACAGGGCCCTGCAGATCCTCCGTTCCAAGCTCTACGAGCAGGAGCAGGCCAAACAGGATGCCGCCATCTCCGCTGAGCGGAAGAGCCAGATCGGCTCCGGCGACAGGAGTGACCGAATCCGCACCTATAACTTCCCGCAGAATCGCGTGACGGATCACCGGCTGATCGGAGAGAATAAAAACTTCAACCTTCAGCAGGTGATTGACGGAAATCTGGACGAGATTATTGACGCACTGATCGCCCAGGATCAGGCAGAAAAGCTGCGGGCACAGGCGGAGGCATAGAGCCATTGGAAACGATCGTTTTTGACCGCTGCACCGGCACGGCCGGAGAGATCATCCGGGCGGGAGACCTTGTTGCCGTCCCGACGGAGACGGTGTACGGCCTTGCAGCAAACGGCATGGATGCGGATGCCGTGGAGAAGCTGTATGAAGTGAAAGGCAGGCCTGCCGTCAAGCCGCTGTCGCTCATGGTTTCTTCTGCGGAGGAGCTGGAGCAGTATGCAAACTCCGTCCCGCAGGCGGCGCGTGTCCTGGCGGAGCGCTTCTGGCCCGGGCCGCTGACGCTTGTCCTGCCGGCGAAGGAGGAGATCCCCGCGATCGTACGGGCCGGCGGAAGCACGATCGGCCTGAGATGCCCGGACCATCCCCTTACCCTGCAGGCACTGCGGGAGGCAGGCGTTCCTTTTGCGGCGCCTTCCGCGAACCCTTCCGGTGAACCGAGCCCGAAAACGGCGGAGGAAGTGCTCGCGTATTTTCGGGGGAAGATCGACGGCGTGATCGATGGCGGCCCCTGTACGCTCGGGAAGGAATCGACGATCCTGGATCTGAGCTGCGAGCCGTACCGGGTTTTGCGGATCGGGGCCCTTTCTCCCGACGCTGTTGCCGATGCCCTGGTGGATGCCATGCATATCATCGGCATCACAGGTACCACGGGCAGCGGGAAATCGTCCGCCCTCGAGGCACTGCAGGAGCGCGGAGCCCTGGTGATCGACTGTGACAAAGCATATCACGAGCTTCTTCAGATATCGGAAGAGCTGCTTGTACAGCTGCGGGAACACTTTCCCGGTGCCTTTGCGAGGGGGGAGCTTGACCGCAAAGCGCTAGGGCGGATCGTTTTTTCCGATGCCGCCGCTCTGGAGGAGCTGAACGCCGTAACCCACGGCTTTGTGCAGCAGGAGATACAGAGACGTCTGCGGCAGCATGCCATGGCGGGAGGGCGGCTTGCAGCCATCGATGCCGTGGAGCTGATCTCTTCCGGCGCAGCGGATCTGTGCGATGTGACCGTTGCCGTGCTGGCGCCGGAAGAGCAGCGGGCTGAGCGCATCATGGCGCGGGACGGCATTTCGCACGCCGATGCCATGAGGCGGATCCGTGCCCAGAAAAGCGATGACTATTATCGCGAAAACTGTACTTTCACCGTCATTAATGACGGCTCGAGGGAAGAGTTTCTTTCCGCGTTTATCAATACCATCAGGGAGGAGTTGTAACAGATGGAAGACATCAGGACAAATCTTTTTTATGAGCAGAAAAACGGCTATGACCTCATCACCCCGCAGGAGCATGCACTGGTGGAGGAATATGCTGAAGACTATATGCGGTATCTCGATATCTCCCGCACCGAGCGGGAGGCGGTTGCCAATGCCATCGATGAAGCGAAAGAGAACGGCTTTGTGCCGTATGAGCCGGGCATGGCTTTACAGCCCGGGCAGAAGGTCTACTGCTGCAACCGCGGCAAAGCCCTGATCCTCGCCGTGATCGGCAAAGAGAGCCTTGCCTCCGGTGCCGTGATTGCCGGTGCGCATGTTGACTGCCCCCGCCTCGACCTCAAGCAGCACCCGCTCTATGAGAGCGATGAGCTCGCCTTCTTCAAGACGCACTATTACGGCGGTATCAAGAAATACCAGTGGGTGGCGATCCCGCTGGAGCTCCACGGCGTTGTGGCTCTGAAGAGCGGAGAGACGCTTGAAATCACCATCGGGCACAAGGCAGGGGAGCCGCGCTTCGTGATTACGGACCTGCTCCCGCACCTTGCCGCCGACCAGATGAAAAAGACCATGGCCGAGGGGATCACGGGCGAAGGGCTCAACATCCTCATCGGCAGCATCCCCTATGCGGATGACGGAAAAGACAAGGTAAAGCTCGCAGTGATGAGCCTGCTCAACGATGCCTACGGCATCACCGAGGAAGACTTCCTTTCGGCTGAGCTCTGTGCCGTCCCGGCGTTCGATGTGTCGGAAATCGGCTTTGACCGCTCCCTCATCGGCGGCTACGGCCATGATGACCGCTCCTGCGCTTACGCCGAGCTGAAGGCCATCTTCACGGTCGAAAACCCGCGCAGGACCTGCGTCTGCATCCTGGCGGACAAGGAAGAAATCGGCTCGGACGGGGTTACGGGCATGCAGAGCGCCGCGTTTGACTGTTTTATGGAAGACCTCTGCGCCTCCCAGGGCGTGGCGCTGCGGCGCTGCTATGAAAACAGCTTCTGCCTTTCTGCCGATGTCTGCAACGCGTACGACCCTAACTTTCCGGAAGTCTCCGAGAAGATGAATGACAGCAAAATCAACTATGGCATGGGCATATGCAAATTCACGGGCTCGCGCGGAAAGTTCGGCACCAGCGATGCTGCGGCGGAGATCGTCGGCTATATCCGCAAGCTGTTTGCGGACAATAACGTGGTCTGGCAGATGGCGGAGCTCGGCAAGGTCGACCAGGGCGGCGGGGGAACGATCGCCAAGTTCATGGCCAACCGGAATATCGACACCATCGACGCCGGTGTGCCGGTTCTGAGCATGCATGCGCCGTTTGAAGTGGTCTCCAAGTTTGACTGCTATATGACCTATAAAGGGATTCTCGCCGCTTACCGCGGCTGATCGTAAAAAGAATCTTCAAAAAAGCTGAAAGGAGAGAAGAGGCTTTGGGCATTATCGAGGCTGCAATGTTTGGCTTGCTGCAGGGAGTTACGGAGTTCATCCCTGTGTCGAGTGCTGCCCATTTATGCGTTCTCTTCAACCTCTTCGGCATCACTGCCTCAGGCTTCAACGTGAAAGCCTTCAGCGTTTTTCTCCATTTCGGCACGATTATAGCCGCATTTATTACCTATTGGCAGGATTTCGGCGAGATTCTGTTCCAGAGCCTGGAATTCGCAGCCTCCGGCAGCGGGGGAGAAAAAGGCCCGAAAAGAAAGAGCTTTCCGGCTGCGCGCCTGTTCATCATGATGTGCTTCTCGATCCTGCCGCTTCTGATGATCCTGCCGCTGAACGGCTACATCGTCCGCCTGTTTGACATGAACGGCCTGATCGGCGTTATGCTCGTGCTCACGGGGCTGATCCTTTTTGTGTCGGACAAGCTGTGGGGGCGGGAAAAGACGGAGAGGAACATGTCCCTTTCCGATGCGATTCTGATCGGCTTGTGCCAGATGGTTTCCGCCATTCCGGGCATTTCCCGGACGGGAATTGTCTATACGGCGGGGGTGGCCGTAGGCCTTCATCGGGATTTTGCGGCAAAATATGCGATTATGATGTCCGTTCCCGTGATGTTCGCCGCGAACATCATCCGCCTGGTGGACGCCGCCCGGGGGAATTTTGCCGTGTCCGATATCCCGCCCTGCCTGGTGGGCATGGCAGCCGCGATCGGGGCAGGCATTCTGTCCATCCGCGTTTTCCGCGCGATGGCGGCGAAGGGAAAGCTGCGCAACGTAGGATATTACTGCTGCGTCGCCGGCGTCCTCTCCATAATCCTCACTATGATTTTCTAAGTTTAACTGTTCAGTCCAGTCTTACCCACATATACAGCTCGCGACGGAGCACTGAAATCGAAGTACAATATTCCCTTCGCGAGCAGCTGGTTCTCCATATTATCGGGTAAATCTGTCATTCCCATCTATAGAGCTCGCGACGGAGCACTGAAATCGAAGTACAATGTTCCCTTCGCGAGCAGCTGGTTTGCACTTCTCACGAGGTACCAACCAATTACGTTTTCGCAATATTATCGATTTGAAAGGGGTTCCTTTCATGGCTTCAGCCAAAAAAACAGCAAAAACAAAAAACAATAAAAAACCCGCCCCCACTGCCAGGCGGGAGCCCTTTCGAAAGAACGCCAGCACCGAAAACTACACCGGCCGCGTCACGGCGGGCTTCGTTTTCCTGTTCCTGGCGTGCTTCACGGCGGTCAGCTATTTCGTGCAGGAGGGTGCCGTCATTCTCGCCATCCGCGAGTTCATGAGCGGGCTCCTGGGGTACGGCTATTACGCCTGTGCCATCTGCTTCCTCTGGGTGGCGCTGGTGCTTTTCAAAGCATCCGGCAAGCGTGCCGTGCGCGTTGTAAGCGTCCTGCTGATCCCGATCCTGTTTTCCGCATTTGTGGATGTTGCCCTCTTCAAGGGGACGGGCAGCGTGGACTTTGCAAACATCACTGCCGAGGCCAACCGCCTCTTTGCCGAAGGGCAGGTTTTCAAAAGCGGAGGCGTGATCTCCGGCTTTCTGGTCGGCGGGATGGTTGCCCTGCTCAGCCGCCTCGGCGCCGGTATTGTTATCTTTATCCTGATCGTGGTTTGTGTGGCCCTGGCCGTCAGCGAGCCGGATTCCTGGTTTGCCGGAGAGCCGAAGCAAAGGAAGCAGTTTGACGAGAAGCCGAAGCCCGCCCGCTTCAACCCGGCGGATCTCATCCGGATGAATGACGTGAACCCGGACGAAATCCTCTTTGCGGAGAATGACTTCCGGCCCGTATCGGAGCCGAAAAAGCAGTCTGCCCCGGCGGAAAAAGCTGCCCCGGTTGCTGCCGTCCGGCCGAAAGTGGCTGCAGACATTCCGCTGCCGGCGGACAAAGAGGATCCGCCCCTTGCACTGCGCAAGCCGAAGCCCACTCCGGCTCCTGCCGAAAAGCCGAAAGCCGCCTCCGCCAAAGTGCGCAAAACGATGCCAGACATTCCGCTTTTCAGCACGGAAGAGGAAGAAGAGATCGCAGCCTTCATGCCGCCGGTCAAGAATCCTGCCCAGAAGCCGTCTTCCGGCCGGGCACCCGTCACGCCATCCTCTCCGAAGAGCAGCTCGGTGCCTCCCGTGCGTAAGCAGCCCGTCTCCGACGCTGTAAAGCCTCTTCCGCCTGAGGATGATCCCGACAATGCCGGCATCGCCGTGGCCGGGTCTCCCGTTCCCATTTCGTCCCGGAAGGCCGCTTCGACCCGTGCGGATATGAAGGAGCCTGAAAAAATCACCAAGGAAGACGTTGCCAAAGAAGCCAAAAAAATGGCTTCCGCCATCAACAAAGGGGTCGACGTTGTCCAGTATACCTACCCGAATACCAACCTCTTAAGGCGCAGCAAGCCCGCCGGGGCCGACTCGCGCGACGAGGTGTTTGCCACGCGCGAGCGCCTGGAGAACGCCCTCCACAGCTTCGGCATCTTCTCCACGGTCGTCAACATCACCCAGGGGCCGACCGTTACGCGGTACGACATTGAGCTTGAGCAGGGCGTCAAGCTCACCAAAGTCACCAATCTCTCGAGTGACATTGCCCTCTCCCTCGGCGTCTCCAACGTGCGCATTGCCCCGATCCCGGACGAAATTTCCACCGTCGGCATCGAGGTGCCGAATAAAATCGTCAATACCGTCGGCCTGCGGGATATCATCGAGTCCGAAGCCTTCCAGACGGCGAAATCCAAGCTCACCTTCGCCATCGGGAAGGACATTGCCGGTAATGCTATCTGCGGGAACATCTCCAAGCTTCCGCACCTTCTCATTGCGGGCACCACGGGCTCGGGCAAATCGGTCTGCATGAACTCGCTGATCATCAGCCTGCTTTACAAATCCCGCCCGGATGAAGTCAAATTCATTATGATAGACCCCAAAATGGTCGAGCTAGGCATCTACAACAGCATCCCGCATCTCTATGTCCCCGTGGTGACGGACCCGAAAAAGGCTGCCGGCGCCCTCCAGTGGGCCGTTGTAGAGATGCTCAAGCGCTACCGTCTCTTCTCCGAGGCCGGTGTGCGCGATCTTGAAACCTACAACAATTACTGCCGCAACAACGGTGAGGAGCCTCTCCCGCAGATGGTCATCGTCATCGACGAGCTGGCCGACCTGATGATGGCCGCGTCTAAAGAAGTCGAAGAGAGCATCTGCCGGATCGCCCAGATGGGCCGCGCCTCCGGCCAGCACCTCGTCATCGCCACGCAGCGCCCCTCGGCGGACGTCATCACCGGCCTGATGAAAGCCAACATCCCTTCGCGCATCGCGTTTGCGGTCTCGTCCACGCTCGAAAGCCGCATTATCCTCGATCAGGGCGGGGCCGACAAGCTCATCGGCCACGGCGACATGCTCTACGCCCCCATCGGCTGCGGCAAGCCTCTGCGCGTACAGGGCGCCTTTGTCTCCGATGACGAGCGGGAGAGGATCATCAGCTTCATCAGCAAGAACTCCGCCCCCGCCGGAAAAGGCAACAAAGACCTCATCGAGTATATGGACGCCGCCGCTGCCGAGAAGGACAAGAAGGGGAAGGACGCTTCTTCCTCTTCCGAGGATGAAAGCAGCTCCCTCGCCGGCGAGTATGATGACATGCTCCCGCAGGCGGCCGAAGTCGTTCTCGAGATGAAGCAGTGCTCCGTCTCTATGCTCCAGCGCCGCCTCAAGCTCGGCTATTCCCGCGCGGCCCGCATTGTGGACCAGATGGAGGAGCTCGGCATCGTCGGGCCCTATGAAGGCGCCAAGCCTCGCTCCGTCCCGATCGACAGAGAGAGCTGGCAGGCGCTGCAGGTGCAGCTCGGCATCGCCAGTGAGGACGATTTCGCCCTCGCCTCCGAGCTGAACGAGCACTATGAGGGGGAGGGCACCGATGAATAACCTCGCCCCCGTCCTTTCCAAAGCCGAAGTCGGCAGCATCAGCACGCTCGGCCTCGCCTACGCAGGCGACGGCGTGTATGAGCTCCTCGTCCGCACCTGGCTTCTCACCCATCACCATACCGCCTCGCTGGACCTGCACCGCGCCTGCGTTGCCGTTGTCAACGCGCCCGCCCAGGCCCGTGCCTACGAGAAAATAGCTCCTCTTCTCAGCGATGAGGAGCTTGCCGTTTTCAAACGCGGCCGGAACGCCAAAGTCAACCAGGTTCCCCCGCACGCCACCGTTGCGGAGTACCACACCGCCACCGGGCTGGAGGCGCTCTTCGGCTGGCTCTATGTCAGCGGCAGCACGCAGCGCATCTCCGACCTGTTTGAAATCATTATGGGAGACCACTATCCTGAGCCATGATCAACGCATCCTTTGTCACCTGCCTGTGTGAAGAGCTGAACCGTGAACTGGCCGGCGGCCGGATCGACAAAATCCAGCAGCCCGCGCGCGATCTCGTCCTTCTCACGGTGCGCACCCCCGGCGAAAACCGCCGCCTCCTGCTCTCGGCATCTCCCGGCAAGGCGCGCATCCACCTCACGGCGCTTGCCTATGAAAACCCGTCCGAGCCGCCGCTCTTCTGCGTGCTGCTGCGCAAGCATCTCACCGGCGCACTCATCAACTCTTTCGAGCAGCCTGGGCTTGACAGGCTCATCATCGTCCGCCTCACGTGCTTTGACGATCTCGGCCGCGAAACGCAGGAGCAGCTCGTCGTCGAGATGATTCCGGGCAAAACCAACATTGTCCTCGTCGGGCCCGACGGCTTGATTGTCGACTGCGCCTACCGGCGTGACTATGATGCCGACCTCTACCGCCGCCTCGCCCCCGGCATGATCTACCGTCTCCCGCCGCAGCCGGAAAATTTCACCCCGCCCTCCGGTGACGAGGGCTTCTCCTCTCCCAATTTCGCGACCCTCTCCGCCTTTCTCGATTCCTACTATTCCGCCCGCGAGAAAGAAGAAGTCTACCGCCGCCGCAGCAAGGAGCTGCGCACCTCTCTCTCCTCGGCCGAAAAGCGCATCCGCAAAAAGCTCGGCGCCCAGCGCATCGAGCTGCAGAACACTGCCGGCCGTGAGGAATTCCGCCGCCGTGCCGACCTGATCACCGCCAACATCTGGCGATTGAAGCGCGGGGAGGCAGCCCTCACCTGTGAGGACTTTTTCGACCCCGCCGCCCCCACCGTCACCGTCCCGCTCGATCCGCTCCTCACCCCGCAGGCCAACGCCGCAAAGCTCTATAAACAGTACAACAAGCTCAAAACCGCCGAGGCCTACCTGAAGGACCTGATCGCGAAAGCCGAAGCGCAGTTGGACTATATTGCGAGCGTGCAGGAAGAGCTCTCCCGCGCCCTGTCCGACCGCGACATCGCCGACATCCGTTCCGAGCTGATCGCCGCCGGCATCCTCAAAAACCGGAACCGCAAAACCGCGAAAAAGGAAAAGCCCCAGGCACCGCTCTCCATGCGCACCGACGAGGGGTTTGACGTCCTCGCCGGCCGCAGCAACCTCCAGAATGACGAGCTCACCTTCCGTACTGCCCATAAAAACGACCTTTGGTTCCACGTCAAAACCGTGCACGGCAGCCATGTGATCCTGCGCTGCGGCAATGCGGAGCCCTCTGCGCGTTCGATCGAGCAGGCGGCGGCCTTCGCCGTCAAAAACTCCCAGGGCAGGGAAGGGGAGAACATCCCCGTGGACTATACCCGCGTTCGCTTTGTCAAAAAGCCCCCCGCCACCCTCCCCGGCAAAGTCCTCTACACTGACTACAAAACGATCCTTATTCGTTCTTGGAAAGACATCCTGGAATAATAAACACGACTGCGAAAAATAGTAAAATTCGTTTCTTATTTGCTCGGATCGCCATCCAAAGGCGAAGTACAATGTTGACTTCCGAGCCATTCCACCGCACTTCCCGCGAAGTATAAACCCAAATTTTTATATAAAAAATGAAATAACGGAGGTCATCCTATGGAAAAAATCAAGCGCATCGGCGTCCTCACCAGCGGAGGCGACTCCCCGGGCATGAACGCAGCCGTCCGTGCCGTCGTCCGCACCGCCGTCAGTAACGACATCGAGTGCATCGGCATCCGCCGCGGTTATCAGGGCCTGATCAACAGCGACTTTGTCAACCTGAACAGCATCAGCGTCGGCCATATCCTCTCCCGTGGCGGTACTATCCTTTACACCGCCCGCAGTGAAGACTTTATGACCGAGAAAGGCCGCAAAAAAGCGGTTACCACCTGCAAAATGCTCGGCTTGCAGGGCATCGTCGCCATTGGGGGCGACGGCACCTTCCGCGGTGCCCTCGAGCTCTCCCGCCTCGGCATCCCGGTGGTCGGTGTCCCCGCCACCATCGACAACGACATCGGCTGCACCAACTACACCATCGGCTTTGACACGGCCTGCAACACGGCCATCGAGTGCATCGACAAGCTGCGCGACACCATGCAGTCCCACGAGCGCTGCTCCGTGGTCGAAGTCATGGGCCGCAACGCGGGCTTCCTCGCCCTCTATGTCGGCATCGCGGTCGGCGCCACGGCCGTTCTCGTGCCTGAGCACCCGGTCGACTTCCAGAAGGACGTTGTTGAGCGCATCCAGGATTCCCGCCTCGCCGGCAACACCCACTTCATGATCGTCGTGGCGGAAGGCGCCGGCAGCGCCCTGGACATCGGAAAAAAGATCCACGATTCCATCGGCATGGAGCCGCGCATTACCGTCCTCGGCCATATCCAGCGCGGCGGGTCCCCCAACGCGCGTGACCGTGAAACTGCCACCCGTATGGGCTATTACGCCGTCCGCGCCTTTGCCGAAGGCCGCGGCAACTGCATCATTGCCACGCAGGAGGGCAGCATCGTCGAAATCCCGATCGAAGAGGCGCTCCAGCGCAAGAAGCACCTCCAGATGGAGCGCTACGAAGTCATGGAGGCCATGCAGGTCTCCCGCATCCGCCACACAGAGGAATAATCAAAGCAACAAAATGGATTCTGGACCGGGGATGGTTCCGTCGGAACTGTCCCCGTTGTTCTGTTTTCTGAAAATGAATGCAGAACCGATTTTCCAATTGCAGCAGAATAAACTCACTATTCTTTTCCAAAGAATCGCTTAAATTGCCTCAATTAATTCTTGAAATCAAAAGCATGATGTGTTAAGATGCAGTGAAATGTTGATTTTTTCTCGGAGGATTCTGCCTGATGGCATTAACCAGCAAACAGCGTTCCCAGCTCAGAGGCCTCGCCTCCTCGCTTGACACCGTGCTCCAGATCGGCAAAGGCGGGATCACGGACAATGTGGTCGCTTCCGCCAATGACGCACTGCGTGCCCATGAACTGATCAAATGCAAGGTTCTGGAAAATTCCATGCTCACCGCGCGGGAGGCTTGCGACGTGCTCAGCGAAGCCTGTTCGGCAGAGCAGGTGCAGGTGATCGGCACAAAATTTGTCTTGTTCAGGCGCAACCCCAAAGAGCCTAAAATCGAGCTGGTCAAAGCGAAGAAGTGATGGAGACGTCGGAACTTACCTACTCGGATCTTGAGCTTGCCTCGCTGCGGAAAAAGGCCTGGCAGATGCTGGATGCCAGGAGGATCCCCCATGTTGCCGGTTGTGAAGAGGAGGCAGTCTGCCTCGCCCGGCGCTGGGGAGAGAGCCCTTCCGCGGCAGCCGCGGCAGCCATACTCCATGATGTGACCAAGCGCCTTTCCGCGAAGGAACAGCTTGCGCTGGTCAGACAGTATGCCATCCCGTGTGATGATGCGCTCCTTGCCTCTCCCAAGCTTCTGCATGCCGTCACGGGGGCGGCTGTAGCGGAGGCGGAATTCGGCATGCCGGAGGCGATCTGCAGTGCCATCCGCTGGCATACGACGGGCAAGCCGGAGATGACGCTTCTGGAAAAGATCATCTACCTCGCTGACTATATTGAACCCACGCGTGATTTTCCCGGTGTGGAAAAGCTGCGCAAAGCGGCTTACGAAGATCTGGATTCCGCCCTTGCCCTCGGGCTCTCTATGAGCCTGGAGGAAGTCCGGCACGGAGGGGCGGAGCCTTACATCGATACGGTTCTTGCGAACCGGTATTATCAGACGATTGTCCGAGATGGAAATAATAACTGAAGAAAGGAATCGCTATGCTTTCTCCTGAAGAAATTGCCGGCATCGCCGCAAAAGCGCTGGATGATAAAAAGGCGCAGAATGTCAAGGTGCTCAAAACAGCGGAGCAGACCGTCCTGGCGGATTATTTTGTCATCTGCAACGGTACCAGCTCGACCCACATCAAAGCTCTCGTCGGAGAAGTGGACAAGCAGCTCTCCGAAGCGGGCGAGCCCCCGATGCGCCGCGAAGGCCTTCGCTCCGACATTTGGGTGCTGATGGATTTCGGTTCCGTTATCGTTCATGTGTTCACCGAAGAGGCGAGAAAATTTTACAATCTCGAGCGCCTCTGGAGTGACTCCGAGGAGGTCGATCCCTCATCCCTTCCGCGCCCCTGACTACAGGGGCAATCGGATTAATAAATTTGTGAGGTTTGAACATGAAATACGATTTTGCTGCAATAGAGAAAAAATGGCAGGACAGGTGGGAAGAGTCCAAACCCTATGCTGCCGTCACCGGGCTGGATCAGCCTAAATTTTACGGCCTGATTGAGTTCCCGTATCCCTCCGGTGCGGGCCTTCATGTCGGGCATCCGCGTCCCTTCACAGCGATGGATATCATCACCAGAAAAAAGAGGATGGACGGCTATAACGTGATTTTCCCGATTGGCTATGACGCTTTCGGCCTGCCGACGGAGAATTACGCCATCAAGAACCATATCCATCCCGCCAAAGTGACGCATGACAATATCCAGAATTTCACCCGCCAGCTCAAAATGCTCGGCTACGGATTTGACTGGGACCGTTGCGTCAACACCTCTGATCCGCTTTACTACAAGTGGACGCAGTGGATCTTCCTCCAGATGTACAAACATGGCCTTGCCTATAAGGCCACCATGTCCGTCAACTGGTGCACGAGCTGCAAGGTCGTTCTCGCCAATGAGGAAGTTGTGGAAGGCGTCTGCGAGCGCTGCGGTGCCCCCGTCATCCGCAAGGAGAAGAGCCAGTGGATGCTGGCCATCACCAAGTATGCCCAGCGCCTGATCGACGATCTGGACGATGTGGATTACATCGAGCGCGTCAAGATCCAGCAGCGCAACTGGATCGGCCGTTCCACCGGTGCGCAGGTCACCTTCAACACCACGCTGGGAGATGACCTTGTCGTCTTCACGACCCGTCCGGACACGCTCTTCGGCGCGACCTACATGGTCCTTGCCCCCGAGCATCCCTACGTGAAGAAGTGGAAGGACAGCATTTCCAACTGGGATGAGGTTCAGGCCTATGTCGAGGCTGCCGGCCGGAAGTCTGACTTTGAACGCGGCGAGCTGAACAAGGAAAAGTCCGGCGTCCGGCTCGACGGCGTCATGGCCATCAACCCGGTCAACGGTGAAGAGATCCCGATCTTTATAGCGGACTATGTCCTCATTACCTACGGCACCGGTGCCATCATGGCCGTTCCTGCCCACGATGAACGTGACTGGGACTTTGCCAAAATGTTCAACCTGCCGATCGTCGAGGTCGTCAAGGGTGGCAATGTGGAAGAAGCAGCCTTCACCCTTAAGGATGATACCGGCATCATGGTTAACTCCGGCTTCCTTGACGGGATGACGGTCAAACAGGCCATCCCCGCCATCATCAACTGGCTGGCCGACCAGAAGCTCGGCGAACCGAAAGTCAATTACAAGCTGCGTGACTGGGTCTTCTCCCGCCAGCGCTACTGGGGCGAGCCGATCCCGATGGTCAGCTGTGATAAATGCGGCTGGGTTCCCGTTCCCGAAGATCAGCTTCCGCTCGTGCTCCCCACGGTCGAAAGCTATGAACCCACGGATGACGGCGAATCTCCTCTCGCCAAGATGACGGACTGGGTGAATACCACCTGCCCGCAGTGCGGCGGACCCGCCAAACGCGAGACCGACACCATGCCCAACTGGGCCGGTTCCAGCTGGTACTGGCTCCGTTATATGGATCCCCGGAACGATCAGGCCTTCTGCTCCCCTGAAGCTGAGCAGTACTGGGGCCCGGTTGACTGGTATAACGGCGGTATGGAGCACACCACGCTCCACCTGCTCTATTCCCGTTTCTGGCACAAATTCCTCTATGACATCGGTGTTGTCCATACCAAGGAGCCGTATGCCAAGCGCACTTCCCACGGTATGATCCTCGGGCAGAACCCCTATTATGTCGGGAACTTCGAAACCGAAGAGGAAAAGCAGGAGATGATAGCCAAGCACGGCAGCCTCGCCCTGCGTCCCTCCGTCAAGATGTCCAAGTCTCTCGGCAATGTCGTCAATCCCGACGATGTGATCAAGGCCTACGGGGCCGACACCATGCGTGTCTACATCATGTTCATCGGTGATTTTGAGAAAACGGCCACCTGGTCCGACGATGCCGTGAAGGGTTCCAAGCGCTTCCTCGACCGTGTCTGGAACCTGATGGATCGTGTGGAAGAGGGCGATGCCGTCTCTCAGAAGAACGAAGTCATTGTCAATAAGACCATCAAAAAAGTCGGATCGGATATTGACACGCTCAAGATGAACACGGCCATTGCCGCCCTGATGACGATGGTGAACGAGTTCTACGACAAGGGCCTCAACAAGGGCGATTTCGAGGTGCTGATACAGCTCCTTAGCCCCTTTGCTCCGCATATCGCAGAAGAGATGTGGGAGCAGCAGGGCTTCGCGGCAAAATACGGCAAGATGGCCATGCAGATGCCCTGGCCGAAATATGACGAGGCCAAGACGGTCGATGCCCAGAGGGAGATCGCCGTTCAGGTCAACGGCAAGCTCCGTTCTTCCGTCGTCGTGAGCGCAGATGCCGATGATGAAGCCATGAAAGCCGCCGCCTGTGCGGATGAAAAGATCAAGCGCTATCTCGAAGGAATGGAAATTGTCAAGACCATCGTTGTAAAAGGCAGGCTTGTAAATTTAATTCTCAAACCGCAAAAGTGATTCTTGACAAGTGCTTTTCTTGCCGCTATAATGATTCTGTTATTAAACCAATACATTGGCCCTTGAACCACGGTTGGTGATTTGGAGGGAGGGATATAGATGTCTGAGATTTACGTTAAGGAAAATGAATCCTTGGATAGCGCTCTGAAGCGTTTCAAACGCAGCTGCGCAAAGTCCGGTGTTCTGGCTGATCTCCGTAAAAAAGAGTATTATCAGAGCCCCAGCGTCAAGCGCCGCAAAAAATCGGAAGCAGCACGCAAGAATAAGAATAAGCGTTTCTACTGATTTGATTTTAATCCCCCGGCTTTCCGAGCCGGGGTATTTTATTAAAGGTATCGTATGGATAAACGACTGGAAAGAATCCTCCCGAAGGTGCAGAAGCCCGCGCGCTACACCGGAGGGGAATACAATCAGATACTGAAAGACAAATCTGCTGTCAACCTGAGAGTGGCCTTCTGCTTTCCGGACACGTATGAAATCGGTATGTCCAATCTCGGCATGAAGATCCTTTATCAGACCATGAACAGCCTGCCCTACGTCTGGTGCGAGCGTGTCTTCGCCCCGTGGAGCGATATGTACGATCTGATGAAGGAGCAGGGCGTCCCTCTCTATGCTCTGGAGAGTGGGGACGGGCTGGACCGGTTTGACGTTCTGGCCTTTTCCGTCGGCTACGAGATGGCCTATACCACGGTTCTGGACATGCTGGATATGGCAGGCCTCCCCGTCCGCTCCCGTGATAGGCAGGAGCTTCTTCCTCTGGTTTTCATGGGCGGTTCCGCGGGGGTCAATCCCGAGCCCATGGCTCCCTTCATGGATCTCTTTGTCATCGGCGAAGGGGAGGAGATGAACAACGAGCTCCTTGCCCTGCTGCATCAGGCAAAGGAAGAGGGCTGGAGCAAACAGCGCTTCCTGGCCGCTGCAGTACAGATCGAAGGTGTCTATGTGCCTTCCCTCTATGATATTTCCTATGGGGAAGACGGAACCGTCAGCGCGATCACTCCACTCAAAGGGGCACCGCAGCAGGTGAAAAAGCGCATCATTCAGGATCTTGACTCCGTTCCGTTCCCGACGAATCCGATTGTCCCTTCCACCGAAGTCGTGCAGGACAGGGTGAATCTCGAGCTCTTCCGCGGCTGTGTGCGCGGCTGCCGTTTCTGCCAGGCCGGGTATATCTACCGGCCGATCCGCTCCAAAAAGCCGGAAACCCTGATCCGGCAGGGCATCGAAACGCTCCGGAACACCGGTTATGAGGATATCACCCTTCTCTCCCTCAGCTCGAGCGACTACCGCTCCCTCGGCATGGTGTGTGACGGGCTGTTGGAATTCTGCGAGCCGAGGAGCATCGGCGTGTCGCTGCCATCCCTCAGGGCGGACAATTTCTCCATGGAACTGATGGAAAAACTCCAGCGTGTGCGCAAGAGCGGCCTGACCTTTGCCGTCGAGGGCGGAAGCCAGCGCCTTCGCGACGCGATCAACAAGAATGTTACCGAGGAAGACCTGCTCAACACCTGCCGCATCGCATTTGAGGGCGGCTGGAACACGGTGAAGCTCTATTACATGCTCGGCCTGCCGACCGAGACGGATGAGGATATCGTCGGCATCGCCGAGATGGCGGACCGGGTCCTGCATTGCTGGCGTACGTATTCCACAGCGAAAAGCAGGGGAGTGCGCATTACCATCTCCACCTCATGCTTTATCCCAAAGCCGCATTCTCCCTTCCAGTGGGAGGCGCAGATTGCACCGGAGGAATATCTCCGCCGCGTCAACCTTCTGCGGGCTTCCATTAAGGCGAAAAATGTCGTTTATAACTGGCACGACGCGGAGACGAGCTTTATTGAAGCCGCCCTCTCCCGCGGAGACAGGAAGGTGGCCGATGTAGTCGAGGCTGTCTGGCGCAAAGGCGGCCGTCTCGAAGCCTGGAGTGATTTTTTCTCGTACGAGCGCTGGCTCTCCTCCTTCTCCGAATTCGGGCTTGATCCCGCTTTTTACGCTTCGCGCGAGCGCAGCGTTGACGAAGTCCTCCCATGGGACATGATCCATGTCGGCGTCCGGAAACAGCATCTGATCCATGAGCGCGCCATGGCCTATTCCGCCGCTTTATCGCCGGACTGCCGCCATGCCTGCTCCGCCTGCGGCGCTGCTTCGCTCCTCCAGGGCAGAAAATGTGATGAATAATTCCTCTCGCAAATGTAAAACAGACGCCGGTCAACCCCGCCGTCTGTTAATTTATAATTTATAATTCGTATATTCTTCTAAGGATTTCACCGTTATACTCTGTAAGGTCATCCGGCTGTTTCGGCTGCTTTTTCGCCCCGATAATTGCCTGCACTAGTTCCTCCGGTTCATAACCCTTCAGGTTGTCTGAATACTGCTCCAGATTCTTTGTGCAGTACAGCGGAAGCCCGACAGCCCTTGCTTCCTCGATGTTCAGCGGCTGGCCTTCATAGCGCGAGGTAGAGAGGAATGCATCCATCTGATAAAGAACGGCGTAAGGGTTGACCTGTTCTCCCAGAAAGAAGATCTTTCCGGGTGCCTGCCGCTCTGCCTGCTGGCCGAGCTCTCTCCTGTCAAATCCGCCTCCGATAATATAGAGCCTCAAATCGTCCCGCTGCCGGCAGGCCCGGGCAAAGAGATCGATCATGATGTCATAGCCCTTCTGATGGCAGAGCCGCCCCAGGGCAACGAAGTTCATCTTATCGGCTTCATAACCCGGAATCGCGATGTCTTCCTTCTCTTTTGCACGGATTTCCGAAACATCGATGTAATTCTGTATCACCGTGTGCTCGGCATCCGTCAGCCCGGAGCAGCGGACAAACGGCTCCCAGATCGCTTCGGAGCAGGGGATAAACCTGTCGTAATACTTCAGCTTCCCCTGAAAGAAGTGCCAGAGCACCCGGTATTTCCATTCATTCTGCAGCTTGATTTCCACATTGTTGTGCAGCCACATCACCCGTTTTTTCGCCCGTACGCCGAGTGCTCCGCAGGCGCAGGAAAACTGGTAGCTGTTGAAATCCGCCGCGAGATCAAATTCTCCGTATTGCTCCCAGTCAATTTTCCAGAGGGGGCGCGCTGTCTCAAACGGCAGAAAGCTGCAGATCCGCGGGGGCGGTTTCAGAAGATGCACCGTCACCGGTTCGGGAAAACCTCCCGAGAAAAAGCAGCCCTCTTCGAACACGAAAAGCGTTGCCTCCACCCGGTCATAATCCAGGTTGTGCAGGAGGTTGAAGAGGCTCTTTTCGATTCCGCCCGGCCCCAGGCTGCTCTGGAAAAAGACAATTCTCTTTTTCATGTTCCTCCTCTTAGCGGTAGACCTTTCCGTCTGCATCGTAGGTTTCAAGCCGGGTGAACTTTGCAAAGTCCGGCGCAAGCTCCGGAGCGAGCTGCCGCAGGGCACTCACGAGATGATCCGGGTTCAGCGTCGGCTCCTGCGCGGAGATCCTTGCCTGCAACCTGAGCCCTTCATCGGCATCGGTAAATGCAATTCTCTGAATGGCAGGCCGGATATCCGTCTGCCCGAATCCGCGCTTGGTTTTTCTTTCGATAACGAGCTCCGGCTGGCGGAAAAATGCCTCGAGGGCATCCGCTTCGGGCCTCACGGAATCATATTCAAAAAGTCCTTCGATCTCCAGCCACTTGAGCTGTGCGCTCTTCCGTTCGGACTCATAGGCTTCCAGCGCTTTTATCCCGTCCGGCAGCACTGCGGTCAACCGTTCCGGCAGCGTTTTCAGATCTCGGTCTTCCCGCAGGCGGAAATCCATCAGCTCACAGACGCTGGCAGTTCCAACGGAAAGCGGCAGCAGGATCGAGATCTGCGGATGCGGGTTGAACCCCTCCGAAAACTTCAGCGGAAGATCCGCTCTGGCAAACGCACGCTGCATCACTGCCATCAGGTCAAGATGGGAAATATAGATTGCACGGCCTGTTTTTGCAAAGCGCAGCCTCAGCTTGTCCATTGTGTCATATCCTCCGTCAAAGCCCGTCGTTTCCGGGCAACGTTTCAGGGTGAAAGCATTATACCAAGAATTGGCCAGAAGTACAAGACCCGCCAATCATATGTTTTTGAAAAACTTCTTGCTTTTTCTTCTGTTCTGTGTTATTCTACTCAAGCTTGCAGATTTCCTGCAGGTATGAGAAAGGCGGTCCTCTGACGCGGCCGGCGCGCCCTCCGTTTAAGAACGTCTATAGTAATAGGAAGGGTCATTATGGATCTCGTAAAAACTCTCAGCGAACAGTACATGAAGCCCGAACTGCCTGATATGAACGTCGGCGATACCGTCCGTGTTCTTGTCAAGGTGAAGGAAGGCAACCGTGAACGCACTCAGGCATTCGAAGGTACGATCATCGCCAGAAAGCACGGCGGCGTCAATGAGACGATCACTGTCCGTCGCATTTCCTACGGTGTAGGCTGTGAAAAAGTATTCCCTGTTCACTCCCCGTCCATCGTCTCCGTGACGACGGTTCGTAAGGGTAAAGTCCGCAGGGCAAAGCTTTACTACCTGCGTGATCGCGTGGGCAAGAAGGCAAAAGTCAAAGAGCGCCTGTAAGAGAAGAAAATTCGGCATCTCCGGCTCGGAGGTGCCGATTTCTTTCCCTTTACATTTTTCCTGGCAAATGATATGATATATTTCCTGATAAAGGAGTTCTGTCCAATTTTTGTAAGAGGATTATCCGCATATGCTGTTCAATTCAATCGCATTCCTGATTTTCCTTCCGTTGGTTTTTGCGGTGCATTGGCTGCTTCCACACAGATTCCGATGGATTCTTTTACTCGCTGCAAGCTATTATTTCTACATGAGCTGGAACGTAAAGTATGTGGTGCTGATTCTTTTCGTCACAGTTATTTCTTATATAATGGCAATCCTGATAGAAGAAAGCAACAGCAAATTGTATAAGCAGCTTTTTCTTTCTATTACAATCGTCTCTTGCTTGGGGATCCTTTTTTTCTTTAAATATTTTAATTTCTTTTCTCAGAGCTTAACCCGTTTTTTGCAATTATTCGCGCTTCCGATACATCCCGTTACATTAAAGCTGATGTTGCCGGTAGGAATCTCTTTTTATACTTTTCAAACATTAAGCTATGTAATCGATGTTTATCGGGGTACAGTTTCTGCTGAAAAGCATTTAGGTTTCTATGCTTTGTTTGTTTCGTTTTTTCCTCAGTTGGTTGCCGGTCCTATCGAGAGGACCAGTAATCTTCTTCCGCAGTTAAAAAAAGAGCGGCAATTCTCCTATGAACAGGGTATGACTGGCGTACGTCATATAATTTGGGGTTTTTTCAAAAAAGTTGCAGTTGCTGACATCATTTCTCCTGTTGTTGATCAGGTATTTAACGATTTACCTGGTTATCATGGGATAGATTATTTTATTGTCTTATGTTTATTCGCTGTCCAGATTTACTGTGATTTCTCCGGGTATTCTGATATAGCTGTCGGTACTGCTAAGCTTCTCGGGATTGATCTGATGAAAAACTTCAAAAGTCCCTATTTTTCGTGTTCTATCCAGGAATACTGGAGCCGATGGCATATTTCTCTTTCCCAATGGTTCAGAGATTATTTGTATATCCCACTGGGAGGCAGTCGTTGCTCAAAATGGAAACATTATCGGAATATTCTTGTGACATTTCTTGTTAGCGGGCTTTGGCACGGAGCAAGCGGGACATACGTTCTCTGGGGAGGGCTTCATGGATGCATTCAGGTTTTTGAACAGATCCTGAAAAAACCACTTGCTAAATTCAAAGAAAAGCCTGTTGGAAGATTGTTCTGTTCCTTTGCTGTTTTTAATTTTTGTAATGTGGGATGGATTTTGTTCAGAGCTGATTCCTTTACGGATTCCAGATACATTTTCTCACATATTTTAGATGATGTGCTTTCTCCGTCCTTGTATTTCCGGAGCGGACTTGGTTTGTCAGTGATGCATACAGCATTTATTCTAATCGGCATCCTTTTTGTTTGGATATTCGATTATGTTGATTCTCAAAGAGATGCGATTTTGGCATTCGGCACGATCCCGAAATGGGGGCGCTGCATAATAGGATATGTTCTGATAGTTTTTGTAATCGCAGCGGCGATTTCAGGTCAAGGTGCCAATCAATTTGTTTATTTCCAGTTTTAGCATGAATTACCTGACAGCGGTCAGGGGAGGGTTCGGAAGCGATGGGAAAAAAGCGGGTCGAGTGGATCGACACAGTCAAGTTTCTCTGCATGATTGCCGTGATGACAGAGCATGTCGAATTCGTGACGCCGGTCTGGGACCGTCTTGTAGAGCCTTTCTTCCTAAATATGTTTTCTTTCGCAGCGGGATATGTTTATAACCATCGGGATGGATTCGTTCAGTTCCTGAAAAAAAAAATAAACCAGCTTTTTATCCCATGGTTTTTCTTCAGTACGTTGACCATTGTAATGGCACATATCTATTCGTTCAACTCTCATGAGATTCTTGCACTCGAGTTGGGGCAAAACATGTTGCAGATCATGTATCACGGTAGTGAAATGTGGTATGTGGCAGCACTTTTTATTGCCTTTCTGCCTTTTTACTTCTTTATTCGTGCCTATGAAAAATCAAACCTGCCAGCTGGGAAAAGGGAGTTTGTGCTGATTTCGATCAGCTTTATACTTTGCGCACTAAGCTACTTCTTTTCTCACTACACACGCAAAGGTCTTTTTTTGTGGGACAATTCAAATTCTCCGATTTCATTACCATGGCATCTGGAATACATGTTTCAGGCGATGTTTTTTATGGTGCTTGGATATCTGTTCAGAGTTCGATATGAGCAGATTTTTGACAGAATTAACAGCTGGAAGACGAGTTTCCTTTTTTGCTCATGTTACTTATTCGTGAGCCTTTTACTGCCTGAATTGGCCACATTTTCCTCGACTGTGGAACTTCTTTTGTATTATCCGCGTTGCTTTTTAGGTTGTGCCGCAGTAATCTCTTTGAGCAAGCAATTGCCTTCAAATTGCTATATCAGGTTTATAGGTGGCAATACTCTTGTTTATTATGCTTTGCATGGTAAAGTTGAAAGCCTTATTCAGGCTGTTTTGAAGCATATCAACCAGCCTGAATATTTGGAGATCGTTTGGGGTTATCACCCTGAGGCAGTGTTTTACGCTTTGGCAGAGGCGTTGTTTGTATCTATTTTGCTTGTTCCTGTAGTTATCCTGATCAACCATTGGCTGCCTTTTGCGGTCGGGCGTAAAAGAAAAAAGAACCCATGAGGCTTTGGATTGTTAGAGATGAAAAGATTTTTACATGAACTAGTTTTCTATCTGATTCCACTTCTTGTACTGGCGGCAGTAATTCTGTTTCCTGGATTTTATTCGCGTGAATTTGGCTTTTTTGATAAAACAATAGATCTTCAGCGAGATCAACGGTTTGGTACAATAGGAATGGGATATAATGAGCAGACACCCTATTACAAACGATCCAATGCAGATTATTATCAGGCAGATGTTATTGCTTTGGGAACAAGTCGTGTTATGCAGTTCAAAAGTGAGTTTTTTTTAACTTCTTTTTATAACTGCGGTGGAGCTGTCGAGGGGAACTATAGTGAATATAGGAATTTTCTGGATAATCTGAAGTATGACCCTGAAGTAGTCCTGATAGGACTTGACCCTTGGGTTTTCAATGATGAATGGAATAAACATTATAATGATTATTCTGATTTATATGTTCCCATTAAAAAAACTGAACGTAGCCTTCCGGCTATGATCAAAAATATGTATTCAGATTTTTTGGAAAAAAAGTGGTCCTTTCGGGATTTGAATAATTATCCAGAGTGCTATGGATTTAACGGAAGAATAAATGGCGATGGATATGAACCTGATGGGTCATATTCTTATACAGCGTTCTATAGAGATCCTGTTATTTCCAATGAACTGCGTTTCAAAGACACGATAGATAGGATTGATAACGGTGTAAACAGGTTTGAGTTCGGAGAGCATATAGATACGGATACATTGAGACAATTAGATGGTTTTCTTTCTTATTGTAACGAGCACGATATTTATGCTGTAGGCTTTTCCGCACCATTTGCTCCCACTGTAAACCATCGTATGGTTTCGAGTGGGAACTATGAGTATCTTTCTGAGATTCCGTCTGCTTGTGCTCAGGTATTTGAGAAATATGGATTTGAATACTATGATTTCACAGATGTCTCTTTCTTGGGTTTGACTGATGAATATTATCTGGATGGGTTCCACGGAAGTGATATTGTGTATGCGACGCTTCTTGAAGAGATGGTCCACCGGAATAGTCTGCTTTCAGATTATGTTAATCAGGTGCACTTGAATCATCGGTTAGAGACACGGTATAATACGTGGATATTTGATGAGCCTCTCGTATAATAAGGGGTGAATATGCAAAAACAAAGAATCATTGAAATAATTAAAAACAATCGGATTCTGTTTTTTGTCTTGTTGCAACCACTGCTGGATGTGCTTGCATTTTGGACACAGAGTGAATCAGGAACAATAGCTGGGATAATTCGCCTGCTGATGATGGTGGGGGTATATATCTTTGCATTTTATAAAAGGCGTACACCGTCAATGTGGCTTTTCTCGGGTATCCTAATTTTTGTTTTCGGATTGCATATTCTCAACAGCTTTCGGATCGGTTATACAGGGATGGTAGCAGATTTTCAGTACATTGCCCGTGCAGCCTCTATGCCGGTTTTAGCAATCTCATTTTGTGCACTTGCAGACGATGTTCATAAGCAGAATCAGATTGTAAAAGGAATATACCTTAGTGCATTTATTACCGGAATTGTCATTATTCTCTCGGCAGCTACGCACACATATATGCCAACTTATGTGCTAGAACATCTTGGTATTTCTGGATGGGTTACGGAAAACAACCGATGTTGCCACAGTGATATTCTTTCGTCTTTAGCTGTTTTTACTGCTTTTGGGGCTTTCTCCACACGCGTTAGCTGGATAAAGTTCATTCTTCCTCTTTTGATTTTCGCGGCTATGATTACCAACGCTACGACCTCCTGTTACCTCACACTTCTTGCAATCACGGCAGGATTCCCGATTTTCATGGCATTGCGTTCATTTCTGCTAAAAAAGAAGAATAATCGTTTTACCAACCTCCTTATCATAGAATTTGCTGTGCTTTTTGCGGTTACTCTGATGATTTATCCGTTTACCCCGCGTTGTAAAATGGAAGAGCTGAAGAATGCTGCATATAACAATGTTGAGCAGAAATTTGTCGAAGATATGGCAGATCTTGGATATAGTATTTATGATATGACGTTGGAAGAGAAAATGTCCGATCCTGTCGTACATGAGAAGCTCACTGTTTATTATGCAGGATTTATCTCTCACACCGTCGAGAGCATGAGGTACCGGTTTGGGATTGACAGGGTTATTCGCGCGATGGATGGCATCATCAGTGCGGAAGTTTTGGATGATGCTCGCGTTATGAAACGTTTGAATGCCAGTTTTATTTTTGAAGACAGTGATTTTCAAACGCGTTTATTCGGTTTTGAGTTTGGCAATATTCATCACGCTTATGAAGATCTGGAAAATGATTGGGATGCCATTTATTATTATTACGGATATGTCGGCATTGCATCGTACATCTTTGTCACAGTATATCTCTTTTTAAGGATCATCCGGATTTTGATCCTTCGTTTCCGGGAAAGTTTAACTCCTCTGAACTTCACTTTGTTTTTCTGCTTTGTGCTTCAGATCGGCCTTGCAGGTTTTTCCGGTGCTCTTCTGCGCCGACCAAACGCATCCATTTATCTTTCCCTTGTGATTGCACAGATTTGGTATTGGACAAAACTCCCGTCTGTCGAAAATAGTTCATCATTATAATTACCCGTTTATAACTTACCATCAACAGAATATTTAAAAATTATTTCTATGAAGATTTCAATCATTGTTCCTGTCTACAATACAGCTGGTTATATTGAGCAATGCGTCAACTCCCTTCTCGCACAGCCGATTCCGGATGATGACTTTGAGATTCTTTTGGTGAACGACGGTTCTACCGATCAGTCTCTCGATGTCATGCAGCGTTTTCTGATCGAGAACCCAGATATCATTGAGATTATCGATACAGAGAACGGCGGGCAAGGCCATGCCCGTAACCTTGCACTTGATGTAGCTCAAGGGGATTATATCGGCTTTGCCGACAGTGATGACTGGGTGGCGGATGACATGTATGCTCGCCTTCTGGGAGTGGCGGAAGAGTCGGATGCTGATATCGCAGTCTGCAATGCTTACAGCGTTTCGGGCACTGAAATGACTGTTATGAATGCCCGCCCACAGGGGACGGATATTTCGGCTGCCGGTTCTGTCTGGAATAAGATTTTCCGCCGCAGCCTTATAGGGAGCATCCGTTTCCCGGAAGGCGTCTGGTATGAAGATTTTGCTTTTTCCGCCAAACTACTGCTGTTATCACAGAAAACGGTTTTCCTGGATGAACCGCTGTATTATTACCGTGCGTCTCATCCATCCACCATGCGTAATCAAAATGCCGTTAAGAATCTTGACATTCTGACGGTGATGGATGAAGTGGCTGCCTTTGCGGGGGAAAAAGGAAAAGATGCGGTTGAATTTTTTATCATCAACCATATCCTTGTCGATGCTATCAAGCGTGTCAATCTCCAGAATAGTCTGGATAAAAAGAAGGTCATACGTACCCTTCGTGACTATGTAAAGACACATATTCCGGATCTCGATGCCTGCGAAACCTACCAGGCAGAAACTAGAAACCGCCGTATTATCATGAAGCTGAACTACAAAGGACAGGAAAACATTTCCCAGATTATCCTCAAAGCAAAGTCTTTCTTGTGATAATAATCCCCTTGCGGGGGACGGTGTCTGTCGACCTGACGGTCTGACGGATATAATAAAAAAATAGCCCGTGAGGGCTATTTTTTTTTGACGATATTGTTTGCTTTTAATACTATATTTAAAGCCTTGTGCTGTTTGTTTTTGATCAGAAAATGTAGAAGTTTGTATTTTTTATTCATCTGTAGGAAATACCTGTTTTTCTCATAATCCGGAAATCGAGATTTTGTGTATTCCAGCAGCTTTTCCTGAACTTCACTCGTCGGATCTATCAGATTTACACGGTCTGATGAAGTCAGCAGCACATTGTAAAAAACAGAATATTCCAACTCTGCACTATATTTTTCAAATAGTCCTATCTTATGATAAAATCCAAGCAGATCTTCTGCAGCATCAATGATCTCCAAATTTCTTTCCGTGTTTTTTACATGTGTAATAGATTCAGGTTGCTGTCGATAATTGTACCAGTCTTTGTCCACATATCGAATGGAGCGACAAAAAGGATATAGCTTTGGATTCGTTCTGTAATCTTCGAACCATACAGGGCTGGGGTAAAAGATTCCGTTGCTTTCAAAGAGGCTTTGGCGGAAAATTTTATTTGCGCGTGAAGGTAGTTCAAAAAGGATCTCGGGATAGCTTTCTAAGGTGAACGCGCCTTCTCCCCGATGGTTGCAGCCTTTATTGATACTTATCAGCCTTCCTTCATCGGTAACAGATGCAAAGTTAAAAATATAAATATCATCTCCAAAATTGCAGATGTCCAGCATCTCTTCAATTGCTTTATCAGTTAATGAATCATCGCTGTCCAGAAAAGCGATGTATTCTCCTCTTGATGCGGCAACACCATTGTTGCTGGCAGCCCCCAAACCCTGGTTCTCTGTATGGACAACCCGGATCAGCTCTGGATAACGCTCCCGGTATTCTTCCAGAATTTCGGGGGAACTATCCGTTGAGCCGTCGTTCACACAAACGATTTCATATCCATCCATTCCCGGAACGATTGCAGAATCCAAGCATTCTCTAAGATACTTTTCCACATTGTAAACCGGCACCACAATACTCAGTTTTATCATACCTCTGCCTCCCGAACTCCTGTGTCCTAATATTGTCTTTACAAATATTGAAATAAATTATATAATATCTCCGCTTTTCATGCAAGGATGTCTTCTCATCCGTTCCTAATTTTTAGAAATCACGGTGAATGTTATGAGCAAAGAAGAATTGATTGCAAAAAACAACAAAAGCACCTACGAATGGATTCAGTGCCTGATTGTTGCCCTTGCGGTTTGTGTTGTGCTTTTTCTGTTTTTTGTGCGGGTGATTGACGTAAAGGGAACTTCCATGGTCCCGACACTCCAGAATGCCGACAAGATGCTGGTTTCCGGCTTGTTCTATAAGCCGAAAGCGGGAGATATCGTTGTCTTTAAAAAAGATCAGTACAATCCTAACAAAGCCCTTGTCAAGCGTGTGATTGCCACTGAAGATCAGGTTATCAATATGGATTTCGAAAACGGTGTTGTCTATGTAGACGGCGAGCCTCTTGAAGAAGACTATATCAACGATCTGACCCGCACCAAGCTTGATTTTATCGGCCCGCAGACGGTTCCGAAGGGCTGTGTTTTCTGTATGGGTGATAACCGCAATATGTCTACCGACAGCCGGAAAAAGGAAATCGGCATGGTTGACAGCCGCCTGATTCTCGGAAAAGTCTATATGGTTATCTTCCCGATTGATTCCTTCGGTTCTGTCTACTGATGTCGGATTCCTCTTATGAAAAACTGAATATCCAGTGGTATCCGGGGCACATGACAAAGGCCCGCCGCATGATCGAGGAAAATATTTCTCTGGTAGATGCGGTATGCGAAGTACTGGATGCCCGTATCCCGTATGCCAGTGCCAATCCGGATATCAGACGCCTTTCTGAGGGTAAGCCTCATCTGGTGGTGATGAATCGCTGTGATCTTGCAGATCCTTCCGCTACAGCGCTTTGGCATTCTGATCTGGAAGAATCCGGTGTTGCAGTCTTAGAGACGGACGCCCGTTCCGGAAAAGGTGTGAGTGCTTTCATTCCGGCAGTGCGGCGGCTCCTTGCGGACAGACTGAAAGCATATGAAGAAAAAGGGCAGGCTGGCCGTGCCCTTCGCATCATGATCCTCGGGATCCCGAATGTCGGCAAATCGACTCTGATCAACAAGATTGCGGGACGGAAAGCGGCACTTGCCTCTGACAAGCCGGGAGTGACGCGTGGTAAACAGTGGATAACCCTCTCCGAAGGGATTGACCTCCTGGATACTCCCGGTATTCTATGGCCGAAGTTTGACAGCCAGGAAGTCGGGGAACTTCTTGCAGTCACCAATGCCATAAAAACAGACGTCTTTGATGTAGAAACTCTGGCGGCCAATTTTATGATTCGCCTTAGGGACTTTTATCCTGCCGCCCTGGCTGAACGATATAAAATAGACACTTCCCTGTCTTCCAACGGATATGAACTTCTGGAATCTGCTGCGCTCAGAAGAGGGTTCCTCATCTCCCGCGGAGAAGCAGACCTCACCCGTATGGCCAATACCCTTCTCAAAGAGTATCACGAGGGCAAACTCGGCCGTCTGACACTTGAGCGCCCTGGAGAGAAGACAGAAGAATGAAAGATAAAACATTCTATTCAGACGGGATTGTCAACGTCTGTGGGGTCGACGAGGCAGGCCGCGGCCCTCTGGCAGGCCCTGTCTGTGCAGCGGCTTGCATTCTTCCTGTTGGACTCGAAATTCCCGGTCTGGATGATTCCAAAAAGCTCTCTCCGCAGAAGCGGGAAGAACTCTATGAGATCATCGTCAGCTCAGCCATCACTTTCGGCATCGCTTTTGCATCTGTTGAAGAGATAGAGTCTCTCAACATCCTCAATGCAACCTTCCTTGCGATGAACCGTGCCATAGAACAGCTTGTTCCGCAGCCTGCTCTCGCCCTGATTGACGGAAACCGCAATTCCGGCATCAGCATTCCGTCCCGTTGTGTTGTGAAAGGGGATTCTCTCTGTGCCGATATTGCGGCCGCCTCAGTCCTTGCCAAAGTGACAAGGGACCGTTATATGCTTTCTATGGCGAAGCAGTATCCTCAGTACGGGTTTGAAAATCACAAAGGCTATGGGACGGTGCAGCATTATGCTGCGCTTCATGATTACGGCCCTTGTCCGATTCATCGCCCCAGTTTCCTGAAAAAAATGCACTGATGGAATTCGGAATGAATAAACAGAATCTTGGGTCTTTTGGTGAAGACGCTGCTGCAGCCTTTCTGTCAAAGAAAGGCTTCAAGCTTCTTCAGCGAAATTTCTCCTGCCGCCTCGGTGAGATTGATATCATTGCCCAGGAAGGAGAATGCCTTGCCTTTGTGGAAGTCAAACTTCGCAAAAATGCGGATCATGGTGAAGCACGCGAGTTTGTTACACATTCCAAACAGAAACGGATTATACTTGCTGCTAAATACTGGATATCCCGGCATCCGACTGAGTTGCAGCCGCGTTTTGATGTTGTTGAAGTCTATATCCCTGACGGTCCTTACGGTAAGATTTACATTCGCCTCCTTCGCGACGCTTTTTCCTGATGGTTTTCTGTCTCCTGTACTCTGTACCCTGGAGGTTTATTTATGTCGCTCTTTGCAATCGGTGATCTCCATCTTTCACTATCAGCAGACAAGCCGATGGATGTTTTCGGTTCTGTCTGGCGTAACCATCCTCAAAAGCTTGCGGAAGGTTTTTCTGCGCTGACAGCGGAAGATACCTGTGTTCTTTGCGGAGATCTTAGCTGGGGCATGGGGCTTGAGGACTGTCGTGAAGATTTCGCTTTCCTTCATTCACTGCCCGGAAAAAAGATTCTTGTCAAAGGCAACCACGATTACTGGTGGTCTACGGCAGCAAAAATCAACGGTTTTCTGCAGGAAAGCGGATTCTCCGATTTTTCTATCCTCCATAATAACTGCATTCCTTTCGGAGAATATGCCCTGTGTGGAACGAGGGGCTGGTTTTATGAGGAAGAAAAAGGAAACGCGCATGATAAGAAGCTGCTGGCAAGAGAAGTCCTGCGCCTGAAAGCATCCCTGGATGCGGCCGGAGACCAAAAAAAGCTTGTCTTTCTGCACTATCCTCCCATCACCAGAAATTACCGGTGTGAAGAAATCCTTGCCCTGTTACGGGACTATGAAGTCCGACTCTGCCTCTATGGGCATCTTCATGCGAAGAGCCATGCCATTGCCTGGAACGGGTGGTACAATGGCACCGACTTCCGTCTTGTTTCGGCAGATTTTCTGAATTTCAAACCCCTGAACATAGATGGTTACCTGTATTCCTGAGGCGTTCTTCCGGTTTTTCACTTCTTCATTTTTACAAAAATAACAAAAATCATACAAAGTCAACATAATTATTTCAAAATTATGTTGACTTTGTTACGTTTATGTGCTATAGTGTTCCCCAATATTACGAAAATACTTTTCGAGGACATCATGAACAGAAAGTTATTTGTAATGATTCTGGCAATGATTCTATGCTTTGCCGGAAGTTGTTCTGTGGCTTTTGCCGATGATTTTGTCTCATCTCCTTCTGCACAGCCTGCTGAGAATATTTCCTATCAGTATAACGAAAACGGTATTCTTGAAGTTGTCACAGTTGAAACCTCATTTCCAGACGGAAGCCGGAAAACTAGCATTACCATCCTGGATCCGGTTCTTCAGCTTCCTGTCTCAGAGGATACGGTGATTTACGCACGGGACGGAAGTCGGGAAACCCTGAATGTGGTTTATACAAGGGATGCATCCGGCAACCTGCTGGAAAAGTCCTCCGTCACGGTTGAGCGGGACGGATCAGAACTGAAGGACCTCATAACCAACAACAGTTTCGGCCGCAATACCTATCGCAGAACGGAGTGTTTTGATAAATCCGGCAATCTGATGATGAGCGAAGAGACTGCCTATGTCTACAATGCTGAGAATATCCTCATGAGTTCCATGCAGTCCTCTTTCCAGCAGAACGGGCACAATATCAAAACAGTTGTAACGTACGATGAAGCCGGGGAAAACCCTGTAGAGGCTACTACAGATTATTCTTACGCTGACGGCTCTTCCGGGACGGTAACGAAAGTGTATTCCACTGAAGAACCGACCGTTACTTCTGTGGAAGAAGCACCAGCGCCTGTCGAAACGGAGTCCTCATCAGAGCAGGAACTTCCTTCATCCGAGCCGATTTCTCTCTCCGTGGACCTCAGCTCTGCGGAAGATCAAACAGATGCTGCTGCAGCATCTGATCTATAAAATCAGTCCAATCAATTTCCTCCGGAACAGCGCAGAATCCATCCGTTATCTTTAAGTTAACGGATGGATTTCTATATTTATAGCAGGAAGTGGATCTGACATAATGGATAGATTGTCTATGCGAGAAATTTCTTGCATCCCTTAACAGAATCGTCTATAATTAATTATCAATCATTTTCGGCTATGCAAGATACTCAGATTTAAACTGTAGCCGGAGATTCAGAAGCGAAAGAACAAAAAAACCAAAAAAGGAGGAATAAGAATGAAACAAATAACAGCATTGTTTATGGCACTGGTCTTTACGGTGATGCTGCTCTGTAGCGGTGTGACAGCCTGTGCCGATGGTTGGAAAGAAGCCTTTTCCGGCGTGCTTGATTCTCTGGAAACGGAAAAGCTGGCGGATGTTGAAAATCCCGCTCTGGAATACAGCTATCTGCTCTACGATATTGATAAGGACGGTATCCCTGAGTTGGTCACCAAGACGGGAACCTGTGAAGCCGATTATACGGGCACCGTGTATACCTGCAAAACTGGAGAAGCTGTAAAGGCAGGGGAATTCGGGCTCGGCCATGCCGGGCTGTATACTGACCCGGGAAAAAACGGTGTGATCGTGTGGTGGGGACACATGGGTGCTGCCGGAGGTGTCCGCTACAGCCTCACAGACGGGCAGATTTCTTCGGAGCAGATTTTTGAGGAGACTCTCGATATCCAGAATGATCCTGGAGCAGAATATACCCCGATCGAAGAATATGTAGAGGGAACGAAACCATTGAGCCTTTATGACGTCTCTCTCCGCCTGCCGCTTGACATTTATGCGGAGATCCTGGAGTCGCTTGAAGGGCTGGCAACTTAATAAAAGGAGAAATATGATGAAAAGAAGAATAGCCTTTGGTCTTGCATTTGTTCTGGTGCTCTCTCTCTGTGTTGGCGGCTATGCCGCACCTGTGGAGCTCTCCGTGAAAGACGCGGATGCACAGCTCAATCTGATCTATTCCAACTTCAGCTCTTTCCGGCAGCAGGACACGGAAGGAAAAAACTGGAGTTATGCGGTTACGGACCTTGACCGGAACGGCCGGCTTGAGGTTATTGCCGCGACCCGCCACGAGGCTGACTGGTCTACTGAACTGAAGTTCTGGGAAGTCAGTGAAGATGGTGCTTCCTTTGAGGAATGCAGGGCAATCGTCGGAGAGGATGAATCTTTCCCCGATATCATAGCCGACAATGCTGATACGTTCTATGACGAAGCGGCAGATACATGGCATTATCTGTTCTATGACAACATTGTGGTTTCCGGGCAGGAAGCCTATGCGGTCAAATGCGCCGTCACAAAGATAGGCGGTGAATTAACGTATGAACAGTATGCCACACAGTGTGTTGAGGTGAAAAACGGACAGACGCTGGTTTCATTTACGGATAACAATGGCAATCCTATCTCGCAGGATGCCTATAATGCGTCCGGTGTTTCGGCGTTTGCTGATCGGGACAGGAGCTGCACCAACTTTGACTGGTTTGCATTTTCCGATGCATCTCTCGGCCGGATTTCTGACAGCTACGCGATATTTGCCGGAGAGAAGCAGCCGGAAAAAGCAATTCCTGTCCCGACGCCGACTCCCGTTCCGACGCCTGCTCCCACTGCACCGCCTGCGCCGACTTTCCTTGTGATCACAAAGAACCCGACCAATGAAAACCGCCAGGAAGGGGATACAGCCTGGTTTGTCTCCAACGCCAATTGCTATTCTTCTCTGGCCTGGACGATTGTTGGTACCAACGGCGTGGAATATCCCATCAGCGCTCTCAGAGACTATTTCCCGAACTGCCCAGTGGGTGGAGCGGACGGTACCTCACTGAGCATTGGAAATGTTTCCTCTGCAATGAACGGCTTCGGCTTTTACTGCACGTTCTACTATAACGGTCAGTCAGCGCGCACCAATACTGCTTATCTGTATGTAGCTGAAAAGCCAACCCCTCCCCCTATAGGAACCATGTCCGGCACCGTGGTGGATGGTACCATGAATTTTGTGACGATCTATCTCTCCAACGGACAGACCGTTCAGGTGCCGACAAGCATCTGTGATTCCAGCAACGGTATTACCATCGGCTGCAGCTGTGATGTCCGCTATAACGGTTATACACCCAGCTCAGATAACATCACATATGTCTATGTCTACAGTGGTTCCCCCCAGCCTGAGCCACCCCAGCCCGAGCCGCCCCAGCCGACGTACGGCTCTGTAGGGGGAACGATATGGGCACTTGCGCAGAATATGGTGATGATCGATCTGAACAGCGGCGGATCAGTACAGGTGGATCAGAGCATCTGCAACATGGTCAACGGCAGTATGAGGGAAGGGGATCAATGCACAGTTTATTATTACGGTACTTATCCTTCTTCCGATAATGTTACCGGTGTAGATGTTTATGATTATGGCGGAGGAGAGGAAACACAGGAAGAAATCCCTGTCGAATGGCAGGACTGGGACAACGAAGAGGTCCCCGTCGAATGGCAGGACTGGAACAACGAACAGGTCCCCGTCGAGTGGGAAAACGGGTAAAAAAGAGGAGTTTCCAAATCCATAGGGTGTCTGTCAGTTGGTAGGCAAAATGAAAAATGCAGAGAAAACGATATCCAGCACTTTTTTGAAATGGATGGTCATTCTCATGTCCGTAGCGTTCCTGTTCTCGGCGGCATTTTCATGGTCTATCCAGACGCGACTGGCGAACCGAAGTGCTGAGAGCCTGCTGCGTCTCAATATTATGGATGTGCGGAAAGATGTCCTTGACGCTTCGGATGAAAACCTTCTGGGCCTGACACATAAGATTGCAGGGCATCTGGACCGTGAAAAGAGCATCACACAAGGTTATCTGCTGGAGTTAATGAGACGCTATAAAGTGGCAGAGATCAACGTGATTGATCCGGATGGGATTATCACGGTAACGACCCACGATGATTTCCTGAATTATGATATGCATTCCGGTGAACAGTCTGCAGAATTCCTGCCTCTGCTGGATGGGACTATGATTGAACATGTCCAGAAATATCAGCCGACAACCCATGACCCTTCTCTGTCCCGAAAGTATGGCGCAGTTTGCCTGAAAAGAGGCGGTTTTGTTGAAGTGGGTTATGACGCCGAGCGGTTTCAGAAGGATATCGATGATAATGTAATCGGTGTCACAAAGAACAGGCATGTGGGGGAAGGCGGCTGCATCATCATAGCGGATGAGGACTGGAATATCGTCAGTGACCGGAATAATAATGAGGGGGAAAACCTTTTTGTTACCGGCATCTGGATTGATCAGGAAACTATGCCTGAAGGGGAACTGTTCCGTTCGGAAGTCTATGGAGAGCAGTGCAGCTGCATGTATGTCTTCACGGAGGGATATTATATTGTAGCCGTGATGCCGGAAAATGAAGTCGTTCTCGAGAGAAACACATCCATATTTCTGGACTTTATTGGAGATATCCTGATTTTTGTGGCGCTGGCAATTGTGATTTTCCTGCTGGTTCGTTATTTAGTGCTGAATAACATAAAACAGGTCAACAGGTCCCTTGCCAGGATCACGGAAGGGAATCTGGATGAGGTGGTTGATGTCCGCTCCAACATTGAGTTTTCCAGCCTTTCGGACGGAATCAATGCAACGGTCAGCACGTTGAAAGAGTATATTGCTGCCGCTGCGGCAAGAATTGACGAAGAGCTTGCTTTTGCAAAAAACATCCAGCAGTCTGCTTTGCCCTCTGTTTTTCCTCCCTATCCCGACCGAAAAGATTTCAGCCTGTATGCGACAATGCATACGGCCAGGGAAGTCGGAGGCGATTTCTATGATTTCGATTTGCTGGATGAACGGAAATTGTCGTTTCTCGTTGCTGACGTCTCCGGAAAAGGGATCCCGGCAGCCATGTTCATGATGACGGGAAAAACCGTTCTGCGCGACTATGCTGAGCGCGGAGACGAGCCGGAAGATGTGGTTCGGAACGCTAACAGAAAACTGTGTGACGGAAATGATGCCGAAATGTTCATTACGGCATGGATCGGATTTCTGGATACGGCGACAGGCCAGCTCCGGTTTGTGAATGCGGGGCATAATCCTCCGGTATTGATCCGCAGTGGACAGGCAGCTTTTCTTGACCAGGAAAGCAACATGGTTCTGGCGGTTTTCGATACGTTCCCGTACTGTGAACAGGTTTTTCAGCTTGAGCCTGGTGACCTGTTGTATCTTTACACGGACGGCGTGACAGAGGCGACAAATACAGCCAGGGAACTGTTTGGAAACGATCGGCTGATACATGCCCTTTCCGATTCTTTCGGAGAGGGAGAAACCGCATGCAAAAGCGTCTGTGCAACGGTGAAACGGAAAGTAGATGAATTTGCGGATGGCGCTCCGCAATTTGACGATATCACGATGCTGTGCCTGTATTACGGCGGTCAGAATCATCCGGCAGCCGAATCCTGATGTGCTGAGGAGGGGAGGATATGTCTGTCGGGAAAGAGAACTGTGCAGAAATGCTTCAGGTTCTCGGCGGTGTTGATAATATTGCAGCCGTTTCAAACTGTATGACCAGGCTCCGGATTGTAGTCCGGGACGAAGCAGTTGTGGATGTGGCGAAACTCCGGGAACTGGAAGATGTGCTGGGTCTCGTGCATGACCGTGCTTGTTCCTATGAGATTGTGGTCGGTCCGGGAAAGAGCAGGAAATACGCGGATCAGTTCCGTGCTCTGGGATGCTGTACCGGCATTGGAGAAAACCGGAAATGGGATGCCGACAGGCGGTATGGAGAACGCGCTGAATTACAAAACGCCCCGAAAAACAGCCGTTTCAGAAACGGGCTCAAGCTGCTGGGCGATATCTTTGTTCCACTGATTCCCGGTATTATTACCGCGGGATTGTGCGGAGGGGTTGCCGCGCTGATTGCGCAGGCTGTTCCCGGGTATGAAAACAGCCGATTCTGGAGTATCATCTGGAATCTGCTCACGCTGGTTCAGGCTTCTTTCATGACGTATCTGACTGCATGGGCGGGGTATCGGGCTGCCGAGCGCTTCGGCGCAACACCGATTCTCGGTGGGATGCTTGGGATGATCACGTCTTTGGATGCGATTGACGAAATATCCCGACAGCTGGGCCTTTATGATACGGCCAGTCCTCTGAATTCTGTTTTGCGTACAGGGAAAGGAGGAATTCTGGCGGTCATATTCGGCGTGTTTCTACTTTCGGCAGTCGAAAAGAAGATCCGTTCCCGAATTCCTGAGAGCCTCGATGTGATCTTTACGCCGTTGCTGTCTCTTCTGTTTTGCGCAGTCCCTTATATTCTGGTGGTTATGCCTTTGTTCGGCTATGTTTCAAACGGCATTGTCTGGGTTTTCAGCCGTCTGTGCCTCTCTGAAAGCGTCATGGTAAGGATCATCACGGGCTATATCTCTGCTGCACTTTTCCTGCCTCTGGTAGCTGCGGGAATGCATCATGGGATGGTAGCGCTGTATTCTGTCCAGCTGCAGGAACTTGGGTATATCACGCTGTATCCTGCCCTCGCGATGGCGGGTGCGGGTCAGGTCGGGGCATCCGTTGCTCTATGGATCAAGGCAAAAAAGCGGGGTGACCGGAAGCTCTGTTCCATTATAGCAGGCGGCCTGCCGGCAGGCTTCCTGGGCGTCGGCGAACCGCTGATTTATGGCGTTACGCTTCCTCTGGGCAGGCCGTTTCTTACTGCAGGTCTGGGTGCTGGCTTCGGTGGGGCCCTGGTCATGGCGATGGAGGTTTCATCGACCACGTGGGGACCGTCCGGTATCCTGGGGATATTTGTGATGACTGCCGGGCCGGCCGGGGCTGTAAAAGGTGTACTGTTTTATCTGGCAGGGCTACTGCTCTCGTATTTTTGCAGCTTCCTGATCACATTCCTCGCCTGTGATATAACAGAACGGCAGCCGGTGTCGGCTGATACCGATAGGGAGGAGGAACCGTCCGCCGGAAGTGCGGTGAAATCATCTGCCTTAAAAAGTGCACAACCGGAGCGATCCGTACCCGTGGGACCTTCTGAATCGTACCGCACGGTGCGGCATGGCGACCCTGTTGTCCTTGGCGGCATGGAAACCGGTTTTCGTTTTACAGTCACTGATCCGGTGGGGCTCCATGCACGCCCTGCCGGAATGCTGGCTGAGCTTGTCAGAAAGTATGACTGTACCGTAACGTTCTCAGCAAACGGAAAAACCGCTTCTGCTGCAAGCCCCATCGAACTGCTGGAGCTCGGTGCGGCGCAGGGAACAGTGCTGACGGTATCATCGGAAGGCAGGGAGGCCGGGGCGGCACTTCAGGCTGTCAGGGCATTTCTCGAGGAGACACTGAAGGAGAAAAGTCGATGAAAGAAGTTGTGCTGAAGGTTGCCCAGGCGGGGTGTGCCGCCGGAGAAGCGTATTTTCTGGAGACCGGGGAAAAGACGGAAACGTCGGAAGTGACGGACAGAAATGCGGAGCTTGCACGGTATGATTCTGCAGTGTCTGCCCTGGATCGTGAACTGTCTGAATCCGCCGCTGACTCGGATGGGGAGACCGCTGCGATCTTTGAAACGGAGCGTATTCTTCTGGAGGATCCGAAATCTGCCGGCATGGTCCGGCAATTCATTGAGAACGACGGTATGAGTTCCGTTTCTGCAGTGGAAAAAACGGGAAATGTGCTGGCTGAAGAGATTCGCCGCAACGGCACTGCGGTCATTAGTCAGCGGAGCGGAGATTTGAACGGGCTGACGGAGCGTCTTGTCAGTCTGCTCCGCGGGGGAGAAAAGGATATCCCTGCACATCCCTTCATTCTTGTGGCGCAGGAATTGAGCCCTGCACAGCTCTCCGCTGTAAATCCGGAACAGATTCTCGGGATTGTCACGGCAAAAGGCTCACCGGCTTCCCACGTTTCGATCATTGCCGGGAATCTCGGAGTTCCGTATTATTACGGCTCGGAAGAGGCAATAGCCGAAATCAGAAGCGGCGTCCGCCTGGTTCTGGATGCGGGAAAACTGATCCTGGATCCGGATGATGAAATGTACCGCATGGCAGCAGAGGCGATGAATGCGGCGAAGGAAGAAAAACACCGCAAAAAAGCGGCAGCGGAAGGAGCCGGCATTCGTACCCGCATTTTTGCCAATATTTCCAGTCCGCAGGATATCCCGGCGTTGATCGCCTCAGGAGCGGATGGCATAGGCCTGTTCCGGACGGAACTTCTTTTCCTCAACGGGGCGGCTGCCCCGACGGAAGAGGATCAGTTCATCGCATACCGGAGGGTAGCGGAGGCAATGGCCGGGAAAGACACGGTGATCCGAACGATGGATCTGGGATCCGACAAACAGTCGGCATGGCTGTCCCTGCCAAAGGAGAAAAATCCCGCGTTGGGATGCCGCGGTCTTCGCATCTCCCTTCAGAAGGAGGCACTGTTCAAAACGCAGCTTCGGGCCCTTCTGCGGGCAAGTGCGTATGGAAATGTGCGTGTCATGATCCCGATGGTAACTTCCGGCTGGGAAGTTGATAGGGTTCGCGAAGCCATGGCAGCCTGCGCAGGAGAATTATCCGATGAAGGGCTCCCTTATCGATTGCCTCCGCTGGGCATTATGGTCGAAACACCTGCAGCGGCAGTAACAGCGGATCACCTTGCGGAGAAAGCGGATTTCTTCAGTATTGGAACGAATGATCTGACCCAGTACACACTGGCACTGGACCGTGAGGCTGTGGGCCTGGAAAGCTATTATGATCCATGCCATGAGGCAGTTCTTCGCCTGATCGGGATGACTGCGGCAGCGGGACACAGGCATGGGATCTCCACCGCAATCTGCGGGGAACTTGCCGCGAACCCCGATATAATAGAAAAACTGATCGAGCTCGGGGTCGATGAGCTGTCGGTATCCGTGTCAAAGGTCAGCGCGACGAAAGCAGTTGCGCTGGAAGCGGAGAATCGGCTTTCACGGAAGAACAGGAAGCCTGAGCCGGTCTCGCTTGCAGCGCCGGCAGACGGAAAGCTTGTACCGATGAAGGACATTCCCGATCCTGCCTTTTCTTCCGGGATATTGGGAGAATGCACAGGGATCGACCCGGAAAACGGAAAGATCTATGCCCCGTGTGACGGTACCGTGTTATTCATCGCGGAAACGAAGCATGCCGTTTCGTTGCTCATGGCGGACGGCAGAAAGATCCTGATCCACGCGGGAATCGATACGGTTCAACTGCGCGGCGACGGATTTACCATTTTCGTCCGGGAGGGTGATACCGTTGCAGTTGGTGACCTGCTTCTGGAAGCGGATCTTGAAAAGATCCGAAAGGCCGGTCTCTCACCGATGGTGATCACCGCCTGCTGCCCCTGAATGGAAGAAAGAATTGTTTGTGTATCAGCAAAAGATAATAAGAAGGAGGAAGTAAGATGGAACAAAAAGAGTTTCGGCCGTATGTTCCGGCAGACAGGGTAATGCCGGAATCCACTGTATTCTCTATCGTTGCCGGCATTCTGTTATCGATCGTATTCGGTGCGGCGAACGCCTATCTGGGTCTGCGTGTCGGGCTGACGGTTTCTGCTTCGATCCCTGCAGCAGTCATATCCATGGGCGTGCTCCGCATGATTTTCAAGCGGGACTCCATTTTGGAGAATAACATGGTCCAAACCATCGGCTCCGCCGGAGAATCTCTTGCCGCCGGTGCAATTTTTACGATTCCGGCCCTGTTTATGTGGGCGCGTGAAGGGGTTTGCAGCATGCCTTCCATGCTGGATATCGGGCTGATCACTCTTTGCGGCGGGCTGTTGGGTGTTTTTATGATGCTGCCTTTGCGCAAAGCGCTGATCGTCAAAGAACACGGTACGCTGGGCTATCCGGAAGGCACTGCCTGTGCCGAGGTGCTGATCGCCGGGGAAGAAGGCGGGTCCAAAGCCGGCACTGTCTTTGCCGGTCTGGGGATTGCGGCGCTGTATAAGTTTATCGCAGACGGGGTAAAGCTGTTTCCCAGTGAAATAAACTGGGATATTAAGGCATACAAGGGTTCCGCTTTCGGAATGGATGTGCTTCCTGCCCTGGCAGGTGTCGGGTATATCTGCGGAGCCCGGATCTCATCGTTCATGTTCGCCGGAGGTATGTTTGCCTGGTTTATCTTTATGCCGCTGATCGCTTTGTTCGGAAGTGACAGGATACTTTATCCTGCAACGGTGTCGGTGTCGGAACTGCTTGCTTCTTCCGGCCCTTCCGGACTGTGGAGCAATTATATACGCTATATCGGAGCAGGGGCTCTTGTTGCCGGCGGGATCCTGAGTCTCATCAAGGCTTTGCCTCTGATGGTAAAAACATTTGCTTCTGCCTTCAAGGATTATGGCAAAGGCGATGGGAGTGTCCTGCGTACTGAACAGGATATGCCGATTGCGGTCGTGCTGATCGGTGCGCTGGCAGTCTGTGTCTTCCTCTGGCTGTACCCCGGTATTCCTGTTAACCTGGTGGGGGCAATCCTGATTCTGGTGTTCGGATTCTTCTTCGCCACGGTCTCGGCCCGTATGGTGGGCATGATCGGCTCGTCAAACAACCCTGCTTCCGGTATGTGCATCGCCACGCTGCTGATGGCTACGATCGTGCTGAAATCAACGGGGAACACCGGAGGGGCAGGCATGGTCGGAGCGATTTCGATCGGTTCTGTCATCTGCATTATTGCCGCGATGGCCGGAGATATGTCCCAGGATCTGAAAACCGGTTTTTTGGTGGGGGCTACGCCGAAGAAGCAGCAGATTGGTGAGATAGTCGGCTCTCTGGCGGCAGCTGTTGCCATCGGTGCCATTCTTCATCTGCTCAACAAGGCCTGGGGCTTTGGATCTGCACAGCTTCCGGCACCGCAGGCAATGATGATGAAAATGGTGATAGAGGGTGTTATGGGAGGGAATCTCCCCTGGTCGATGATCTTCGTCGGTGTATTTTGCGCACTCGTTTTTGAACTGCTTGGCCTGCCTGTCCTGCCGATCGCGATCGGCATCTACCTGCCGATCCATCTCAGTTCCGGCATTATGGTGGGCGGCCTTGTTCGTATGTTTGTCGAAAAACGGAAATATGCCTCTGAAGACGATCGGAAGAAGGCTGAAGATTCCGGCGTCCTGTATTCTTCCGGCCTGATCGCCGGAGAAGGGCTCGTAGGTATTCTGCTGGCGGTTCTGGCAATTATCAAAGTCGGGGATAGAACGCTTGCTCAAGTTGTTGATGTCAGCGGAAAGCTCAATCTGGGCAACATTGGCGGGGCTCTGGCATACCTGGTGCTGGTGGCGACCCTGCTCCTCTTTATCCGAAAAGGGATGAAAGGACAGGCAAAAGAATAGAACAGTAGTGCTGAATGGACAGCCGGGCTATAAGTTGGTGGATATAGCCCGGCTTTTATCAATAATCAGGATAAGGAGAGAACGATGGGGCGAAAAGAAAAGCGGAATTATCTGGATTATATTCCTGTCCGTTCCCCGAAACATGAGTGGACTTTGGAAGAAAACGGAAGAATCACGGTTCATATGGTACACGATGGCATCTGGGACCGGATTGCCCAGAAGTTTTTCCACCGGCCCCGCATCAGCCATATTCAGCTGGACGAGCTGGGGAGTTTTGTCTGGCAGCAGATTGACGGGCAGAAAACCGTGGGGCAGATCGCGGAAAACGTAAAGGAAGCGTTTGGCGAAAAGGCGGAACCGCTGTATAACAGGCTGGTTCAGTATCTGAAGATCCTGTATAACAACGGGTTGATCCGCTATCAGGCGTTCTGATCCTGTAAAGCGGGAGCCGTAGGATCAGAAAAAGGGAGAATGCACGGCAAAAAAACAATTGCCGCAGCCCGCGGATTATAGTATGATAAAATGAACAGCAAAACTGTTCTGAACAGCTTAAAGGAGGAATATATTATGGATATGGTTTGGAAAACCTCTCCTGTTTCTATGACGGAATTGGGGATTTATCTGGACTGGCAGAAGAATCCGCAGGGAACAGCTTATAATGTTCCGCTCCTTTTGCTCCTTCCGGATGGAACGGACTTGACCAGGCTGCACTCTGCCCTGGAACAAACCCTGCGTGCGCATCCCTGTATACTGTCTCGTTTCCGTGCGGAAGCGGACGGCAGCATCACACGCCTGACCCCTGACGGCAGTCCGGAGGAGATTCCCGTCTGTATTCGGGAAAGCGATGGCGAGCCTGATCTGGAAGAACTGATCCGGCCTTTCTCTGATCCGGAAGACAGCCTGTATCGTGTGCAGATCATCCGGGGAGATGGGCGGTCGTATCTGTTTGCGGATTTCCATCATATCCTGTTTGACGGGTTGTCCGTGCAGGTGTTTATCCGGGAGCTGAACCGGGTGTATGCCGGAGAAGCGCCGTTGGGCGAAAATGTGACGTCTGCCGACTTTGCCGGGATGGAACAGGAAAAACGGAAAACAGACGCCTTCGGACTTGAGGAAAAATGGTACGGGGAACTGCTCTCCGATGTGGAGATCAACAGTGCGCCCATCCACGACAAAGAGGGCGCGGAGCCGAAAAATTCCTGTTTCACCATTCCTCTGGACATAGAGACCCGGCAGCTGTCCGAATTTGTGCACCGGCTGGGCATCAGGACAAGCACTTTCTTTACCGGCGTTTACGGGTATCTTCTGAGTCGGTTCTCCGGAGGCAGCGAAGCGCTCTATGCGTCTGTCCACAACGGGCGCACACCGGAAATCGCCGGAGCAATCGGTATGTTTGTGAAGACTTTTCCGGTCCTGGAACGCTTCTCCGGAGAGGAACGCATCGGGGAACATCTGAAATGCCTCAATGAACAGCTTGGCAGGAATCGCACGGGAGGCCTGTTCTCCTATGCCGATATCTGCACCCGGTTCAATCTTTCCGTTCCCACGATGTTTGCATATCAGGGGGAACTGGAGCCTGAAATCGACTTTCTGGACGGCAGGATCGTTCCAAAGATTATCCAGAGTGATGCTCCGAAAGAAGAACTGGTGGCTGAAGTATTCAGCGACAGCGGTGCATATCGCCTGCGGCTCTCCTATCGTACGGACTTGTATGAGCAGGAAAGCATAGAGAATTTTGCCTGGTCCTATAAGCAGACGGTTCGGGAATTTCTTTACAGAGAAAGTTTTAACCAGGTGGACATCACCTTGGAGGAACAGCGGGATGCGCTGGATGGTTTTCTTGCCATCCCTGCGGATGCTTCCGCACCGGGCAGCATTGTGTCCCTTTTCCGGGCACAGGCAAAAAAACGTCCGGAAGCCGTCGCCCTTGTTCTGGGCACAGTCAGGAAGACCTACCGGGAGATTGATGAGGCTTCTGACCGGATTGCCTATGCTCTGGTTCAGAGGGGAATCGGCCGGGGCAACGTAGTGTCTGTGCTGATCCACCGGAATGAATACATGGCTGTTGCCTCTCTGGGTGTGCTGAAATCCGGGGCGGGTTATCAGCCGCTTGATCCCTCCTATCCGCCGGAAAGGCTGAATTTCATGGTGAAGGACGCGGATGCCGCTCTGGTGATTGCCGATGCGGATCTGGTGCCCTTGCTGAACGAATATCCGGGTGAATTCCTTCTGACACGGGATATCCCTGCACTGCCTGTGCTTCCGGAAAAAGAAAGCCTGCCTGTGCCGGAAGAGCACGACATGTTTATCCTGCTTTATACTTCGGGCTCTACCGGCGTGCCCAAGGGTGTGATTCTGGAACACGGCAACCTTGCAAACTTCTGCAGGTGGTATCGGAAGGAATATCATTTGACGGAGGATACCGTTCACGCAGCCTACGCCAGTTACGGGTTCGATGCCAACATGATGGACCTGTACCCCACTTTGACAGGCGGCGGATGCGTATGTGTGGTGCCGGAGGAGATCCGCCTGGATTTGGCTGCTCTCGGTCAGTATCTGGAAGAAAACCATGTCGATATTGCTTTCATGACCACCCAGGTAGGGCGGCAGTTTGCTGTGCCTCCTTTCAGGCCCGCCTGCCTCCGGTCCCTCTCGGTGGGCGGTGAAAAGCTTGCCCCCATAGCGCCGCCGGAGGATATCGATTTGTATAACCTGTATGGGCCTACGGAATGTACCGTCTTTGTCACGAGAAAGAAGGTGGACAGGGAATTCCTGCGCATTCCGATTGGAGGCCCCGCGGCGGGTGCCGGACTTTACGTTGTGGACGAGGCCGGGCATCGTGTTCCGCCCTGTGTACCCGGGGAACTGTGGATCTCGGGCCCGTGTGTCGGCAGAGGATATCTGAACCGGCCGGATCTGACGGAGAAAGCCTTTATCCGGAACCCGTTCAGTGACGATCCGGCTTATGCTCGCATCTATCGCACAGGGGACATTGTGCGCTTCCTTCCCAGTGGAGAAATCGACTTTATCGGCCGCAACGACAGCCAGGTGAAGGTGCGCGGCTTCCGTATTGAGCTGACGGAGGTGGAAGGCGTCATCCGGGAATTCCCCGGGATAACCGACGCCACCGTGCAGGCCTTTGAAGACGAGGGAACCGGTGAGAAGTTTATCGCCGCCTATGTGGTCTCTGCCGGGGAGGTAGACGTTCCTGCCCTGAATGATTTCATTCGGGAGCGGAAGCCTGCCTACATGGTGCCCGCCGTGACCATGCAGATCGACCGGATCCCCCTGAACCAGAACAGCAAGGTCAACCGGCGTGCCCTGCCGAAGCCGGAACGGAAGAGCGAAGCATCCCTGCCTCCTCAGAATGAAACGCAGCAGAAGATTTTTGACTGTATAGCCGAAGTGGTAGGCCATAGGGAATTCGGCATTACGACAGATATTTATGAAGCGGGCCTCTCCTCCATCGGAGCGATTCGCCTGAATGTCCTCCTGTCCAAAACCTTTGAAAAACCGGTGTCCATCCGGGATCTGCGCGAGAATCATACCGTGGAGGCGCTGGAGAGATTCCTTTCCGGCTCCGCACAACAGGAGACCTTTGACCTGCAGGCCGATTATCCTCTGCTCCAGACCCAGAACGGCATTCTGGTGGAATGCCTTGCGCATCCAGGTGCCACGTTCTACAACATTCCCTATCTCTTCCGGCTTTCGGAGAGGGTTGATCTGGCGAGGCTGAAATCGGCAGTGGAAACGGTCATAGCCGCCCATCCCTGCCTGAATGCGACGCTTTTTGCAGATGAAAAGGGGGAGTATAGATTCCGGCGGAATGACAGTCTGCCCCCGGTGGTGGAATATATCGAGGCGGATCGTCTTCCGGAAGATCTTGTCGTTCCTTACGACCTGATCGGAGGCAGGCTGTATCGCTCCGCTGTTTATCATACGGGAGAGGGCAACTATCTCTTCCTTGACTTCCATCACATTCTGTGCGACGGAACCAGCGAGGGGATTATCCTTCAGGATATCAATTCCGCCTATGAAGGAGAAAAGATCGTCCGGGAGACTTATACCGGGTATGAGGCAGCCCTGGTAGAGCAGAAGCTGCGCGAAACTGACCGCTATGCCCGCGCCAGAGCTTATTACAAAGGCCTTCTGGCGGACGCCGATCCCGACATGCTGCCCGAAGGCGATGTTCGCGCTGATGCGGCTTCGTCCGGCAGTTTCGAGATCCCCTCCGGTCTTGACCTGGCAAGGATCAGCCGCTTCTGCAGCGAACACGGCCTGTCGGAAAATGCTTTCTTCAATGCCGTTTTCGCATTCGTTCTGAGCAAATACAACCTGAGGGAAGATGCCCTGTATACCACCATCTACAACGGCAGGTCCGATTCGCGTCTGGACCGCTCCGTGACCATGCTGGTCAGGACCTTCCCCGTCTTCTGCCGCCTGGAGGGGGAGAAGGAGATCGTTGCCTTTGTCTCTGAAGTCGGCCGGCAGCTGATGGCCAGCATGGCGAATGACCTCTATTCCTTTGCCGAGATTTCTCATGAGTTTAATCTGTCGTCGGATATTCTCTTCATCTATCAGGGGGCCAGCTTTGTCTTCGATACCATCGGTGGGGAAAAGGCTGAGAGCAGATTCCTTACGCTGAGCGAAGCAAAAGCACCGCTGCATATTGATGTTTTTGAAAAGGAAGGCAGCCTCTTCTTCTCCGGCGATTACCAGAGCAGCCGGTACAGTGAGGAATATATTTCCAGGCTGGTCGCCTGCCTGGAAAAAGCCGCACAGGAGTTCACGGAAAAGAGCACCTTGAAAGAGGTCGGCCTGGTGAATGACCGCAACCTCGAAGAGATGGACGCCTTCAATGCCACAGAGCGTGATTACCCTGTGACGGACATTGTGTCCATGTTCCGTGCTTCCGTCGAGAGGTTTCCTGAGAATACGGCAGTCATCTTTAAGGATGAAGTCCTGACCTACCGCGAAGCGGACGACATTTCCGAGCGCATAGCCGCATTTCTCCGTGCCGGTGGCGTTGGCAGGGGAAGCGTAGTTTCCATCCTGATTCATCGCAGCAGCCCGATGGTTACCGCGTCTCTGGGCGTGCTGAAGTCGGGGGCAGCCTACCAGCCGCTCGATCCCTCCTATCCGCCGGAACGCCTTGGCTTCATGATGAAGGACGCCGGCTGTGCCGTCCTGATTGCCGACGAGGACCTCCTGGAGAGGGTGCCGGATTATACGGGGCCTGTCCTCCTCACGAAAGACATACCTGCCCTTCCCGCATGTGAAAAACGGAATGACCACCCGGCCCCGGAGGACCTGTTTATCCTGCTCTATACCTCCGGGTCCACCGGCGTGCCCAAGGGTGTCATGCTGGAGCATGGCAATATCGCGAATTTCATGAGATGGTACAGGGACTATTTCCATCTCGATGAGACCTGCCGTATGTCGGGCTATGCCAGTTACGGCTTTGACTGCTGCATGATGGACCTGTATGCGCCGCTGACTGTCGGTGCCTGCGTGTGTATCGTGGAGGAAGAGATCCGGTTGGATCTTGTTGAAGTAGAGGCGATGTTCAACCGCCTGGGCATCACACATTCTTTCATGACCACCCAGGTCGCGCGCCAGTTCTATACCATAGCCAGCGTGCCGTCGCTGAAATATCTGGTGGCCGCGGGAGAAAAACTGGTTCCGGTAGCTCCCAGAGCGGAGATCGGCACAAAGCTGTGTAATGGTTACGGGCCCACAGAGTGCTCTATCCTTGCAACGGCAGCCATGGTGGAAAGGCTTTATGATCGCGTGCCCATCGGCAACCCTCTGCATAACTACAAGTGCTATGTGGTGGATGCGGATCTCCGGAGGCTGCCGCCGCTTGTACCCGGCGAGCTTCTGATCGCCGGGCGCGGCGTCGGGCGCGGATACCTGAACCGCCCGGATCTGACGGAGAAAGCCTTTATCCGGAACCCGTTCAGCGACAATCCGGCTTATGCCCGTGCCTATCGTACGGGAGACATTGTGCGCCTCCTGCCGGACGGAAACATCGATTTTATCGGCCGCAACGACAGCCAGGTGAAGGTGCGCGGTTTCCGTATTGAGCTGACGGAGGTGGAAGGCGTCATCCGGGAATTCCCCGGGATAACCGACGCCACCGTGCAGGCCTTTGAAGACGAGGGCACCGGGGAGAAGTTTATCGCCGCCTACGTGGTCTCTGCCGGGGAGGTAGACGTTCCTGCCCTGAATGATTTCATCCGGGAGCGGAAGCCCTCCTACATGGTGCCCGCCGTGACCATGCAGATCGACCGGATCCCCCTGAACCAGAACAGCAAGGTCAACAGGCGTGCCCTGCCGAAACCCGAGCTGAAGGCACATGCGGACACTGCAGGTGCCTGCATCGCCGCTCCGTTGAATGTGCTGGAGCAGGAGCTGAAGGGGATCGTTTCTGAAATTGTGAATACCACGGAATTCGGCATTACCGACTGTCTCGGAGACCTGGGCCTGTCCTCCATTTCCAGTATCCGCCTGGCAATGCAGGTCTATAAGAAATTCCATGTGCAGCTTCCTGCGCGGAAGCTGATTTCGGAAGGCTCCATCCAGAGCATTGAAAATGCAATTCTGTCCGCATTCCTTTCGGGAGAACAGAATAATCCGGCCCCGGCCGGAGAATCTGCCGGGGAGGAAAAGCAGGCTGAACGGTCCTGCCGGTTAAGCTTTGCACAGCAGGGTGTCTATACCGAGGTTCAGGCCAATCCGGACACCGTGCAGTACAACGTCCCCTTCACACTGAGTTTCCCGGAAGGGATCAGCGCGAAGCAGCTGGATGCCGCTGTCCGCAGGTTGGTCGATGCCCATTCCTATATTCTCTGCCGGTTTGTTTCGAACGACGACAATGAGATCATTCAGGAGCCGATCCCCGGCTTCAGGTTGGAAATCCCGTACAGGGAACTGTCTGCCGTGGAGTTTGAATCTTATAAAAAAGAATTTGTACGCCCGTTTGATCTTGAAAAGGGTCCGGCGGTAAGGTTTGAGATCGTCAGGGTGGATAACGCTTTGACGCTCATGATCGATATGCACCATCTGGTCAGCGACGGTGCCTCTCTGGATCTCTTCTTCAGCCAGCTCTGCCAGGCACTGGACGGTGCGGAGCCCGAAAGGGAGACCTACACCTATTATGACTTTGTGTCCGAGGAACACATCAGCCCGGAGGTGGAAGCCTTCTTCGCCTCTCAGTTGGCCGGAGTGGAAGAGGCCACCCAGCTGATCCCCGACGTCTTTGGGGAAAATCTCCCTCATACGGAAAGAAGTGTTTCCGTGCCGACAGATATTGTCGCAGTGAAGGAGTTTGCCCAGCACCTCGGGGTGACCCCTGCGGCAGTATACCTCGGCGCAGCCTACCTTGCCTTCGGCAGGTTTATCTGTGAAGATACGGTATCCATTGTAACGGTGTCCAACGGGCGAAGCAATCTGAAGCTCGGCAATACGATGGGAATGTTTGTCAACACCCTTCCCCTTGTAACAACAATAGACAACAGGGAAAAGACGGCGGACTTCCTGCGGCGTACAGCGGAGTCGTTTTCCGATACGATTGCCCATGAAAACTATCCGTTCGCCCGGCTCGCGGCGAAATATGATTTCCACCCATCGGCCTCCTATACCTATGAGGTTGGCGTCATAAACGACTACCGCACGAAATACGGCCCTGTCACGGTTAAGGGCCTCAGCCTGGATATTGCCAAGCTGCCGGTGTCGGTCTATATAGACGGCACGGAGGACTCCGCGCGCATCCTCGTTACCTACGATTCCTCCCTGTACAGCGAAGCGATGATGCTCGGCCTGGCCGAGAGCATTGGAAATGCCGTCCGCGGCCTGCTGGCATACGATACGCTTTCCGACATCAGCCTTACCGGAGAGGCGCAGTGGGAGGTGCTGGACGGCTATAACCGGCCCTGGGATCTGGATTTCGACAGGAATGACACCGTTGTGACAAAGTTCAGGAGGAATGCGGAAATCCAGCCGGACAAACGGCGGCCGTCTACCAGGACAAAGCCTATACCTACCGGGAGCTGGATGAGCTGACGGACCGCCTGGCGGCAAAACTCTACAGTCGGGCCTGCGAAGTGACAGGAAAGTCCTGCCTTGCCGAACAGGTTGTGGCGATTCTCCTGCCGAGGAATGAGAATGTGTTCCTCCTGCCGCTGGCGGCAGTGAAAGCCGGGCTTGCTTATGAACCCCTCGACCCCAGCTATCCGAAAGAGCGGCTGAACTTCATGGTGAAGGATGCGGGAGTCTGCCTGCTGCTGGCAGATGACAGTCTCACCGGCCTTGTGGACGAATACAACGGCCCGGTGCTGACGGTGAGTGAGCTGTATGGCATGCCGGAGGTCCCGGCGGTACCCGAAGGGCCTTCACCGGAAGATCTTTTCATCATGCTCTACACCTCCGGCTCCACCGGTGCGCCGAAGGGCTGCCAGATCGAACACCGGAACCTTGTGGCATACGCCCACGGCCTGCGCAATATTTTCTGCACCAGGGACGACCGGATCGCTGCCTATGCCTCCTTTGGCTTTGACGTGAATATGTCCGATGTGTTCTGCACCCTCCTCAACGGCGGCACGGTCTGCCTGGTGCCGGATGAGGTGCGCATGAACCTCGATGCTCTGGCAGCCTGGTTCGACGAGACAGGGATTACGGCCCTGCTGCTGACGACCCAGGTCGGTGTCCAGTTCCTGCAGAACTATCCGAGCCTGAAAACCCTGAGAATGCTGGTGATGGGCGGGGAGAAGCTCCCTGCGGTGGATCCTTCAAAGCTCTCCTATACCATTGCCAACGGTTATGGGCCGACGGAAAACTGCTGCGGCGTCAGTATTTTCCCGATCCGCTTCTGGGAGCCCAACGTCCCGCTCGGGAAGCCCTTCGACTCCATCCATGCCTATGTGCTGGATAAGACCGGCCACAGGCTGCCGGCAGGCGCTGCCGGTGAATACTGCCTGTCCGGGCCGCAGGTCAGCAGGGGCTACCTGAACCGGCCGGACAAGACGGCCGAGGCTTATGAGGCCTGTCCGTTTAATGAATTCCGCATGTACCACACCGGGGATATTGTGCGCTACCGCCAGAACGGTGATATCGAATTCGTCGGCCGCAAGGACGGCCAGGTGAAAATCCGCGGCTTCCGTGTCGAGACAAAGGAAGTCGAGACCGTGATCCGGGGCTTTGCAGGCATCCGCGACGTGACGGTGCAGGCCTATGATCACGAGGGCGGCGGAAAGTTTCTTGCGGCCTTTGTGGTCAGCGACTCCGCCGTGGACGTCGCACAGCTGACGGAGTATATCAAAACGCAGAAGCCTGCTTATATGGTGCCTGCCGTTATCATGCAGATCCCAAAAATCCCTCTGACCGTCAACCAGAAGGTGGACAAAAAGGCTCTGCCGAAGCCGGAACAGAAAAAGGCGGAGTATGTGGCACCGGAGGGCAAAACCGAGGAGGATTTCTGCGCCATCTTCAGCAGCGTCCTCGGCATCGAACGGATGAGCGCCGAAGAGGATTTCTTCGATCTGGGCGGCAGTTCCATCCTCGCTATGAAGGTAGTGATTGCCGCCGGAAAAGCGGGTTACGGCATCGTATACAACGATGTGTTCAGCTATCCGACCCCGAGGGCCATGGCCGCCTTCCTCACCGGAAGCGGAGAGGATGCCGCGGCACCCGCCGAAGCTCCCGTTGTGACGGATCCGCATGAACTGCCGGAGATCGGGCGGGACGGCTATGACTACGGAAAAATCCATGCCCTGCTGGCACGCAACACGCTGGAGGCATTCCGCGGCGGCGAACGCCTTCCGCTCAATGACGTCCTGATGCTGGGCGGCACGGGCTATCTTGGCAGCCATGTATTCCATGAACTGATCACGCGGCACGAAGGCAGGATCTTCTGTTTTGTGCGTCCCGGCAGGGACGAGAGTGGGGAACAGCGGCTGAAGACGGTTCTGCGCTTCTACTTCAACGATGACTATGCATCGCTGTTCGGTTCTAGGATATTTGTGATCGAAGGCGATGCTACTGATCCTGCAGCCCTGCTGGCCTTCAGGGCGCCTTCCGACGGCATGACGGTGATCAACTGCGCGGCCAGTGTCAAACACTTTGCCAGAGGCAACGAAATCGAGCGGGCCAATGTTGAATCCACCCGCAACCTTGCTGCCTGGTGCCTGGACAATCACGCCCGCCTGGTGCATATCTCCACCGGCAGCGTTATCGGAAGCCGGGAGGGCAATCTGCCGCCGGTAAATTACCGCTTCGACGAGCACAGGCTCTATGCCGGCCAGGTCGTTGACAATAACCAGTACATCCACTCCAAATTCATGGCAGAGCGGCTTGTCTTTGAGGAGATGGTAGAGCACGGCCTGCGGGCGAAGGTGTTCCGGATGGGCAATCTGGCGCCCAGAGCGGAGGACGGCGCATTCCAGGTCAATTACAAAACAAACAATTACATGAATACCTTCCGCGCTTTTAAGACATTGGGACTGATCCCCTTTGATTCCATGGATACGCAGGTAGAGTTCTCTCCGATTGACTGTCTTGCAAAGGCGGTGCTTGCTCTGGCCGAAACGCCGGAAGACTGCGTCTGCTTCATGCCCCTGAACCCGCACAGGCATCTGATGGGTGATGTGATGCAGATCCTCAATGAGATGGGGCACCGGATCCGCGGGGCGGAACCCGAAGAGTTTGCCGAGGCATTGCAGAATGCCCTTTCGGATGAGACAAAGCGTGAAGCGGTCGGCAGCCTGATTGCTTACCAGAGCAACGACGATACCCAGGGTCTCGGCCTGGAAAGCTGTGACAATTCCTATACCGTGCATATTTTGGGGCGGCTGGGCTTCTTCTGGCCAGATACGGGCGCTGCCTATATCCGGCAATTCCTGGAAAAACTGGAGGAGAAGGGATTCTTTGGAGGTGAAGAACCATGAAGCTGATCCATGAACGGATCTCGGATTATGCTGCGGCTTTTCCTGAAAAGGCGGTTGCGGAGGATCCCTTCGGGAAAATAAGCTATGGAGAGCTGGAAGCGCGCAGCGCTTCCCTCGCCGCTGCTCTTGCCGCCCGTGGCTTTGAAAATGGGGATGCGGCGGCGGTTTATGTACCTTTCGTGAAAGAAATCGTGCTCGGTGCCGTTACGGCCATCCGGGCTGGCGGTGTTTTCGTGCCGTTTGACGATGCCTATCCTGCTGAGCGCCTGGAATACATGCTGGAGGATTCCGAAGCGAAAGCGGTTCTGACTCTCCGGGAGTTCTGGGAGAATAAAAAACTGAAATTCCCGGAGGAGAGGGTTGTTTTTATGGATGATGCCCCGGTGGGGAGCGGAGAACCGGTTCCTGCTGGAGGGCTTTCCGAAGATTCCCCTGCCATGCTGCTCTATACCTCCGGCACGACCGGCAAGCCCAAGGGTGTGCTGCATTCCCACAGGATGCTCCTGCACATCGCCGATTTTATGAATGCCCAGGAAGGCGCTGAAATGGATTCCGACTCCCGCAGCGGCATTATGACCGGCTTCACTTTTATGGGATCTGAGATTTTTGTCTGGGCCCCTCTTGTAAAAGGCGGCACGGTGTGTATTTCTCCGGAAGTAGCCCGGAAGGATCTGGGCTCTCTCTATCAGTTTCTCCTGGAATCCCGGATCACCCACACCTTCCTCTCGTCCAGTCTTGCGGCTATTCTTGCGGAGGACTATGACATCAGCGGCATCTATGTCTTTGCCGGCGGAGAAAAAATGCGGAATTTCAAGGCCTGCTGCCCCGGGAACTTCCTGTACAACCTCTATGGGAGTACGGAGATCAGCGGCATCCTCTCCAAAAAAATTCATGGAAACGAGGACAGGATTCTGGTCGGCAGGGCCTATACGAACTCAAAGGCACTGATCGTTGACGAGGCTATGAAGCCGGTGAAGCCCGGTGAAGCGGGGGAACTGCTGCTTTCCAATGACTATATGTCGCTGAAGTATTTCAAACGCCCCGAACTGGGTGCGGAAAAATGGGTTGAGCTGGATGGGCGGCTCTGGTTCCGTATGGGGGACAGGGCCGTGCTGACGCCCGGCGGAGACTATGACATTCTGGGCCGGATTGACAATATGGTAAAGCTCCGCGGCTTCCGGATCGAAACCGGCGAGGTGGAGGCACAGGTCTCCAATGCGGTTGCCAAACTCGGCCGGAGCGATGTCAGGCAGATTGTCGTGGTTGTAAAAACCGTCAGCGGCACGGAACATCTGACCTGCTACTATGAAGCGGAGAAGGATCTGGACAGGCAGGCGGTCACGGAGGAGATCTCAAAAACCCTCACGGAATACATGGTTCCGGACATCTGGGTGAGGATGGAAAACTTTCCCCGCAATGCCAACGGCAAGGTCCTTCGGAAGGAACTGCCGCAGCCGAGGCGGGAACGGAAGGCTGTCGGGGTTCTGGACAGCGAAGTCATTGCACGGCTGGTGTTTACAGCCGCGGATCTTCTTGACACCGACTATTATATCAGCCCGGATGACAGGTTCACCGACCTCGGCGGGACCTCCCTGACGGCGATGAAGTATGCGGCAATGCTTCGGGAGCAGGGGATAAAAATCACCGGCGCTCAGGTGCTCAGGCTGAATGTGCTTCGGGAAATAGCGGAAGCGGCGGAAGTGGCCTATGAACAGCTCTGGTCTCGGGGGGAATACGAAGCGGTACAGCAGGATTTTGCCCGGAGAGGAGAACACATTCAGAAAGTCCTGCCCATATCGTCCCGGCAGGATGAGATGCTGTTCGACCAGCTGATCTACCCGGATTCGGGAACCCATCTGAATGCCATGTTCCTTCAGATTGACAGTGTTGTTTCTGAGCACCATCTTCGTGAGGCGCTGGATCTTATCGCGCAGGAAAATGAAGAGCTGCGTTCGGCTGTCGTATTTCATAATGTCACGGTCATCCAGCAGGTGATCACCGATCGTAAAATCCCTCTGACCATGGTGGAGGCCGATAAATTCGGAAGCCGTGAGATGGTGGAATTCCGAAAACAGATCCTGTATGCGCCCACAGATCTGCAGCGCAGCAGTATGATGAAAGTGGCCTGTGTCCATGCCGAGGGGATGAGCTTCCTATATGTTATGACGCATCGTATTGCTGTCGGGAAGGAGCAGCTGAGAAGGTATCTGGCACGGATGATGGAGATCTTAAAGGAAAGCTATCCGGACGATCTTTCCATCCGCGGCTGGAAGGATATTCTGGAACTGGAATCCGCTTCTGGCGGTACGGATAAAAAGGACGTCTCAAACGGGAAAAAGACCGTCGGGATCAGGAAGGATGCCCCGCCGGAAATCTGCGTCTATTCGGAAAACAAAGGGCCGAAGCTGGTGTTTGTGCACACCGGCAATACCGGGAGCGAAGCCTATTACCGGCTGGCTGACAGGATTGGGGAGGATGTCTCCTTCGCGGTCATCGAACCCTTCAATCTGTACCATCCGGAGGAAGCCGTCTACGGCATTAAAAACATCGCGGCCAACTACATCAGGATTTTAAAAAGGTACCAGCCGGAAGGCCCCTATCTGCTTGGTGGCTGGTGTTACGGCGGGGTAGTGGCCCACGAGATGGCCTGCCGGCTGGAGCAGGCCGGCGAGGAGGTTCGGCATCTCTTCCTGCTGGATTCTCATGCGCTCGGCAGTGAAAACCTGCGGGATATGTCAAAAGGCATGTTCTCAGGGGTGAACAGGGAGTATTTTGAGACCTGCCCCCTGTTTGCGGAGCTTCGGGAAAACGGCATGCTCGAAGCCATGGTCACGAACGCTGCCCACGTGTCGGAGGATATGGCAACCCATACGCCCTCGCTGTATCACGGGAATGTGACGTATTTCAAGCCGGATCAGGTTCCGGCGGGAGTTTCGGGCGACAATCTCAGATACTGGGAAAAAATGATGGAATTTGAAGCCGGCAACTATGAAAACTATTGCAGCAGGGATAAGCTGCGGATCATCCACACGCCTCATGAGCACGATCTGATGATGGATGGGCCGTCGCTGGATGTGATAGTCCCGGTGCTTCTGGAAACGGTTCGAAACGCAGTTCCGAAGGACGGGGAAGTTCATACCGGAGCGTAAATGGACCTGTGGATTGCAGACACGGAGGCTCTGGAGCTGGATCGGCATCTGGAGCAGCTGCTGCCGCTCCTGCCAGGGTTTGAACGGGAGAGGGCGCTTCGTTTCCGGAAGCGGGAAGACCGCCTCCGCTGTGCTGTCGGAAGGGTGATGATCCGGGCACTGGCCGCGAAGCGCCTGGGCCGGGCGGATGCCGCGCTTCTGGTTTCCGAATATGGAAAGCCGTATTTTGCGCAGGAAGATGCGCCGCACTTCAGCCTGTCCCATTCCGGCAGCCTGGTCGTGCTGGCATCGGCGGGCACCCCGCTGGGGGTGGATGTGGAAGTGTGCAGGCAGATGGAGTGGCGGGATTTCTCTTCCCTTTTCAGCGGGGAGGAACGGGCAATGCTGGAATCCGCCGAATTTCCGCTTGCGTGCTTTTATCGGATCTGGACCGTGCGGGAGGCATTCTCAAAAGCGGTTGGCCTGGGCCTTTCGCTGTTTGAAGCGGCAGGTGCGGAAATCAATTATCGGGCGGCGGCAGCCTCTTTTCAGGGCGAAGAGTATCGCTTCCGCACCTGGGAGTATCCCGGCTACACCGTCAGCCTCTGCGCGCATCGGGCGGAAGCGGAGCCTTACTGGCTGACCGCGGCGGATTGGGATCTGCTGGAGGGATCCCTCTTATAGAAATTCGCTTGCATCTTCTCCCTGAACGTGATACAATATAGGTTAACATAAAACAACGATGGTCTGTTAATTCTTATAAACCTTCCACATCTCTTAACAGTATTAGAGCTCGCGTGCACGCTCCGAAATCGAGGTACAATGTTGTCTTCTCGAGCAGCCTTTAAGCACTGATCTCGAAGTACCAGTCCCATCCCCCTATCCTTCCAAGGAGGATTGAAGAAAATGAAAACCAAACGCTTCCTCTCCGTCATGCTGAGCATCGTCATGCTGCTCAGCCTGATCCCGCATGCCTTTTCAGAGGACCTTGCCGGTATGCTTGCTCAGCTTCAGCAGCAGCAAGAGGAATACCAGAAGCAGATTGAAGCTATGGAACAGGACATTCTCTTGCAGCAGCAAGCTCAACAGGAAATAGTCGAACAGCAACAGCAGCAGGTGGAGGCTGCGCAGAAAAAAGCGGAAATGGAACTGAAGCATAAAACCTGCCAGCATGAAAACACCAGAATTGACATTGAAGATAGGGATGAGACCGACGGCATCCACGATGAGGTGACCGTCTGTGAAGACTGTGAGCTGGAACTCGACCGTATCACTGTGGAGGATGCGAAAAAGGAGACCGTAACTTTCCGCACTGCCCTCGGGGCAGCACCACTGGGCAGCAGCGGGGAAACTGTTGTAAATGACGCGGCTGCGCTTGCGACCGCCTTATCCGAGGCAAGCCATGACTCTGATAATCCGACAAAGATCCAACTGGGTGCAGACGTCTCCGGCGAATATACTGTGGAAAGCGGAACTAATATCATCCTTGACCTGAATGGCAGGGATATTTCTGGACTTGATACCTCTTTATCCTGCGAAGGAAACCTGACACTGAACGACTCTGTGGGCGGTGGCACGGTTTCTGCCGTACACGTCTATGGAGGCGGGGGCTCCTTCACAATGAACGGAGGTGAAGTTTCCGAACTAGAAATCATAAATTGGGGCTTTGTCACGATGAACGGAGGCATAGTCAGCAAAAGCATAGAAGTCTCTGGCAATTTTACAATGAACGATGGAACAGTCTCAGGCGTTAATATGAACAATGGCAGCTTCACGATGAACAACGGCACTGTATACGGTGTCATTGTTAAAGGGGGCAATGTCAACATAGGTGGTGGCACGGTTTCCAGCGTTAGTACGATGGGCGGAAAGCTCACAATTAACGGCGGTACGGTTTCCGAAGTAAACATCATGAATGGTAGCTTCGTCGCTATGAACGATGGCACAGTTTCCGAGGACGTACACATCATCTACGGTAGTTTTGACGTGTACGGAGGCACGGTTAACCGTATTTACTTCAGCGATACCCAAATCGCTATGACTGTTATATATGGCGGAACAGTTGGTAGTGTTTTCGGTAATACGGAATTGCTGAAATACGCTGTCATTCTTCCGGATGATGGCACGATAAGTTCAGATACTATATCAACTCAAGAAGGAAAAGCCGTCACCCTGACGGTTACCCCGCCGGAAGGAAACAAACTGGACAGGCTGACCTACACGCCGGAGGGTCAGTCAGGACAGATAGTTGCCGCTACTCTGGGCGACGACGGGAAATATACCGGTACCTTCACCATGCCTGCATTCCCCGTCAACATTAAGGCGACGTTTTACAGTGGGGAGTTCAATAACAAATGTGGTGATAACGTAACCTGGTCGCTGGCTGACGGAGTGCTCACCATCTCTGGCACAGGACCCATGTATGATGATTTTGGTTATTACGGTCGGCCATGGTTCAGCGACAAGGACAGCATCACCGGGATTGTGATCGAAGACGGCGTAACCTCTATCGGGGATGATGTATTTGCAGGATGCTACAGCCTCATGAGCGTGACGATCTCGGACAGTGTGACTTCCATTGGAGAGAATGCGTTTAATACTTGTAACAGTCTTGCGAGTGTGACAATCCCGGACAGCGTTGCCTCCATCGGGGAACGTGCTTTTTGTAATTGCGACTCCATCTCGAGTGTAACAATCCCCGGCAGCGTGACTTCCATTGAGAATAACACATTTGCGAGTTGTCCCAACTTGGAAGAATTCCAGGTGGCGGAGGAGAATCCTAATTACAGCAGTGCAAGCGGTGTCCTTTACAATAAGGAACAAACGATATTGATTCAGGCCCCGTCTACTATCACAAGCATAGAAATCCCAAGCGGCGTGACCTCTATCGGGATCTATGCATTCAACAATTGCAAATCTCTCACGAGCGTAACGATTCCGGACAGTGTGACTTCCATCGAAGGCTATGCATTCTATAACTGCAACAACCTTACGAGCGTGACTATCCCGGACAGTGTGACTTCCATTGGGTTCTACGCATTTTGCGACTGTGACAATCTTACAAGCATAACGATCCCCGGCGGTGTGGCCTCTATCGAAAGAAATACGTTTAGTTACTGCCCCAGCCTCACGAGCATAACGATCCCCAATAGTGTGACGAGCATCGGGGATGATGCATTCGCTGGCTGCAGCAGCCTTACGAGTGTGACGATCCCGGACAGCGTTACTTCTATCGGGGAAAGTGCTTTTTATAATTGCAACTCCATCTCGAGTGTGACAATCCCGGACACTGTGACTTCCATTGGAACCTATACATTCGGCCGTTGCAGCAGCTTAACGAGTATAACAATCCCAGCCAGTGTGACTTCCATTGAGGTCTATGCATTCATAGACTGCGACGGCCTCACGATTGTGAAAATCCCGGCCAGTGTGATATCCATCGGATATAAGGCATTCAAAGACTGCGACAACCTGACGGATTTGTATGTTGATGCCAAAGAGGGGAGTGTGAGCACTGCAGAGGGATGGAACGGCAATGCGACAGTCCATTGGAAGCATACCGTGGCCGTAAATGTTGACCCGGAAAACAGCGGCACGGTCACGGGAGAGGGGACGTATTGGGACAAAGACCCAGATACGCAGGGATCCGTAACTGTCACTCTGAAAGCCGCACCCAATAATAACTATGTATTCCTGAAGTGGATGGACAGCGATGGAAACGATATCCAGGATGGAAACGGCCAGACCCTAACAGCCAACCCTTACACTTTCACCATGCCAAATTCCGACGTTACGGTTACCGCGGCGTTCCAAACAGAAAGCGACACTGTTAACCCGCCGGTTAATTTAAACTATTCCATCACAGTGGATCAGAATATCTCTCACGGTTCCATCACTGTCCCGGCCACCGCTTTTCAGGGAACTGCTGTCACTGTGACTGTCACTTCAGAGAGCGGTTATAAGTTGGAGAAGCTAACCTTTACCCCAGATGGCGGAACGGCGCAGGAAATCACGCTGACGGACGGCGAATACAGCTTCACCATGCCTGCATCCTCCGTCATCGTGACGGCGACGTTTATCGAAAAGGAAGTTACGCCGCCTGAACCCACTGAAAAGAAAGTGCTATACTACTTTGCCAACGGTACCACACCGGTCATGTGGATGGAAAGCAGCACAGAGGGTGCGGGCTTTACCGTACATCGCTTCCCTGATGATGAGAATGCCTTCTTGCACTTCCTGGGCATTCAGGTGGATGGACGGGTGCTGTCGCCGCGTGCGTATACCGCGAAATCCGGAAGCGTGAAGATTACACTGACAACTGCTTACCAGAGAAGCCTGGCTACGGGCAGTTACACACTCAAAGCCGTCTTTGACGACGGAGAAGCGGAGACGAAGTTCGTTGTCTTCCCAGCAGGTGGCGGAGGAGAAACTTATTACTCCACGTCGACGAGCGAGCGGTATACCTACGTCCCGCCGTCCAACAACCCGCGCACGGGGGGATGAGAGCAATGTGATGCTGTGGGGCGCCCTGGCAGCTGTTTCCCTCGCCGGCGCGGTGCTGACGATGCGCAGACGCAAACGCAGTCGCTGAATAAGTCTTCCCCGATAAAATACTGATCCCGGGATCTTCGTGTGAAGACCCGGGAATTCTATACGCAGACAATTTGTTTGTATTTTGGGATAAGTCTGCAAGTTCATATTGCATTCCGGAAAGAGATTCTGTAAGCAGCAGAGTGATTCGTATAAGAAAGGAAGATATGGGGTCCGAATATAAAACAATAACCCGCAACGGAAAGAGAAAACCGGCGCATGTGGTCCTGATGGAGGAATTTCTGGGCAGGCCGTTGCGGGAAAATGAGGTAGTCCACCACATCAATGGAGAAAAGGACGATAACCGTCTTGCCAATCTGCAGGTGATGGATCGGGCAGAGCATACAAGGCTGCATGCTTCTGGCGTAACACCGAATGCCGAAACGCTGGAAAAACTGAGCCGGAGCCATAAAGGGAAGCCTTCGGCGAATCGAAAGCTTACGGAGGAACAGGTTCGCGGCATTGCGGAAATGCTGCGGGACGGGATTTCAGCCAGGAAGATAGCAGAAAAGTTTCCCGTTTCGGTTCCGAGCATTGTTTCCATCCGGGACGGAAAAGCTTACCGGGACTTCCTCGGGGATTATGCAGATTCCGATTTCCCCCTTCAGGAGAAAAAACGGGGTCGTGTAAATCGCAGGGAACGCAAGCTGGATCCCGAAGAACTGGGATTTGTCCGCATCGCTCTGACGGAGGGGGAATCGGTGCCGGTGATAGCAAAGCGTTTCGGCATTTCACCTTCAAGTGTAAGGGCCATCCGGGACGGGCTGACATATCGGGAGATTCCCTGGCCGTCGGAAAAAGCCAGGCTGTTCCTGACACATGACATGCCGACGATCGTCCGGATCCTGCTGGAAAACCCCATGAGTGAAAAAGAGGGATACCGTGCCCTGACGGAGGACTATCATCTGGTGCCGAATGTCGGCACGGTTCTGGCACTCAGGATGATCCGGAAGGCGATGGAAGGGGAGAGGGATCTCGCCCTTCTGCTTCTGCTGACGGCCGGGTACGGAGACTGGGTGCAGCAGCTGATCCGGGACGAATCCATCCTCTGGCAGACGGTTTTCACCCCTTTGAAAGACATAAAAAAAGATTGAACTCCTCTAAAAAACAGGGTATACTGGAAGTTAACATAAAAGCAATAAAGGTTTTTTAACATTAGCTCAAAACTGAAAGAAATCTTACCTATTGAATATGACAGTCAGAAATGCAGAACAGGTTGGGTCCGACGTATGGAACAGAGCAGAACTCCTTCGGAACTGTTAGAGTATCTCCCGATTTCAAAGGCATATTACAAAATGTCGATCCCGTTGGTGATGAGCCTGGTTGTGACGATCATCTACGGTCTGGTTGATATGTATTTTGTTTCTGCCACGGGAGAAACCAGCCTGATAGCAGGGGTATCGCTGATTACACCTGTATATACCATGCTGATGGCATTTGGAGATATTTTCGGTTATGGCGGTGGTGCTCTGATTTCGCAATTTCTGGGGAAAAAAGATCACCTAAAAACAAAACAGGTTTCATCTTTTTCGTTCTGGAGTGCACTTTCATTCGGAGTAGCTGTCAGTATTCTCCTTCTGCTGTTCAGGAATCCGATCATCAGCTTGTTAGGCGCAGACTCGGACACTTTTCGGCATGCTGAAAGCTACTATATCTGGATTGCACTTGCGGCTCCGGCAGTTCTGGTGTATTGCACTTTTCTGAATATTGTAAGATCTTACGGAAAAGCAAGGGACGCAATGATTGCAGTCATTGCGGGAACTGTAGTGAATCTTGTTCTGGATCCGATCCTGATATTCCGCTTCGGTATGGGGGCTGCCGGCGCATCGCTTTCCACATTTATCGGGATGGCGGTCGAGGCGATCGGATGTGTATGGATAGGCATCCGCAAAAGTGAGGCATTGACTGTTTCTCTGAAGCATGTCAGGCTGGATGGCGGCAGCATCAGAAAGATGATGTCGGTCGGGCTTTCCTCTTCGTTGACCAATGCCGTGCAGATGGTTATGCTGGTTATTACGAATCTGTATCTTGTCCGATACTCAGCACTGGCTGTGTCTGCAATGGGAATTGTTCAGAAAGTTTGTCTGATTTCCTATCTGTTGCTCCTGGGGTTTGCGCTTGGCGGACAGCCGCTGCTGGGCTTTGCATACGGTGCAGGTCAGAAGAACAGGATCCGTGAAATCTTTTCTTTTGAGATGAAAGTCTGTATAACGGTGGCGGTTGCGCTGACGGTTATCATAGAGATCTTTGCACCGCGCATTATGTCTTTGTTTGTAGACAACCGTGAGATCGTTTTCCTGGGAAGCCAGATGCTGCGTACTCAGTACTCCGCAGCTGTGTTTCAGGCGTTCGTTCTGGTAGTTTTCAGCTTGGGCATTTCATTCGGCGATGCTCAGACCCCGTTCGTATTATCCGTTTCAAGGCAGGGCATTGTATTTATCGCTGCAGTTGTTGTTCTTGCGCGTGTATTTGGGTATTACGGAATTATATCCGCACAACCGGCAGCAGATTTGATTACTGCGGCAATCGCGTTCTTCCTTTTGAAAAAAAGACTCAGGAAAAATATGGATTAGAGGGAGAAGTCTGTTATGTCTGTTTCTATGCCTGTATTAAAAAGAATCTGTTCAGAAGGGAAAAAGTATGATGATGTGGTTTTGCTGAATATCAACCACGACATGAGGAACACTTACTGTTTCTCCGCTGAGCTGCAGCATAAATTCGGAAAAGTTATCCAGATTGGTGCGTCTTACACTTCCAGTTCGGAATCTGACAGAAAAGCATTCGAGGGTGGAATCTATTATTATGCAGTCCGGAACAGAGATAAAACCTTCTCCCTCCAAAGGAGCGAAGTTCCTCTGCGGATCAGAGTACAGTATTTTGTTGACACCATGGACATGCTTATTACGGTGGCGATTGTAAAAGATGTTCTGCCGGAGATTAAAAAAGGAAAAAAGCTGTTTATTATTGAAGACGGCGGCTATCATTCCCAGACAATGGATAATCTGGAAGAGATTTATCCTGAACTGAGCGGAAACATTATCGGTTCTGTGGAGCAGACAACGTCCGGGACGAAAATACTGAGCAGCAGAATGAGCTATCATTATCCGTCTATCAGTATCGCAAGATCTGAAATCAAGATGTGCCTGGAATCCGTTTTCATCGGGCAGAAAATTGTGGAAGAGCTGAGTTCATTCATTTCCTACACAAATCATTTTCTGAATTATTCTCAGGTGCTGATTATCGGCTATGGTATTTTCGGCAGGGCGGTGGCAAAAAAACTGGATGGCTACCAATGTAATATCTCTGTCTGTGATACGGACGAAGTGATCCGTAATGTCGCAGAAAAGGAAGGATATGCTGCTTTTTACCGAATTACTCCGGATGTTTTCCGTGATCATCAGATCCTGATCGGTATGACGGGCAACAAATCCTTTGGAATAAAGGAACTCGAGCACTATCTTGAAAGTGATGCCGATAATATTCTTCTTTGCAGCGGTTCCTCAAAAGATATAGAATACAAAGATATTCTCAATCTGATTCAGGATCCAAAGGATTCGTCCTTTGAGTTCTCTCTTGAGGAAACAGGCCCATTTTACGAGAAATACACCGTTTCAGACGGCAAGAATCAGAAATGCTTCTATCTGATAGCCTGCGGAATGCCGGTAAACTTCTGCAGAGAAGGTTCAATCAGCCTTACCGACAGGATGATCGATCTGTTGTTTGCGGAATTGACCTTATGTGCTGGGGCGATTATTGAGTCCGGAGAGATGAAGAACGGACTGTATCTTCTCGGAGACAGCGACGCACCTGTGCAGCTGGATGAATGGAAGCTGATGAAGGATTGGTTTGATATCAATCAGCTGCAGGGAAAAGAGAGTGACCTGAAACAGCTCTTATGTATTCATCCGTGTAAGGATTATCTGCGCAAGGCAACTTTTCGGAAACTGGCTGTGGAAACATTGATCTGAACTGTACACAAATGATCAGAGATAGAAAAAGGAGAGATTCGAATGAAAACAGATGCTGTTGATGCCTGTAAGCTTGCTGAGAACCTGGGTATGTCACCGCAGGAAGAGGGTGGGCTTGTTAAGGAAAACCATTATCCTTTTGAAGGCCCGGGAAGAGCGGGTTCAGGTCATGCCTACTACTATTTTAGGCCGGACGTTTCCACTGTGTTCCATACGCTGGACTGTGATGAATACTGGGTATACCACGCAGGTGACGATCTCGAAGTATGGATAATCGATCCGGAAGGTAAGCTTGAAAGACGTAAATTCGGTACTTCAGATGGAGCCGAATTATGCCTTTACCTGAAAAAGGGTGTTGCCTTTGCAGCAAGGCCTTTAGAACAGGTCGGGAAGGGAACACTGATCTCGGCTATTACGGTTCCGAGATTTTCTTATGACGGATTCCATCTTCTCGATCAGAATCAGGTGATCGGGCTGTGCCCGGATGCAGAAGCCTTTTTTATGTCAGGACGGTTCTCCTGACATAATGGGAAACACTTAAGACCGGGGCGGTTCAGAAACAGAACCGCCCCGGTCATTCGGCCCCTTGACAGATAGGAAAAGTAACCGGTAAATAAGGAGTACCTGTAAAAAATAAACAGGATATGAGACAATAAGTGGCGGGAAGTGTCGGGACTTCCCGCCACT
>JAFQZI010000167.1 GCA_017406005.1 Oscillospiraceae bacterium | reverse complement strand
TGCCTGTTCATAAACGGATATTTTCAAAGCGAAATGCACGCAAGAAAGGTCGATCCTCCAAAATTATTTTCGGCATATGTTAAAGCGCATGAACAGCTTTGCTAATATTCGGCAAATGAAAGAAAGAGAGGTAACCAGGATGCTAGATACGAAGATCTTGGAGAAATAACCCTTGGCTGCTGCAGGTGAAAGATGCAACGGTCAAGGGTTATTTCTTTTTTTTTGACCTTTTTCAGGTTATGGAATACCGGGATCAGTCGTCTCCGCCGAGGGCCTCCAGACCCTTTACATTGTTGACCTTGTTGGCCTTGATGTTCTTGACCAGAAGGGTGAAAACAAAGAAGCTGAGAGCAGTAAGAGCAGCGGCATAGATAGAGAGCGCTCTCCATTTGCCGGTCATGTTGAAGACAAGACCGAGAAGAATCGGCGTAACCGTCTGTGCGGACATGCTCGCCGTGTAATAGAAGCCGGTGAACCTGCCGATGGTTTTGGAGGAAGAGAGCTCTACGACCATGGGGAAGGAGCAGTTATGCACCAGCGCCATACCGAACCCTTTGATGGCCCAGACTGCAAAGAGCAGTTTCGGGAAAGAAAACTCTCCGTTAACGCCTGTGACAACATGTGTCGGGGCAACAGAGCACATGACGATCAGTGCAAGAAAAGTGATAGCAAGCCCGGTGGAAATTGTCCATTTACGGCCGATTTTATCTGCAATTGCACCTGCAGTGGCAAAACCGACAACGCTGGCAAGCCCGCCGATAATGGTGAGAATCATCGTTGCACTGGAAACTGACTGCAGATAGTAAATCACGTAGTTGCCGATATAAGTACCGATCGCATTGTCAGACATGAACCAGAGAAATTCAGCAGCCAGGATGGCAAGCAGCATCTTTTTGTTTGCCGGGGTCATCGGCTTATCATCCTCGATCGGATTTTCAATGGCAGCCCATCGTTCGCCTTCTGCCATTTCATCTTTGATCTCTTCAGCGATCTTGTTCTCTCTGATGGTGAAGAAAAGAACCATTGCAGAGATCACCATGAGGATGGAGGCGATGATGAAGGGCAGCTCAATCGTCCAGACGTTGCGGGCCTCATCGGCGGAATTGATATAATCGCTCAGCTTGAGGAAGATGCCCAGCACCGTGGCAAATGCTCCGCCCAGATATCCCATGATGTTGATAATGCCGTTTGCTTTTGCCCGCAGCGGCTTCGGTGTGATATCCGGCATGAGAGCAACGGCAGGATTGCGGTACATCATCATAAACATCAGCACAATAGCCATCATTGCGATCATACCGGCAATGTTATTGGCATGGAAGAACAGCGGGATAAAAGGGAAAGCGATAGCTGCCACAAAGGTGCCGGTGAGGATATAGGGCATGCGCTTCCCGATAGGAGTGGAGGTCTTATCCGAGAGATTGCCGAAAATCGGAAGAAGGATCAGCGCCGCGAGATTATCACAGGCCATAATGATGCCGACCAGCCACTGTACGTTGAGAATCTTTTCCGGATCTCCTGCTTTCAGCTCCGCGGAAGAGATGCCGTACATCCGCCTCGCGAAGATGTCCGTGAGGAAGGTGGGGCACCAGGAGTCATATACCTGCCAGAGCAGAAGAATGCCGAAAAAGGCGAAACCAATCAGGAAGGTTCGCTTATAATTAAGCTTCAGATTCATTCGTTTTTGCTTCTCCCTTTCTCATGATAGATTTTGATATCCTCTTCCATCTGTTCATCGTTGGCCGGGTGTTTCGGATGGGTACGCGGATAGATTTTCAGTACAAACACAACGATAAAGAGAACGAGCACAAAAGCAACCACCAGGCATACGATCTTCACATTACGCGTCTTTCCGATCATGAGATAGGCGAAAACCCCGAGCATAATCGAAATGGCATACATCACGGTGACAGCCTGCTTCTGTGTTAAACCCATTGCCAGCAGCCTGTGATGGAAGTGCCCTTTGTCGGCGTGGAAGGGACTCTGCCCCTTGAGAATTCTTCGTATAAAGGCAAATGCTGTGTCGGCAAGAGGAACTGCCATTGCAAGGAACGGAATCAGCATGGTGACAAGAGCATGCATTTTGAACAGGCCCATAACGGATATGGTCGACAGAAGAAAGCCGAGCATCTGGGATCCGACATCACCCATGAAGATTCGGGCGGGATTTCGGTTGTACGGCCAGAAGCCTGTGCATGCACCGATCACGCATACCAGTATCACGGAGACATTGATATTGATGTCCTCCACAATGACGGATATGATGAACAGCGTGGTGGCACTGATACAGGACATCCCGACAGCCAGGCCATCCAGACCGTCAATCAGGTTGATGGCATTCGTACAGCCGACGATCCAGAGTACTGTTACAATAGCAGAGACAGGCTGGCTGAAAAAGAACATATCCCCTTCGGCCATGAAGTTCGTGATCCCGTCGACCATGACGCCGCAGGCCACACACACTACTGCTGCCGCGATCTGCACGGCGAGCTTTATCATCGGGCTGAGGTTGTAAACATCGTCAAACCCGCCCATGATGGCAATGATGCCGCTACCGATCAGGATACCTTTTACCTGATCCGTCAGATCAACAAACAGAATAGCCGAGAAGATAAAACCGTAAAAAATCGCGATGCCGCCCATGCGTGGGACAGGGACTTTGTTGATGCGGCGGGCATTGGGCATATCTATCGCTCCGACGCTCTCGGCAAAACGCTTGACCGACGGAACCATAAAATAGGAGACCGCAAACGCCGAGAACAGCGCAAGAGCGATTCTGAACGGATGCGCAAGAACAGAAAACATAACTTCCTCCGCGTCAGGGGTTAATCAGAAGGGCTTTTCTACAAATCCTATTCTCTTTGCCACCTTGCGGAGCGTCCGTCTGGCGACATACTGGGCACGGTTGGCACCTTCCGTATAAATATCTTTCAGATAGGCCTTGTCAGCGAGAAGACGATCCGTCTCCTCGCGGATCGGACGCAGAGCCTCCACAACGGCATCACCGACGGCAGGCTTGAAAGCGCCATAGCCCTTACCTTCGAACTCCGCTTCGATTTCGGCATAGGTTTTGCCGGTGACAGAAGAGTAGATGCTCATTAGGTTGGCAACTCCCGGTTTTTCCTCTGGTGCATAGCGGACGCAGCGCTCCGTATCGGAATCCGTAATGGCACGCTTGAACTTCCGCGAAATTTCATCCGGAGAGTCCATAATAAACACACAGCCTGCCGGGTCACTTTTGCTCATTTTTGACGTCGGGTTGGAGAGGCACATGATTCTTGCACCGACCTGAGGGATATAGGGCTCGGGCACTACAAAAGTGTCGCCGTAGATATTGTTGAAGCGAATAGCAATGTCTCTTGTCAGCTCTACATGCTGCTTCTGGTCAGCACCGACGGGGACGAAATGTGCTCCGTACAGCAGGATATCTGCAGCCATCAGCGTCGGATAGGTGAAAAGCCCGCCGTTGATATTTTCGGCATTTTTGGCGCTTTTGTCTTTAAACTGCGTCATACGGCTCAGTTCCCCAAACATGGTATAGCAGTTCAGAATCCAGCCGAGTTCAGCATGTTCATGGACATGGCTCTGAATGAAGAGCGTGTTTTTCTGCGGGTCAAGGCCGCAGGCAATGTATTGTGCGAGCTGCAGCACGGAACGGCGGCGGAGCTCTGCCGGGTTTTGCCGCACGGTGATGCTGTGCTCGTCTACAATGCAGTAGTAGCACTGGTATTCATCGGAAAGGGCGACCCAGTTCTTCATGGCGCCGAGATAGCTGCCGAGATGAAGATCACCGGAGGGCTGAATGCCGGAGAACATTACTTTTTTGGATTCATTCTGGTTTTCCATTTGTGAGGTACCTTCTTCATGATTTTTATCCGCACTTGATGCGGATTATTCGTAGTTCCATATTTTATCAGAAGAACTTCGACTTGACAACTGCAAAATTAATTCTTATTATATATTAGTTATGTTATTGAGAATGGAGAAAAATGGAATGAAAGACATGACATGGTTCGAAGCAAATGAAAAGAAGATTCCTGTCGGTGAAGTGCGTACGAGGTTTGCACCTTCCCCCACAGGTTATATGCACGTGGGCAATCTGCGCACGGCGCTGTATACTTACCTGATAGCCCGTCATGCGGGAGGAAAGTTTATTCTCCGTATTGAAGATACCGACCGCGGCCGCCTGATCGAAGGTGCGACGGATGTGATTTACCGTACGATGGAAGAATGCCATCTTGAGCATGATGAAGGCCCGGATGTCGGCGGGCCCGTGGCACCGTATATCCAGAGCGAGCGTATGGCGATGTACAAGGAATATGCCGAACTGCTTGTGGAAAAGGGCTGCGCTTACCGCTGCTTTTGCGAAAAAGCCGAGAGTGAAGAAGACTCCGGCGAATTTGACCGTGCTGATGATCCCTGCCGTACACTTTCGCGGGAAGAGTCGGATGCCCGCGTTGCGGAAGGGAAGCCATATGTCATCCGCCAGAGAATTCCGCATGAAGGGACGACGACCTTCCATGACGAGATTTTCGGGGACATCACGGTGGAAAACAAGACGCTCGATGATCAGGTGCTGATCAAGAGAGACGGGATGCCCACCTACAATTTTGCGAATGTCGTGGATGACCATCTGATGGGCATTACGCATGTGGTGCGTGGGAGCGAATACCTCTCCTCGGCACCAAAGTATAATCTGCTTTATGAGGGCTTTGGCTGGGAGATCCCCCGTTACGTCCATTGTTCTCCGGTGATGCGGGATGCACACAACAAGATGTCCAAGCGTCACGGCGACCCCTCTTATGAGGATCTTATCGCGCAGGGCTATCTGACCGATGCCGTCATCAATTATGTGGCACTTCTGGGCTGGAGCCCCGGCGGAGAACGGGAAATCTATTCCCTTGAAGAACTGAAAGAGATTTTTGATCTGAAGGGAATTTCTAAATCGCCGGCTATCTTTGATCTTGAAAAGCTGAGATATTTCAATGCGGAATATATCCGTGCCATGGCTCCGGAAAAATTTGCAAAGGTTGCAGAGCCCTTTATCCGGCAAGCTGTGAAGAACCCGGCCATAGATCCTGTTGCGATTGCCGCTCTCCTGCAGCAGCGCACGGAGATCCTGACCGATATCCCTGAGAAGCTTGACTTTTTTGATGTTCTGCCGGAATATGATGCTTCGCTTTTCGTACATCAGAAGAGCAAGAGCACGTTGGAATCCTCCAAAGCGGTGCTGACGGATATCCTTCCGATGTTTGAAGCTCTGACGGAGTGGAAGGATGAGGGCATCCTCGCCGCCATGACGGAGCTGACAGAGCGGATGGAGGTTAAAAAATCTGTGGTTATGTGGCCTGTCAGAATTGCGGCGGCTGGCAAGGCTGTGACGCCGGGCGGTGCAGTGGAAATCTGCAGGATTCTCGGCAGAGAAGAAACTTTGCGCCGGCTGCGCATCGGCCTGGAGAAGCTCGCCTGACATGGCAAAGGTCCGCTTCGAAAACGCCGAAGAGATCCGGCACGCTTATATCGTCGTTGCGCCTTCAGCAGAAGACGGATGGCAGGAGGCACTCCGCATTGCTCAGGCTGCCGTCTGCCAGGGCCGGCCACCCCTTCCCTGCGGGAAATGCAATGCCTGCCGAAAAGCTCTGGCCGGATTGCATCCGGATATTACCGTGATCGAAAGGCTGACCAATGATGCCGGGAAAAAGAAGCGCGAGGTCGTCGTAGATCAGGTCAGAGAAGCAGCTGCCGATGCAGCGATCCTTCCGAATGAAGCACCGAGAAAGGTCTATCTCTTCAAAGATGCGGAATTCATGAATCCGGAGGCCCAGAATGCCTCTCTGAAGTTTCTGGAGGAGCCGCCGAACGGAGCGGTGATCGTGCTGTGCGTATCCAATCCCGGGCGTCTGCTGCCGACGGTTCGGTCACGCTGTGTGGAAGTAACCGTGGCGGCAGAAAATGAAGCGGAAGCAAGTACAATGGCGGCGCTTGCGGAAGAATACCTGAAGAGAGTGGCGGCGGGAGACAGGCTTTCCCTCTGGCAGTTTTGCGAGGAAAACGCGGGGATCTCTTTTCAGGAGATGACGGAATTCTGCCTCTGCGCAGAGCAGCGTGTTACCGAGGCGCTCTGTTTCCGTGCCGATTCTATGGGCATGGGACCGCAGCAACTGCACGCTCTCGTTGAGCTGATGGAAAAATGCATTGATTATCTGAAAGTGAATGTCAATGTAAAGCAGGTTTTCGGGCTGTTGGAAACCGGCTCGATTCTTGCCGGAAAGCAAAAGAGGAGTATAAATTGACAGAAATTGTTAGCATAAAATTCAAATCCAGCGGAAAGAGTTATTACTTTTCTCCGGAGGGTATGATCCTACGCGAGGGAGACAAAGTCATTGTCGAGACTGCAAAAGGGCTTGAAATTGCAGAATGTGCGCAGGGCAACCGCATGGTAGAGGACGCATCGATCGTCAAGCCGTTGCGTCCGGTTGTGCGCATTGCCACCGAACAGGATAAGCGAACGGAAGAACAGAACCGCCTTCGTGAAAAGGAAGCCTTTGTCATCTGCCAGAAGAAAATTGAAGATCACGGGCTTGATATGAAACTCGTTGATGTGGAATGCTGTTTTGACGGCAGCAAAACTCTCTTCTTTTTCACGGCTGACGGCCGCGTGGACTTTCGCGAACTGGTGAAGGATCTTGCCAGTGTGTTCCATAACCGCATCGAGCTGCGGCAGATCGGCGTTAGGGATGAGGCAAAAATGCTGGGAGGTATCGGCATCTGCGGCAGGCCGTATTGCTGCCATGCTTTCCTCAATGAATTTGCTCCGGTTTCTACCAAAATGGCAAAAATCCAGAATCTCTCCCTGAATCCTGCAAAGATCTCCGGCAGCTGCGGGCGCCTGATGTGCTGCCTCCGCTATGAGGAAGAAGCCTATGAAGATCTGGTGAAAAACGTCCCGAAGCAGGGCGCTTTTGTGGAAACCACCGCTGGCTACGGCAATGTGGTTTCTGTTGATCTCCTGAAGCAGCTCGTGAAAGTGCATCTGGAGGGAGAGTCGGACGAGGCAACCCATCTCTTCAAAGCGGCGGAAGTCGCAGCGGTCCCCGGCGGGCATCCCAAAGAGGGAGAAGCGTATCCTAAGGTGCTGAATTACGTGCCTGAAGCCGAGGAGCCTCTTGAGGAAGAAGATCCCTGGGCGCTTCCGCTGATGTTTGCAGAGGAAGAGAAGGAAGCGGAAGTTGCCGAACTGCTAAATGAAGCGGCATTAGAGGAACTGAAAGAGGAAGTCGCTCTCCGTCAGTCGTCCCGCCGCCGTCGGCAGAAGAGGCGTCCCGGTACGAAGCAAAGCGGGAGCAAGCCCCATGGGAACCCGGAAAAACCTGAACCGGAAGTGAAAGCTGCACCACAGGAAGAGAAAAAAGTATCCCCCAAGGCTGACGAGCCGGCAGAGCATGCTGCCCATGCCGGCGGGAGCCGGAGAAATGCAAGGGCACATCGCCGCACATCCGGAAACAGGCAGCATAATAAGAAAACAGAGAGCGCCGAAAGCAAAAAAGAGCTCTCCGGTGCAGAGCGTACGGCAGAAAAAGGAAAACAAACCGGGCAGGAAAAGCCGGCTCAGGAAGCAGCCCCTGCACCCGGCGCATCTTCCGAAAAGAAAAAGAACAGCCGCCGGAGATATTACCACCGGGGGAAAAAACCATCCGGAGGAAGCGGGCAGACATCCGGCTGACGAAGGCGGCTCTGACATAGGTCAGCTTATATGTTAAAAAAATATATCGGAGACAGGGAGTTTTACAAGAAACTGTTTGCGGTGATGGTTCCTGTCCTGATTCAGAATGTCATCACCAATTTTGTCTCCCTTCTTGACAATATTATGGTTGGCCGCATCGGAACGGAGCCGATGTCCGGTGTGGCGATTGTCAACCAGATCCTTTTCATCTTTAATCTGTGCATTTTCGGCAGCCTCGCGGGAGCGGGCATCTATACGGCACAGTATTATGGCAAGGGAGATGAGCAGGGCATCAGGAACAGCATGCGATTCAAGTTCTGGGTTGTCCTGGGCGTGCTTGCTGTTGCACTCTGCATGCTTTGTTCCTTTGGGGAAGAGCTGATTTCCCTGTTTATCCACGAAGGGGAGGACAATCTCGACCTCGCGGCGACCCTGCACTACGGCAGGCAATATATGAATGTGATGCTGCTGCAGATGCCGCTTTTTGCACTGCTGAATGTCTATTCAAGCACCCTGCGCGAAACCGGAGAGACGAAGATTCCGATGAGGGCCGGAATCCTGGCGGTTTTTGTCAATCTCTTCTTCAACTATATGCTGATTTTTGGCAAGCTCGGTGCCCCGAAGCTCGGCGTTGTCGGCGCGGCAATTGCAACAGTCCTTGCGCGTGTGGTGGAGTGCACCATTATTATTGGCTATACGCATACCCATACCGCAAAGCATCCTTTTGCAAAGGGGCTTTATCGCTCCATGAAGGTTCCTGCCGGCCTTGCCGGGCAGGTTTCCAAAACCGGGATGCCGCTGCTCATCAACGAGCTTCTCTGGTCCGGCGGCATGACGACACTCAACCAGATCATGTCACGACGTGGGCTGGAAGTTGTTTCGGCTGAAAACATAGCTGCAACTGTGTCCAATCTGTTTTTCTGTGCCTTTTTTGCGATGGGTACGGCAATTTCCATCATCGTCGGGCAGCTGCTCGGCGCGGGAAAGCTGGAGCAGGCTGTGGACGAAGACCGCAAGCTGATTGCTTTTTCCGTCACACTCAGCGCGGTTGTCGGCGTAGTGATGGCACTTCTCTCCCCATATGTTCCGCGGATCTACAACACTACGGAGATCGTTCGGCATCTGGCAACCGGCATGCTGATCATCAACGCTGTGATGATGCCGGCAAACGCGTTTACCAATTCCTGCTTTTTTACACTGCGTTCGGGCGGGAAGGCATTCCTGACCTTCCTGTACGACAGTGTGTATATCTGGGTCCTTTGCATCCCGCTGACGCTCTTCCTCGTCAAGGGAACCGCTTTGCCGATCATTCCAATCTATGCTCTGTGCTATGGGGTCGATATCATCAAATGTGTGATCGGTTATGTGTTCGTAAAAAAACGCATCTGGGTGAATAACCTGGTTGCAGATTAAGTAATACATCTGTTCAGGCGAGTTTTCCCCATCCCCTAATAATAAATTTTCTGGAGGCGATTTTTTTGGAACTTACTGCAGCAGCCAGCTGGCTGAACACGGCGTTTGCCGGATATGACAGGCTGATCCTGTCAGCACTTCACGCTGTCAGCAACGGCTTCTTCACATTCCTCGCCAAGCTGATCACACTGATCGGCGAAAAAGGGCTGGTTTTCTTCCTGGCCGCGATCATCTTTATGCTGTTCCCCAAAACGCGTAAACTCGGCGTCTGCATTTTCGGCGCGGTCTGCTGCGGGGCGCTGATTACGAATGTGATCCTGAAAGATGCCATTGCCCGTCCCCGCCCGCTTACGGTGGCTCCCTATTCCCAGTGGTGGGCGGATATCAACGCACCGGCGGAAGACGGATGGTCTTTCCCCTCCGGGCATGTTACGGCAGCGGCAGCAGGCATGGTGGCAATCCGCCTCATGAAAGGAAAGAAATGGACAGTTCCGGCCATTGTCTGGGTGGTACTGATGATGCTTTCCCGCAATTATCTCATGGCGCACTATCCCACCGATGTTCTGGCTGCGGCGATCATCGGCGTCGCCTCTGCCTTTATTGCCTATTTCATTACTCGCTTTATCTTCCAGTTCCTCTACATCAACAGGAAAAAGAACTGGTGCGGCCTTGTGCTAAACTGGTCTGCGCCGGACTATAAGGGCATCCCGTCGAAGCTCGGCCTTACTGGGGAGCCGGTGAACGATTATTTCGCAAAAGCCTTTGAAGAGAAAACGGATTCTCCCGAAAGCGTGAAGAACGGTTCGGGAAAGAAGTTTGATATCACTGCTGTGACCGGGAAGGCGTCTGCCCTCCTGAATAAGCTCCCGGTTAAAAAAGCTGCCCCTGCTGCAGAGCAGGCTACAGAAGTCCAGCCTGCAGAAACGGCAGAAACCGCTGTGCCGACGGAAGCTGCTCAGGCTGAGACTCCTGCAGTCCAGACAGAGACTCCTGCAGCGAAACTGGAGGAAGCTCCGGGAGAAGCTGTCCCCGCAGAGAGCACTGCCCCTGTAGAACCTGTTCCGCAGCCGGAGGCCGTTGCGAAAACCGAGCAGACAGCCCGGAGAAGCCATCTTTCAACAGGCAAGCTTTCGTTTAAGTCAAAAACCTCCACCTCGTCCGGCTATCAGGGCAAGCACGTGAAATAACAAAAGGAAACAGCTCCTGTCCAACCAGTGAGGAACGCTTTTGCCGGAAGAAGAATAAATCTTGTCCGGAAAGCCTGTTTTCCCACACAAAAAAGAAAACCGCTCTGTATTCTGAGAGATCAGAAACAGGGCGATTTTTGTTGGGTTTGTAATCTGTATTACTCAGCCTAAACCGTTGGTGTAGAACATTATGATTTCTGCGAGGTTTGCGCGGGTCAGCACAAAGTCCTCAACCGGTGGATCCGGCGCAGTGAAGGGGATTCCCACAGCCTGGCTGAAAATGGAAAGGATTTCATAAGCTGTATTATCGGTCAGTTCTGCCGATGCATCGGATTCCGGCGGCAGGAGGCCGTTTTCGGCTAGGAAGGCAGCTGCAGTATCCGGATCGGATGCGTCACCGCCGACGAGGGCATAGAGCGCGCCTGCGAGATCCCCAAGAGAAGCATTGTCCTCTGCTCCGAAGCGGGTCTCCTCTTTGCTCATCATAAGATGGTTTTCAAATACAAAGCGTACGGCTTCATAATGATCACTGCCTTCAAGAGCATCGGAGAAGTCCACCTGGGAAGTATCAACTGCTCCGAAGGGATTGAAAATGACATCATACAGATCGGCTTTTGCATTGAGCGCAGCAGCACCACCGGCTGTGAGGCGAATGCCTGTATTCATCATAGCAGCGTAAGCATCAGAAAGGGAGAGTACTCTGTCCGGAGTAAGGGCCTTCAGTTCTTTCATATACTGGAGCTTGAGGTCCTCCGGCCTGCTTGTCAGAACGCCGGTAATGGAGGAAATCGCTCCGCTCAGTTCTCCTTCCGGCATGGCATAACCGGCATAACTGGAGAGAATGTAGCCGTCGAGCGTTTCCTGGTCCGTTTCAAAGGAAGAGAGGAACTCGGGGAGTGCCTCGTAAACGTCAAAGGTTTCGGTTATATTCGGGTCGCGATAGGAAATAAAGTACGATCCGGCGTCTTCGAGATATCCGTGCATCGGTGTATAGACACCGTATTGCTCTCGCAGCATCGGCATCAAATAGACATCGGAAATCAAAGCAGATACGGCATCGAGGTCGGCCGTATACTCAGGAAGATCCATCCCGTCAAAGTCGCTGACGATACAGTTATACTGTACGGCGCTGTCGACGATAAGTGCCTCCCGCTGAGCGGATGTTTCAAACTGATAAGAAACAGGTTCTGTCGGCCTGTCATCCAGCTTGGCAAAGAAGGCATCCGCCAGGGCTGTGTTTACTTCAATGCCTTCAGCACTGCCGGCATAGGCGGAAATTGTATTTGCACGGTTGCAGAAGAACTGCTGGATCTGCTCAAGCTTCGATATGACGATTTCCGGATTGCTCTGCATGAGCTGTTCTGCCTGATCCAGAAATGCATAGTACGGAAGGAAATTGACATAGTCATAATAAGCGTAGAGCGGAGTGAATGCCCCGAATGCGCGGTAAAGCTGAGCGGAGTAAGGGCTGTTGGTGATGGAACTCTTGAGAGAAGCCTTGTTTTGCGTGATCAGGCCGAGCAGCTTCTCCGTGTCCGTAAACTGTGTGTCGTAGAGGATTTCATACAGGAGGTCATATCCGGCTGCGAGATCTTCATCCGTGGCAATCCAGCTGGAGCGGAGATAGGGATGATAGTCCTTCGTGCCATAGGTGCTGACGAGTGAGAGCCGGATGCTGCCGTTGTAGAAATAGCGGGTCAGCAGGGTGGCCAGTTCTTCATGGGTGTGGGAGGAAGTATCCATTTCCCCAAGCAGGGCTGTGTAGAGGACGAACCAGTGCAGATCCTCCTGCGGCAGGCCGGCTGCATCCAGGAAGAGAAGCGGTTCTCCGACGTCATCCACAGCGGCTTCCGCCGAGAGATGGCGGAGCCCGTTTTCGTCGGTTGTGTCTTCGACATCATAGATGCGGATTTCTTCCGGGAGAGAGGAAACAGTGACAGCCTGAAGCTTTGCGACAAGTGCGGAAGCATCTTTTTCTTCTTTTTCAGCGTTGGTCTGTGCAACGATGGCGGACAGTTCCTCCTCCGTCATGGAGGCTTTTACTTCTGCAAGACGCTCGGCCTCTTCGGCATCCATTTTCTCACGAAGACCTGGTTCGGGATAGGTGCCGACCAGCACGGTCGTCTCATTTCCGGTCAGCCATTTTGTTACGGCATCTTTGTAGCGCCCGTTCTGGTTCCAGGTGTCCATCTGCTCAAGCGCATCTACGTAGTCCAGATAATTGAAAGGATCGCCCGTAGAGGCATAAAGGGAAACAAAAGGTCCCGCGGCAAGCAGATTGACCCCAACACTGCTGTTCTCTCTGCTGAGCTTCATGGAAAGGGAGAGGGACGACATGATGCCGTCTACCAGATCCTGCGGGAAGCCGTTTGCAGCAACTTCTGCCAGTGCAGCGTTGACGGTGTCACGGAAAATTCCGGCATCCTCTGGGTTGACATTGGCAGCATAAAAGAGGATTGCATCTTCCGGTGTATCAAGCTCAATGTAGGAGCCGAAAGAACCGGAGGGAAGAGCTTTTTTCAGGCTCTGGATCAGGACGGAAGCGTCAGCCATCAGAAGGTCGGTCAGAGTGTTCAGAACCAGCTCTTCCTGAATGTCATCCTTCAGCCCGGGGCAAACGAAAGCATAGTAGATGGTGGAACGGTTTTTCGTATCGGAACCGGCCTCCACCGGGAAAGGAAGGCTTTCCTCCACAGAGGAGACAAGTGGAGTATAGCCGGCATCGTCAAAGGTGAATTCCCGCTTCTCATACGGAGAAAAAGCCTCGTCGAGCAGAGAGAGAAATGCTTCATAGTGGTCGAATTGGCCGTAAAGATAAGCAACACAGTTGGAGGGATGGTAATAAGTTTCATGATAGTCTTTGAGTGCATCCCAGGTCATGTCGGGTATATAGGAGGGGTCACCGCCGGACTCATTCCCGATGGTGGAGCCGGGAAATGCGGCACGAAGCATATTGCGGTAAGCCATGCTGTCAAGATTAAGGCCTGCAAGCATTTCCGAATAGACAGTGCCTTCAATGGTCAGATCATCTTCCGGCTTTTCCAGGCGATAGCGCCAGGCTTCTTCCCGGAAAATGCTTTCCTTTTCGAGAATCATGGGGTGGAAGCAGCTGTCTGTATAAAAATCGGCATATTTCAAGAGCTGTTCTTCCGACAGGCTCGCTACCGGGTAAGTCGTAAAGAGAGGAGCCGTCATGGCATTCATGAAAGTGTTGTATGTCTGATACATCAGGTTGAAGAACAGCGCTGTTGAGGGGTATTTTTCTGATCCGTTCAGGGTAGCATGCTCAAAAACATGGGGCAGGCCGGTGTTGTCAATCGCTCTGGTGAAAAAGGTGAGATCGAACACGCGGTTAGTGTCGTTATTTGCAACATACAGGAGCTTTGCCCCGGTACGGTCGTGCTCAAAGAGAATAATGTCGGCACCGAGGAGAGGAAACTCCCTGATCTCCTTTACGGTGAAACCTTCAACAGTTTCCCCGAGAGCGGGCAGAGCTGAGTTCTCAGCGAAACCGAATCCCGAGAAAGAGAGGACAATTGCAAGTGCAAGAAAAAGGGACAAAATGCGTTTCATAAATAAAAATACTCCTTTGAGATGAAATTGCTTATTCAATTGCGAGCAGCTTAGGCTGCTCTACACCGGGGGTGGCGGCAATGGATGCGAGCAGGCTGTCAATAGTGCCGGGCATCTCGCTGATGTCCATGGATATTGTTACCCCGGCCCGGTCGTGAATGGGAAGGCTTTGTGTAATGGTGAGAACATTGCAGCCGGCTTCCGATACCCTTGCCAGAAGAGCGCTGAGCACACCCGTTTCGTGAACGAGCATAACGGAAAGCACCGCTTTCCTGCCGTCACTCATGGCAGACGGTTCCAAAATATAGTCCTTGTATTTGTAAAAAGTGCTGCGCGAGATCCCCGCCATTTTTACCGCGGAAGAGACATCTGGGGCTTTTCCGCTCTCGATCAGACGACGTGCTTCCACGACTTTTTCAAAGTAATCGGGAAGGACACTTTTGTGGACGATCAGATAATGTTCAAGCATGTCTGTTCTCCTTTCTAAACTTCTTTTCCATCAGATACAGAAGGCCGTCTGCTCCGGATTCGCTGGAGAGAATGGTAAAACCGCAGTTTTCATAAAAGCGTATAGCAGGGGTATTGGAAGATGCTGCATACAGACGGAGCGTTGCTCTCCCGAGGTTTCGGTAAAGCACAAGGGCACGCCCGAGCACCTGAATGCCGTAACCCTTGCCGCGGTAGTTTTCCGTAAGATAGAGAAAACTCACCCAGCCGTAATTTGCATGTGCGCCTTTCTCAGTGTCGCAGTCGAGCAGGCCGACACAGGTTTCTCCGTCGTAGATCTTCCGAACAGCGCCGGGATAGGCATTGCTGTGCTTCAACGCTGCCTCGTAATAGCGCTCCGGCCGAAAACGGTTCGTGTTGCCCCTGTGAACAATGCGCCATGCGTCCTCATAACAGCCAAGATAGAAATCCGGATCATCTGCGGGATAAAAGGGTTCATCCCGTAAAGCACCGGTCATAACCCAGTCACCGGATTCAAGCCCTTGAATATGGGCCGCATCATTCATATATTCTACCGAAAAGGATCCGTTTTCAAAAAGCAGTTTGGTTATGGATGTATTTTTGAAAATCGGCAGGATCTCATCCGGAGAAAAACTCAGGCCGAGGATTTTTGTCATCAGGCAGCGGATAGTGACACCGTGGCTGACCACTGCAATGCTCTGTCCGGGATGTCTTTCCGCAATTTCAAGGAAAGCCGGATAGGCACGGTCCATGACGTCGTAGGCTGTCTCCGCACCGTCGATTTTCCAGTTGCCCGGGTCATGCAGGAAGATATCCGCTTCTTTTGGGAATTGATATGTGATATTCCCAAAAAACTGGGATTCCCACGGCCCGAGATCCAGCTCCCGCAGGCGTGCATCCTTCAGCACAGGAAGCCCCTTGCCTCGGGCAATGCCCTCAGCTGTCAGTACGGCACGGGTCAGATCACTGGAGTAGACGGCATCAACCGGAATATCCCGGAAACGGGAGGCAAGTGCATCGACTTCCTTCATACCGAGCGGAGTAACGTCCCCATCCCAGTGCCCCTGCATCATGCGATAGAGGTTGCCTTCTGCCTGCGTATGACGGATCAAATAAATTTGCGTCATTGTCTCATATCCTGTCTTGACGTTATGTGAACTGAGATGTATAATACAAAAAGTGTTTTCTATTATATCTTTATTTTCAGTTTTCTACAAGAGATTACCTTTTAAGAGATTTTTAATTTTTGTGAAACAAAGCAGGGCAGGTGACGGTTTTGGTCAGGGCAGCGGCGCTTGTGTCTGGGGATGTCAGTAAGCTTCAGGCGATTCTTGACGCGGTTTATTTTAAGGAAATTCCGAATTTTGAACTTGTTGCCGTTATCTCTCCGGAGAGGAACACCAAGGCAATGAAGCGTGCTGCAGGCGCAGGCGTTCCGGCTTTTGTGGTGGATCCGGAGCTCTTTCCGAATATGACAAGTCACAGCATGGCAGTAGCGAATAAGCTTCGGGATATGGATATCGATCTGGTTATCCTGGCAGGATATAATCTTGAACTTGGTGTAATTCCTTTCCAGTACAAAAACCGGATTGTCGGTACATGCCCGTGCCTCATCCCTGCTTTTGAGGAGGTCCCGGAGGGAGAAGTGTTCCAGGCCATTCTGGAGCGCGGGGTGAAGATCACCGGAGCGACGGCTTATTTCGCCGATAATGACGGAATGGTCGGCAGCATTATCCAGCAGAAAGCCATTACGGTATATCCTGAGGATACACCTGGAACGCTCCGCAGCCGCGTGACGGAGGAGGCCGAGTGCAAGCTGATGATCGAAGCCCTCTCACTCTACTGTCAGGGCAGGCTCTCTCATCACGGAAACCGTGTTTTCATCACGGGCGAGAAAAAATAATCTGCCCGAAGGTCTCCTGACGAAAATAACATAAGAAGTATCACAGAACTGTCACAGATTCTGTTTACAAAGAGGACAAAAGGACAAAACCCGAAATGAGTTTTGTCCTTTTGTCCTGTAAAGTTTTGTGGGAAGGAATCCTTATTTTGCAGAGGCAAGGCGGCGCTTTCTGGAACGCTGGAAGCTCTCCTTGATGGCCGGGCCTGCTGTCTGGATCAGAATAACAATGATCAGCACGAGGCCCTGGAAGGTATCCTGAATATCGACGCTGAGCCCCGGGATGGAGACAATGATAAAGTTGATCGTCGTATAGGAAAGTGCGCCGAAAATAACGCCGAGCATATTGCCCTTGCCGCCCGCCATACTGACGCCTGCCAGCACAACAGAGGCGATGGCGTACATCTCATAGCTCTGGCCGGAGGAAGCCGGTGTGACATTGCCGATCTTGCATGCCTGGAGAATAGAAGCGATGCCTACCAGCACGCCGGTAAGGACGAACACGGAAATCTTCACCCATGTGACATTGATGCCTGCCAGACGCGCACTCTTTTCATTGGAGCCGACTGCATAGACGCTCTTGCCGTACTTGGTTTTTCGGGAGACAATGATCAGCAGAATAGCTACAAGCAGGAAAACAAAGAAGATGTACGGGATAGAGAAAGACCCGAATTTCAGCTTGCCGGTCCCGAACTTCATCCTTAGGAAGTTGTAATTGACCTTTTTGCTGATCATGGCGAACTGGCTGGAGGAGGATCCGCTGATAGCAGGGTCAATCTTACGCACGACAGAAAGGGTGAGCGAACGGTAGATCAGCATCGTGCCGAGCGTAACAACGAAAGGAGGCATTTTGCCGAGTCCGACCAGCAGCCCGTTGATGAGCCCGCAGAGAGCACCGGTCACCAGTGCGGCAAGGATCATGAGAATGATAGAGCCCGTCATATTGAACACAACAATGGTGACGCCTGTGCACAGAACCAGAGAGGAGCCGACTGAAAGATCGATCTGTCCGGTGATGATGACAAAGGCCATGCCCAATGCGATCGTTCCGACGATACAGGTGTTCTGGCTGCCGAGAATGGCTGCTATATGGCTGAATTTAAAGGTGTTGCCGTTGGACTGGATGGTAATTGCGTAGCCGATCATGATAATCAGCAGGACAAAGATGTAACTGTACTGGCTCCAGACTCTGCCCAGTCTTTTTCCGAAACTGTTGTTCATGGTTTCTGTGCCTCCCGAATTGTCTCAATAGCATTGGTAGAATACATCATAACGTTGTGCTCATTCACTTCGTTGTGCTCGAATATCTTTACGATTTTACCCTCGTAGAAAACAACGCAGCGGTCTGCAACTTTCTGAATTTCAGGAATTTCTAGGGTGTTGATGATAACGGTTTTTCCCTGCTGTGCAAAGCTGAGGATGAGCTTGTATATTTCTTCCTTCGCTCCGACGTCAACGCCCTGCGTCGGGTTATCAAAGAGGAGAAGATCTGCCCCGATGTTCAGCCATCTTGCCAGAAAGACCTTCTGCTGATTTCCGCCGGAGAGGGATGAAATGCTGTCAGAGGAATCTCCCGCCTTGATGCGGAGCGCTTCTTTCTGGGCGGAATAGCGGGCGAGCTCTTCTTTCATGTTGATAAAAGGCTTTTTCCGTTTGGAAATCTCATGCTCCGCCAGATAGAAGTTTTCCATAATACTCATGTCAGGCACCACGGAATTCTCCTTCCGGTTGGAGGGAAGCATGGCGACGGAATTTTTCATGAAGCTGACGATTGAACCGTCCAGCATTTTCCCGTTGACGGAAAAGCTGCCGCCGGTCGAAGGAAGGGCCCCGAACATCGTCTGCATCAGTTCGGAAGCACCGCAGCCTGCCAGGCCCGTAAAGGCAATGATTTCTCCGCGCCGGACTTCCAGATTGATATCTTCAAATCCTTCCCCGGTGTAGTTTTCGAGCTTAACAATCACATCACCGAGGGGGCGGGATTCATAGACTTTTTCATCCGCATACTGCCTGCCGACCATGTAAGAGGTTATTTCATGCGGATTGGTGTCGCTGATATTTCCGGAAGCGACGAATTCGCCGTTGCGGAATACCGTATAGCGGTCAGAGATCGCAAAGACCTCAGGCATCTTATGGGAAATAAAAATAAAGGATTTCCCCTGATCACGCAGTTTGCGGAGGATGCCGAAGAGGTGATCGATTTCGTTGTTGGAGAGCGAAGTCGTCGGCTCGTCGAGAATCAGCAGCTGGGCATCTGCATACAGTGCACGGCAGATTTCCAGAAGCTGCTTTTCGCTCGTTTTCAGCTCGGAAACCATGACGGTCGGATTGATATCCACTCCGAGATTGTCAAACAGCTGTCGTGTGCGCTTGAGCTGTTCTTTGTGGTCGATCAGGCCGAGCTTGTCCTTGATCTCACGGCAGAGAAAAATATTGTCAGAAACAGAGAGGTCATTGATGACATTCAGCTCCTGATGCACAAAGGCAATGCCTGCAGCCTCCATCTGCTGGATGGTAGGGCTTGGATACTGTTTCCCAAGGAAGGTGATGGAGCCCTCATCGGCAGGAAGTACGCCTGTCAGGATATTCATCAGGGTGCTTTTCCCTGCTCCGTTTTCCCCTAAAAGTGCGTGAATTTCGCCTTTTTCCACGGAAATATGAACATCTGAGAGGGCTTTTGCTCCGCCGAATGCCTTGGAAATATGGTTCATCTCAAGGATTGTCATAAACGCGGTCTCCCTTAATTTGTGTGCGGTTTAATACTTGTTGTGATACTGGAGGAATGGTGTAATAACTGTAAAAAATCATAAAGGGTGCGGATGCAGGAATGGCCTGCATCCGCATGGTTGTTTTTTCCTCAGAGAAGCAGAGAATTAGAAGGATCAGTGACCCTGGAAGCCTTCTACTTCTGCAGCGTTGGTGCGGTCAACGATGAAGACGGGCTCATAGGAACCGGAGCCGGTCTCAAAGTCCCAGTTGCCGTTGACGTAGTCAACACCAAACTGGATAGCGGACTGCATCATCTTCGGGTTGAAGGAGACGGACATCATGTCATCAAAGTACTTTTCAGCGAGTTCGCTCTTCTCATCCGTACCGGCCATGACATTGTAGAGTTCCTGCATACCGCCGATAGCGGAGATGTAGAGTTCGAGAGCTTCGGTATCAGCGAGCGTCTCTGCAGATGCGCCTGCCTGGAGGTAATTGAGAACACCAAAGGTCATCTCGTCGTCCATGGAGTAGATGTAGAGCTTGCCGGTATTTGCTTTGGCAGCAGCTACGATTTCATCGAATTTCTGCTCGATATAGCCGTAAGCGCCATCAGCGGACCAGTTGCAGACGACGGTGTAGCCGTTGAAGATGTTGTCGATGTCTGCCTGCTCCCAGACCTGGGTGGTCTCAAACTCACCGGCGTTCAGGTCGGAGTACTTCATTTCGCCGCGGAGGAACTGCTCAAAGCCTTCCTGACGGCGGGAGCAAACGGTACCGTTATCACCGTAGAGGACAACAACCGTGTCGCCCGGCTGCATGCCGTTCTTCTGGAGCCAGTAAGCAATGCCGGCGCCGCACTCCCAGTTGTTGCCGGAGTAGTTCAGAGCAGCGTAAGCTTCGGTGGCTTCAATGATACGGTCGAAGGAGATGAAGGGGATTTCTTCTGCGTAGAGGGTTTCCTGGCCAGCCTGAGCGGAATCATCCAGAGCCATCATAACAACGATAGCGGCATCGCCGTTTGCAACGATGGTGTTAATCTGGTCAACCTGCTCTTCACCGGAGGATGCGGGGATGTAGACAGCTTTGTAGGTGCCTTCAGCGGTGATCTCTTCGCATTTTGCCTGGGCGTAGGCACCGGCCTGAGCCGTCCAGCCATGGTCAGGGGTAGGACCAAGAACATAAATGGTCTTTCCGTCAGCGGATGCGGATACAGCGCAGAGGGCGAATACCATGCAGAGTGCGAGTGCGATTGCGAGAATTTTCTTCATAATCTTCCTCCAAATATAGATTTTTTATAACAACTGGATTTACAGTTATTACCGTTAAACAGTTATCGGAGCTCCGGTTTCGCTCGATTTGATGCTGGCGAAAACGGCCTTCATGGAATTCATGACGCCTTCTGCATCCAGGATGCTCGACCGGTTTTCTTCCACAGCGGCGACAAATTCGTCAATGACGCCGGAAGCCGTCTGGTTGTCGTTGGTCTGAATCTGTTCCACATCGTAGGTCTTTTCCGTGCCGTCGGCGAGTTTGACTACGATGGAATGTGCAGGGTCGTCATAGATGCGCATGATGCCTTTTGTACCGTAGAGGATGGTGGAATTGTCTTCCGCTCCGTAATACGTCCAGCTGACGGTCATGGTTCCGATTGCTCCGCCTTCCATCTCATAGATGCAAATGGCATTGTCATCCACATCGATCAGCTCATCATCCGGGCCGCGCTTATCCAGCGTCGTGAGGCGTGCGGTGGTGCGGGCGACATCTTTTCCGAGGAGGTAACGGATCAGGTCCGTCTTGTGAATGCCGAGATCTGCCATGGCTCCCATAGCGGCACGCTTCTTGTCGAAAAACCAGGTGTTTTTGCCCGGCGTGATAGACCAGGTTTCCGGCCCGCCGTGGCCGAAGGTTGTGCGGAAGGTGATAACGCTGCCGATCAATCCTTCATCCAGAAGCTCCTTCGCCTTCTCGTGTGCTTTTGCAAGGCGCTGATTCTGCGCAATCAGCAGGCGTTTGCCGGATTTCTTTGCGGCAGCCAGCATGGCTTCACAGTCTTCTTCCGTGGTGGCCATGGGCTTTTCGCACAGCACATGCTTGCCGGCTTCCAGCGCGGCAATAGTAAGGGAAGCGTGAGCATAGTTGGCAGAGCAGACAGATACGGCTTCCACTTCGGGATCGGACAGCAGTTCTTCCGGGGAGAGATAGACCTTCCCGCCGTATTTTTTTGCCATATCTTCCGCCCTGCTGGAAGTGGGGTTATAAAAACCGACCAGGCGTACATTCTCATTGGCAGCATATTCGGGGATGTGGCGAACCTGGGCAATTTTTCCGCAGCCCAGAACGGCAACATTCAACATATCGATGTCTCCTTCCGCATAGCGTTTAGTTTCTTCTCAAGATAGCTATAGTATAGTAATTTTCACGGAAAATGTCAAACAGGAATCTTGAAAATCGGGATAAAAATACACAAGTTGTACAAACTGACGGCTATAGGGTTTGCTCTGTCCTGGCAATAATATCATCCTGGGTCTGGCGGGAAAGCACGTTGAAGAAAGCACTGTATCCTGCCACGCGAACGATCAGATCGCGGTGATTTTCCGGATGAATCTGGGCATCCAGCATGGTCTCGCGGGACACTACATTATACTGCACATGGTAGCCGTGCAGCAGGTCGAAGAAAGTGCGGACCAGAAGGATCAGTTTCTGCTTGTTCTCTTCTTTGGAAAGAAGAGTGGGGGTTACTTTCTGGTTGAGCAAAACTCCGCCCGTGATTTCTTCCGTGCGCAGTTTGCTGACGGATTTGAAAACGGCTGTGGGTCCGTTTTTATCCATAGCGTGGCTGGGGGAGCAACCTTCCGCAAGAGGCTCACCGGCATGCCGCCCGTCCGGCGTGGCAAGAGTACCGCGTCCCTGGCCGACATTTGCAGAGATGGAGGAGGTCCCTGCGTAACGAATGCCGCCGATCGGCCCGCGGCCGAACCTTGTGTTGGGGTATTTCCGGATTTCATCGATATAAGAGTCATAGGCATCAACTACCAGCCGGTCAACATAGTCGTCATCGTTCCCGTATTTGGGAGCGTCGTTCACAAGCATACGGCGAATGCGTTCGCCCTCTTCTCCGGCGAAGTCACTTTCGAGAGCAGCCCAGAGCTGGGCAGGGGTGAGCTTTTTCTCTTCAAAGACCAGCTTTTTGATCGCGGCAAGGGAATCCGCCAGATTGGCTATACCGACCTGCAGACCGCTGATATAATCATAGACAGCGCCGCCTTCTTTCAGGGTCAGGCCGCGGCCGATGCAGTCCTCACACAGGGCGGAACAGAGCACATCCGGCACGGTTTCTTCCAGCACCATATCACAGGCATTTTCGATGATGACGCTGTGGCGCGTGAAATCGCGGATAATTACATCCCAGGCATGTGCCAGCTCTTCATAGGAAGTCATGTCCCGGAAGTGACCGGTGCCTTCGACCAGCTTTGTGCCGCTCTGAGGATCTGTACCGTTGTTCATAGCAATCAGCAGGGATTTCGGGAAGTTCAGGAAACTCATACCGGTGCAGCGGTAGCCCCATTTGCCGGGCACGGCAGTTTCCACACAGCCGATGGCGCTGTAATTATAAGCGTCCTCTTCCCTCACACTGCGCGCGATGAAAGAGGGGATGATGATTTCATCGTTGTTGAATGCCGGCATCCCGAAACCGAGCTTTACCACCTCAACGGCTTCGTTCATAAAATCGTCGGGCAGGCCTGCATGATAGCGCACAGTGAGATTCGGCTGAGGCAGATGCGTCTGCGCCACCGAGCGGAGAATCAGCCAGGACATGGGATTGACGGCGTCTTTGTGCTGCGTGGTCTGGCCGCCGATCGTCACATTCTGGTACAAGGGAGAGCCGGCACTGAACTGTGTATGGCTCCAGGAGCGAATCTTGTTGATGGTGAAAGTTTTGAGCCAGAGATTTGTCATCAGTTCGCAGGCATGTTCTTCATCCGTACGGCCTGCGGCGAGATCCTTTTCATAATATGGCCAGAGATACTGATCCATCCTGCCGTAGGAAAGAGAGTGTCCGTTGGATTCAATTTGCAGCACGAGATGCGTAAGCCATAGCGCCTGCACCGCCTCCTGCAGAGTTTCAGCTGGCGCATACGGCACTTTGCGGAGGATCCGTGCCATCTCTTTTAATTCGGAGGCGCGGGCAGGGTCCGCCTTTTCGGAGAGGTCTTCTGCCAGTGCGGCATACCGCTCGGCAAAGACGCGCAGTGCGTCAATGACGATCAGAATAGCCTGATAGAAATAATACTTTTTCAGGTTCTGGCAATCCGTCAGGTCAAGGGCAGCCATGCATGCGCGTGTTTTTGCCTCGTACGCCTTCAGCCCTTCCCGCAGTAAGGTTTCGTAAGCTACGGCGATATGCGCATCCCCGGAAGTAATATTCCCTTCCGCTTTGATAATGCCGAGATCGTAAAACACACGGCTTTCCGGCGGAATTGCGGCGAGCCCCCTGTCGAGCAGGGTGTTGTGTTCCCAGAAGGGATAGATGCTTCGAAGCTGTTCTTTGGTCTCATCGGTGATATAGAAAACATCGCCGTCACGCTTTTCAAATTCATCCAGCTCACGGATGACCCAGTCCATCGCATATTCCGGAAAAATCGGGGCGGCGCGGTTGGTTGAAGCCTGATTCCCGGCAAGAAGGGTTTCCGGTTCGATATAGATGGTCATCTTCTCCAGAATATTCTGTAGCATATAGGCACGGCGGAGCACAACGGGTTTGTCTGCATGCAAGCGGTAGCTCTCGGTGGTGAGCATGGCACGTTCCGCACAGACCTGGGGTCTGGCAGAGAGCAGGGTCTCGCGATAAGCCTTCATGCGGGGCGTCAGCGTGCCGAAACGGGAGGATTTCTGTTCCATGGATAGTTCTCCTTTATCACTCTTTTCATTCTGGCATTATTATAATCTGCAGGAAGAATGCTGTCAACAAAAAATTACGTTCATAATAAAAAAACTTACGAATAAAACAAATAGTGCTTTACAAATATCACACGATTCGTTATAATGCTGTACATAGTGAGTGAAAGAGGAAGAGATAATGGAACTGACAGGCAGGATCTTTAATATACAGAAATTCAGCATCAATGACGGCCCGGGCATTCGCACAACAGTCTTTTTCAAAGGCTGCCCGCTGCAGTGCAAATGGTGTTCCAATCCGGAATCGCAGAACCGGTTTGCATCTATTACGGAGAAAATGGATGAGACTGCGTACTGCGGCCGTACCTATACAGTAGAAGAAGTTATGCAGGTTGTCCGCCAGGATAAGCCATTTTATGAGCATTCGGGCGGCGGGGTGACGTTCTCCGGCGGTGATGTTCTCCAGCAGGCAGAATTTGCATCCGTTCTGGCAGATGCTGCGCATGGGGAAGGAATCCATGTCGCAGCGGAGACGGAAGGATACACGGCTCCGGAACGGTTTCGCGCTTTTCTTGCACACATTGACCTGCTCCTGTATGACTTCAAACATGCCGACAGGGAAGCACATTTCCGGGGGACAGGCGTCTATAATGATGTGATTATCGAAAATCTGCGTTATGCTGTGACGACGGGAAAGGACGTGATCGCAAGAATTCCCGTGATCCCGCGGTTTAATGCTTCCTTCTCCGCTGCTGAGGCCCTGGCAGGAAAGCTTTCGGAGATCGGCGTGAAGGAAGTGCATCTCCTTCCGTTTCATCAGCTGGGCGAGAGCAAATATGAAAAACTCGGTATTCCCTATGAGATGAAGGAAGTTCCACAGCTTCATCCTGAAAACCTTGAGAAATACAGAGAAGTTTTCTTACAGTATGGGCTGACGTGTTCTTTTAAATAGATCTGGATTTTCAAATGGTTCTGTGTTACGATTGAAACAGGAAACGAAAGAAAAGAGAAAACGATGAAAAAAAGAGAACCTCTCATTCTGGAATTGCTGGCGGAGAACGGGCGGATGGAAGTTTCTGCCCTGGCGGAAAAGCTCGAGACCTCACAGGTTACTATCCGAAAAGACTTGGACACGCTGGAAAAGCGTGGCGTTATCCGCCGGGAACACGGGTTTGCCGTTTTCGGAGGCAGTGATGACCTGAACAACAGGCTTGCCGTTCATTATGAGGAGAAGCGCCGGATTGCGCGTTATGCCGCATCGCTGGTGAGCCCCGGCGAGACGGTTATGATTGAAAACGGAAGCTGCTGTGCCCTGTTTGCAGAGGAGCTTGCCAGAACAAATCCTGGTGTTACGATTCTTACCAACAGTGCTTTTATAGCAAGCTATATCCGGCACAACAGCAGCGTAAACATTATCCTCCTCGGGGGAGACTTTCAGAAGGATGCCCAGGTGATGGTCGGGCCGATTCTGAAGGTCTGCGCTGCGCAGTTCTATGTCGACAAGCTCTTTATTGGGGTGGACGGTTATTCCGAGGAACTCGGGTTTACGGGAAAAGACCATCTTCGTGTTCAGGCTGTGCGGGATATGGCGGAAAAGGCGGATCGGATTTTCGTGATTACCGAAAGCAGTAAATTTACCCGCCATGGTGTGGTTCCGCTTGGACTTCCGGAAAAACCCCTGCATGTGATTACGGACTCGTTGCTCCCTGCTGAGACAGAGCAGGCATTGCAGCGGCGCGGAATCAGCGTAGCAAAAGCGGAATAAGAAAGGCATAAAAATGAGTGCGTACAGAATAGGAATTGATGCGGGCGGAACGAAAGTCGCCTATGGCCTTTTCGATCAGGAAAACAACCTTGTCTGCAGAAGGCAGCACCCCACACCTGCCGAGGCAGACGGCCCGCAGTTTTCAGATCTTATCATAGAAAACTGCCGGGCACTGCTGCAGGAGCAGGACTTGAAAATCGAGGATCTGAGCGGGATCGGTGTCTGCATGCCATCTTTTATCCTGTTTGACGAGGGATATATCTGCATGACGTCTGCCATGGAAAATATCCGGGATTTTGCCATGCGGGATTATCTGACAAAGCGACTGCCTGTCCCGATTGTACTGGACAATGACAGCAACTGCGCTGCCCTTGCGGAATACCGCTTCGGCGCCGGACGCGGCAGCCGCCACATGATTTACATGGCAGCCAGCACTGGTGTCGGCAGCGGGCTGATTTTAAACGGGGAGCTGTTCCGCGGAAGCTACGGCTGGGCGGGAGAGACCGGGCACATGCTGATCACCCCGGATGAAGGGCTGGAGTGCGGCTGCCGGAATCGCGGCTGTTTTATGAGCTGGGCATCCGGCAAGTACATTCCCGACAGGGTACTGCAAAAGGCGGCTTCCTTTGATACCAAAATGGATCTGTCCAAAAGACCGGACGGGGTTGCGCTTCTGAAAGCCTGCCGGGAAGAGGACCCTCTTGCGATGGCGGTTCTGGATGAAATGGCGCACTATCTCGGCGTCTGTGTATTCAACATTTATCAGATGCTGAATGTGAATCTGTTCGTCTTCGGCGGCGGGCTGACGCATTTCGGCCCCCTGCTTTTCGACAGAGTACGTGCAGAATTTGACCGCTACAACCATATTCCGCAGCCGGTGTATTTCCGGTTCGCCGAACTGAAACAGGATTTCGGCATCATCGGCGCAGCCGAATTGGTACGATGATCTCATAATAGTAAAAAGCCCTGCCGGACTGTTCATTCCGACAGGGAATCTTTTGCCCTTTCGCCCTGACTTTTGCATGCGCAGAGCGAGGGCGAGACGGGCGAAAGGGGCGAGACAGGCGAGAGGACAAGGCGGTCTGCAAAGAACATTTTTTAAAAGCAATACATCTTTTGCTGAATAAAAGCGGGAGGGCGTGAGGCCCTCCCGTGTGATTTAACCGATGTAGTTGTCGAGATAGTGCTTGCTGAGGCGGATGGATTTGAGGATGTCTTCCCTGCTGCCTTCAAACGCTTTGTCTTCCACCTCAATGACCGCATCCCCGTTATAGCGGATGTCATTGAGGGCAGAGACAAATGCGCTCCAGTTCACGTCGCCGAGGCCGGGAATCTTCGGGCTCATATAGTCCAGCGGATAGGCCAGCACGCCGCATTCCGCCAGTTTTTCCGGATAGAGCTTGATATCCTTGAAGTGGATATGGAAGATCTTATCCTTGAACTCATAGATGGTCCTGATGTAGTCCATCTGCTGCCAGACATAATGGCTCGGGTCAAAATTGATGCCGAAGTTCGGAGACGGGAGGATCTCAAAGAGCTTCCGGAAAAGAGCCGGCGTGCACATGAGGTTCTGTCCGCCGGGCCACTGGTCTTTGCCGAAGAGCATCGGGCAGTTTTCAATGGCGACCTTGACGTTGTTTTCTTCCGCCAGGGCGATGATCGGCGGCCAGATTTCTTTTACAAGTTCGAGGTTTTCCTCAACAGTCTTTGCCTGGTCGCGGCCGATAAACGTCGTTACCATGCCTACACCCAGTTTGGCGGATGCTTTGATCAGCGCCTTGAGGTGGGCGATGGCGGCTTCCCGCTTGGCAACATCCGAATCCAGGGCATTGGGATAGAAGGCAAGGGAGGAGATATGCATACTCTTGCTTTCTACGTAGTTTTTTACATAGTCCGCATAGGCATCATCTTCCAGCACGCGCTCCGCATCAATGTGGGAGACGCCTGCATAGCGCCTCTCTGCCTTGCCTGCCGGCCAGCAGGCGACTTCCAGGCATTCAAAGCCCATTTCAGCGGCGGTGTCGACCGCTTCTTCAAAATTCCATCCATCCAGAATTGCGGTGAGTAATCCAAAATGAAGCATCTTGCATATAGTCCTTTCCATATCATAGTTTGTTGGGTTTTCTGAGGAGATTATACAGGATGCACAGCAGGCTTGCAAGAAGAAAAATGCGGCCTCCGGGTTTTCCAGAGGCCGCTGAGAAATGCGATTTAAGATTATTCGTACAGTGCCTGGAGTTTGACGAGATGCTCGTAACGCTCCTTGGCAGTTGCCTCGGCCTTGTCGAAGAGAACTTCTGCACGTGCCGGGAACTCGCGAGTCAGACGGCTGTAACGGGCTTCGTTCATGAGGAAGTCTTTGAAGCCATCGGCCGGAGCCTTGCTGTCGAGCGTGAACTTCTTCTCGGGCAGAGCCGGGTTGTAGCGGAAGAGATTCCAGTAACCGCACTTGACGGCCTTGTCCATTTCCTTCTGGCAGTTCTCCATGCCGCCTTTGATGCTGTGCATCTCGCAAGGTGCATAGGCAATGATGAGGGACGGGCCGGGATATGCTTCGGCTTCTGCAATTGCCTTGAGGGTCTGAACCTTGTTGGCGCCCATTGCGATCTGTGCAACGTAGACGTAACCGTAGGTCATAGCCATCTCTGCGAGGCTCTTGCTCTTGATTTCCTTACCGGCTGCTGCAAACTGTGCAACCTGGCCGATGTTGGAAGCCTTGGAAGCCTGTCCGCCGGTGTTGGAGTAGACTTCGGTGTTGAATACGAACACATTGACATCTTCACCGGATGCGAGGACGTGGTCAACGCCGCCGTAACCGATATCGAATGCCCAGCCGTCACCGCCGAAGATCCATGCAGACTTCTTGTTGAGGTAATCTTTCTGTGCAAGAATCTGAGCGCCGAGCTGGCAGGCGTCGCAGGTGCAGACGGTCTCGCCGGCAGCCTTGGCAGCTTCTGCCTTTGCAAGCATCTCGGGCTGTGCATCACCGAAAGCAGACTTTGCCGCGTCGGACTTGAAGAAGCCGATGGTGTCGTCAATGCTGTTGACGCACTCTTCGAGAGCAGCGATCAGAGCCTTGGAAGCGGCCTGGTTCTTGGTGCCGTCGTTGTAGGTGTCGAGCCATGCCTGTGCGGCATCCTTAAGGCCGGAGTAGCAGCTGGGTGCTGCGATCATGGCTTCAACCTTGGCTTTGAGATCGTCGCGAATCTTCTTCTGGCCGAGGTAGAGGCCGAGGCCGTGCTCAGCGTTGTCTTCAAAGAGGGAGTTTGCCCAGGAGGGGCCTTTGCCTTCCTTGTTGACGGTGTACGGGGAAGTGGCAGCCGGGCCGCCCCAGATGGAGGAGCATCCGGTTGCGTTGGAGATCATCATGTGGTCGCCGAAGAGCTGGGTTACGAGACGGGCATAGCTTGTCTCGGCGCAGCCTGCGCAGGAGCCGGAGAACTCGAGATACGGCTGTGCGAACTGGCTGAACTTCACGTTGTCGGAAGCGACCATATCCTTCTTCTCGGATACCTTTGCAACCATGTAATCGAATACAGGCTGCTGATCTTCCTGGCTCTCAAGCGGCTTCATCTCGATGGCGCCTACCGGGCACTGGCTGATGCAGACGCCACAGCCCATGCAGTCATTCGGGGAAACTGCCATGCAGAACTGATATTCACCCTTGCCTTTGCCGACTTTGATTTCAGCAAGCTTGGTGTTTGCAGGAGCTGCAGCAGCTTCTTCAGCATTGAGTGCGAACGGGCGGATGGTAGCATGCGGGCAGACGAATGCACAGTTGTTGCACTGGATGCACTTGTCGGCATTCCATTCCGGAACGGAAACTGCAATGCCGCGCTTCTCGTATGCGGAAGCACCGAGCGGGAAGGTGCCGTCTGCGTGATCAACGAACTTGGATACGGGCAGGGAATCACCGTCCATACGGTCAACCGGATCAAGAATGTTGTTGACCATCTCAAAGGTCTTGGCAAGGCCGGTGTGCTTGCTCTCAGCAGCCTTGTCTTCTGCGGTCTTCCAGCTCTCGGGAACTTCAACCTTCGTGTAGGCGGTTGCGCCGGCGTCGATGGCATTGTAGTTCATGTCAACGACATCCTGGCCCTTCTTGAGGTAGGAGTGGAGAGCGGCATCCTTCATGTAGCCGATCGCCTCTGCCTCGGGCAGAACCTTTGCGAGGGAGAAGAAAGCAGACTGGAGAATGGTGTTGGTGCGCTTGCCCATGCCGATCTTCTTGGCAAGGTCAATAGCATTGATCATGTAGAGCTGGACATTGTTGTTGGCAATGTAGCGCTTGGAAGCAGCGTCGAGGTGATGATCGAGTTCCTCGAAGTTCCACTGGCTGTTGACGAGGAAGATGCCGCCGGGCTTTACATCACGGGCAATGGGGAAGCCCTTCATGATGTAGGAAGGAACGTGGCAGGCAACAAAGTCAGCCTGGTTGATGTAGTACGGGCTCTTGATGGGCTTGTCACCGAAGCGCAGGTGGCTGATGGTGACACCGCCGGTCTTCTTGGAGTCATACTGGAAGTAGGCCTGAACATACTTGTCTGTATGGTCGCCGATGATCTTGCAGGAGTTCTTGTTTGCACCGACAGTACCGTCGCCGCCGAGACCCCAGAACTTGCACTCGATGGTGCCGGCCGGCGTGGTGGAGGGAGCCTTGGTCTCTTCGAGAGAGAGGTTGGTCACATCATCAATGATACCGATGGTGAACTGGCGCTTCATCTCGGCCTTCTTCAGTTCGTTGTATACAGCGAAGACGGAAGCAGGAGGAGTATCCTTGGAGCCGAGGCCGTAGCGGCCGCCGATCACGGTGATGTCATTCTTGCCGGCATTTGCCAGAGCAGTGACAACGTCGAGGTAGAGAGGCTCGCCCTGGGCGCCGGGTTCCTTGGTGCGGTCGAGAACGGCGATCTTCTTTGCGGTTGCGGGGATAGCTGCGATGAGCTTATCCGGGCAGAACGGACGGAACAGGCGGACCTTTACGAGACCGACCTTCTCGCCCTGTGCGGTGAGGTAATCGATCACTTCTTCTGCAACGTCGCAGATGGAGCCCATGGCTACGATGACGCGGTCGGCATCGGGAGCACCATAGTAGTTAAAGAGAGAGTAGTCGGTGCCGAGCTTCTCGTTGATCTTGCCCATGTACTCTTCGACGACTGCGGGGATTGCCTCGTAGTAGGGGTTGCTTGCTTCACGGTTCTGGAAGAAAATATCACCATTTTCGTGAGAGCCGCGCATGGTGGGATGATTCGGGTTCAGGGCACGGGCACGGAACTCTTCCACAGCCTTCATGTCGATCATGTCGGCAAAGTCTTCATAGTCCCAAACCTGGATCTTTTGGATTTCGTGGGAGGTACGGAAACCGTCAAAGAAGTTGAGGAAAGGCACTCTGCCCTTGATGGCTGCGAGGTGGGCAACCGGGCTGAGGTCCATAACTTCCTGAACGTTGGATTCGCACAGCATGGCGAAACCTGTCTGACGGCAAGCCATTACGTCGGAATGGTCACCGAAAATGCTGAGGGTGTGGGATGCGAGAGCGCGGGCTGTGACATGGAAGACACCGGGGAGAAGTTCGCCGGCGATCTTGTACATGTTCGGAACCATCAGCAGAAGGCCCTGGGATGCGGTGTAGGTCGTCGTAAGGGCGCCTGCGTTCAGGCTGCCGTGGACAGCGCCTGCTGCACCGGACTCAGCCTGCATTTCCTGCACTTTGACAGTGCTGCCGAAAAGATTCTTTCTGCCTGCTGCGGACCACTGATCCACATAGTCAGCCATCGGGCTGGACGGGGTAATCGGGTAGATTGCTGCTACTTCTGTGAATGCATAGGATACGTGGGCGGCTGCGTTGTTACCGTCCATCGATTTGAAGTGACGCTCAATCATAGCTTAGTTCATCTCCATTACAAGTAATTTCTGCCTCAAAACAGACAGATATACTATAACATCATTTCAGGAAAAAGGCAACCGTCAAGAAGGATTTTTCTTGTATTCATAAAAGAAAAGGCCGCCGGAAAAGTCCGGCGGTCGGTAGGTATGAATCGATTCCTCAGAATTTGATGATCTGCTGGGTTTTGAGGCCTGTTGCGGAGAAGGTTGCAAAATCGAGCATGGTAAGGCCGGCAGCTTCCGGATACTTCTCAGCGACGAAGGCGGCAAGCTTATCCTGCAGTTCCTGGCTAATGAACTGGCGGGAATAGCCGGTGTCATACACGTTCAGGAACCACGGGGAGGTGATAACAATGCGGCTCGGAACGATCTGGTAGAAATTCATCGGAGAAGAGCAGAGATAGGCATACAGATCCTCGTCGCTCTGCGCTGCCAGAGGAGCAGTGTTGCTCAGTGTTGCGAAGTAGACGCGTGCCTTGTTGACGAAGACAGGAATTTCCTCCTCGCTCAGCTCTGCGAACACGATTCTCCTGTAGGTGCCGGTGAACTGTACACCGTAGCTCATGAAATAGGTCGGGAGAACAGGCACCGCTTCGGAGCAGATATCGCCTTCGCGGATCTGGCGCGTCCAGTAGAGGTCGACCTGCGGATTGAGGTCCATATTGTTGAGCTTGGCGGTGTTCGTTTCACTGGAACCGAAGAGGGAAAGATCGGCGGGATCCAGCACATACTCCACGCTTCCGATGGTGGGCACATTGTTGTAGGCGGTGGCGATCTGGTACATCTCGCGGTAGTTGTTTTCAGCACCCTTCAGGTACTCCAGCAGCAGCTCGCTCTTGAGCTCATCGCTGAGATCCATATCACCGAAGTTGATGCCGCCTTTGCCGGATTCCGTGGCGGAGGTGATGGCATCCGCGCCTGTAACCATCTGGAAGTCTTCCGCCTTAAGATAGCCCATCCCTTTTGCCCAGGCGTCGAGATTGACCTGTGTGCCGGTCAGCTCCATATAGGCGCTGGTAGCAGCGGAGATGACGGCGTTGCTCGTGCTGGTGGCACCGGAAATCGCATCCACCTTGACAGTGTTCTGCTCCACCATGGCGGTCGGCAGTTTTTCGAGCGCCTGGCGGCCGATGGTGAGGTCTTCCTTGTCTGTCTGTGCATCGACGGCTGTAATGATGCCGTCTTCCAGGGTGAGAGTTACGGTAACGGTCTCTTCCAGACCCTGTGCTGTCGCCGTTGCGCTGTCTGCATAGGCGAGGGAGGTGCTGCCCGCAAGCATGGCTGCAATCAACAGCACGGCGAGGATCAGTTTGGTTTGCTTCATGTTGTGTCATCCTTTCTTTTTCTGCATTTTTTGGATCGAAGCATAACCAATTTTAGCACACAGCAGATCAATAATGCAACCTTTGTTTATTTATAAACCAGGTTACAGATTAACGGTTTTCTCGTAGGCGGCAATCACGGCGTCCATCACGGCGGCGCGGAATGCGTTTTCCTCCAGAACACGCACGCCCTGAATGGTGGTGCCTCCCGGAGAACAGACGGCGTCTTTCATCTGCCCGGGATGGGCACGGGATTCCAGAGCCATCTTGGCAGTGCCGAGCAGCATCTGCGCAGATACTTCCAGAGCCTGGTCCCGCGGCATGCCGCAGGCAACACCGCCGTCCGCCAGTGCTTCCAGAAAGAGAGAGGCAAAAGCCGGGCCACACCCGGAAACCACGGAGCCGATATTAGCCAGACGTTCTTCAATCCTGACAAACCGGCCGGCAAAAGTCATGGCGCTGAGAAATCCGTCTTCTGCTTCCGGGGATACCTCACTGCTGCAGCAATAGAGGATCATCCCTGCTCCGACGGATACAGGCGTATTCGGCATGATCCGAATGACCGGTGCATTGAATCCAAGCATCTCCTGCAGCTGTGCGATGGACCGCCCTGCGACCATGGAGACGATAACAAAGGGGGTTTTCCGCTCTCTCAGCGTATCTTCGATCCCGATCAGCATCCCCTCCAGCATCTGCGGCTTAACACCGAGAAACAGATAATCTGCCTCGGAAGCGGCCTGAAGATTGTCGCAGGGAGTGCCGCCGATGATTTCTGCGAGCTTCTGCGCTTTTTCCGGATGCCTGTTGGCAAGCAGAAGGGTGTTGCTTCCGTTCTGGGAAGCGGCTTTTGCCAGTGCACCTCCCATATGTCCTGTCCCGATAAATCCTATTTTCATGGTTTGTACTCCTTTTTCGTGTGATAAAAAAGATACATCTATTATATACGAAAGGGAAGAAGAAGTCTACCTTTTACATTCGGCTTGAAAGCGCGGGATAATTTTGATAGAATCAGAACATCAGTAAAACCACCGAAAAGGAGAAAAAACATGGCATTTGAAAAAGAAGCAGCCGTTGAAAAGCTGCGCGAAATAGAAGCAAAACAGGCAGCACTGTCACATGCGAGCGGGCTCCTGTACTGTGACGGCGTGACGATCGCCCCGGAGGACTCTGTAGAGGGCCGTGCGAGAACAATGGGCGTTCTCAGTGAGATGGAGTATGAACTGGCTGCCTCACCGGAAACACAGCGCCTGCTGGATGAGCTGGAGGAGCATGCCGATGAGCTGGATGAACAGACAAGGCGCGAAGTAAAGGTCCTCCGCAGAGAGACCGGGAAAATCATCAAAATCCCGGCGGAGGAATACATGCAGTATTCCATGCTCACAAGCGAAGCGTCAAATGTCTGGATCAAGGCGAAGAACGACAATGATTTTGCCCTCTTCGCCCCCTATCTGGAGAAGCTGATTGCTGCGAACCGGCGTATGGCATCACTCTGGAATCCGGAAGAAGAGCCGTATAATGTCCTGCTCGACAGTTTTGAGGAAGGGCTTACCATGACGGCCTGTGATGCCTTCTTTACGACTGTCCGGAAAGGAATCGTCCCGCTGATCGAAAAAATAAAGCAGGTCCGGAGGCCGCATGAGGAATTTGCCCTCCGTTCCTATCCGCTCGACGGACAGGAGAAGCTCGCCCATGCCCTGATGGAGCTGGAAGGGATCGACCCAAAGCGCTGCGTGCTCGGCACAACGGAGCATCCGTTTACCACCGGTTTTAACAACAGAGACCTCCGCATCACCACACACTATCATGAGAAGTCGTTTTTATCTTCCATTTATTCCGTGCTGCATGAGGGCGGCCACGCGATCTATGAGATGAACGGAGACGACCGGTTCAACTACACCTGCCTGTACGGCGGTGCGTCCATGAGCATGCACGAGAGCCAGAGCCGCTTTTATGAAAACATCATCGGCCGAAGCAAGGCATTTTCGGCTCCGCTTTTGAAGGCCTGCCGTGAAGTCTTCCCGGAGCAGCTTGCTGACGTGACGGACGAGCAGTTCTACCGAGAGATCAACTATTCGGAGCCGTCCCTGATCCGCACGGAAGCGGACGAGCTGACCTATTCCCTGCACGTGATGGTGCGCTACGAGATAGAGAAGCAGCTGATCGGCGGATCCCTTGCCGTGTCGGATGTTCCCGCCGTATGGAATGATCTTTATGAGGAATACCTCGGCATCCGCCCGCAAACCAATCGGGAGGGCTGCCTGCAGGATTCCCACTGGTCGGGTGGAGCGTTCGGATACTTCCCCTCATACGCGCTGGGCAGTGCCTACGGCGCACAGATGGTCCTCAAGATGGAAGAGCAGGTTCCCACCGTTTGGGACAGCATTGCTTCCGGGGATCTTGCCCCTGCCACAGCCTGGCTGCGTGAACATATCCATCAGTACAGTGCGCTCTATCCGCCGATGGAACTGCTCGAGCGCACCTGCGGGAAGTTTGATCCGACCTGCTATATCCGGTACCTGACCGGGAAGTTTTCT